>NZ_JADYUH010000100.1 GCF_021531665.1 Prevotellamassilia timonensis
CAGAGATTTATTCGCATGTCTGGAAAGCGCCCACACAGGCTATTAAATACCAACGATTTCAAAGAACTCTTATATTATGGCGTCTCGGACGCTGCGTGATTAGCCAATTTTCAACGAACTATTGTTATATAAAACATTATATACAAATATATTATATTAAAGAATTACGTATTCCGTCCCCTATACAAATAAGCATAATTGCCAGTGTTTTACGTCCAAACGTACCAAATACCCCAATATTATCCGTTGACCAGCCACAAAATTAAAGGCAAACAAAAACACACGTAATCAGCTTCAAAAACTTGCGTATGTCATATTGAACCTGTACCTTTATATAGGGTTATAAATAACAAACACACTATACAAAACAATGGCAATTCCCAAAGATATACTGGCAGCACAGAGACCAAGTAGCACCGTCGTGAAGCAGCGTGGAACACGCTTCGTTGTAGTCAAGCGCACAAGTAAGCGAGTAGGCAATCGAGTGGTTCCCGTAGATATTGGCACGGTGGGTGAAATCATAGACGGACGATTTGTGGAACGAAAACCGGAGGCTCCAAGGAAGAAGACCATCGACATAAAAGATTACGGAGAGGTGGCCTTATGCAACAAGCATGGCAAAGACCTTCTGGACGAACTGGCAAGGGTCTGGGATTTGAATGATGCAAAGCGACTATACACCATTGCGTTGTTGAGAGCAGCCTACGGCGACATCAAGAATAGGGAATTGTTGCTACAGTATGCCACCTCATTCGCATCCGAAATAATCCCTGGTGTTCATCTTTCGGAAGATGCGGTCTCTGCATTCCTTCAAGAGATAGGTCAGGCTTACTCGATGATATGCGAGTTTATGAGGAACCGGATCGAAGCGTTTGTCGGCAAGAACATTGTCGTTGACGGAATGCTGAAGAACTACAATTCGCAGGACGGTTATATGTCAGAGTTCTCCAGAAAGGCAAGGACAAAAGGCTCAAAAGACCTGAGTCTGCTCTACGCCTTCAATCCTGAGACGAAGGAACCAATTGCAGCAAAACCTTATCCCGGAAACATGCTTGACCAAACATCGATAAACAATTTCATTGTTGAATACAAGATAGTTAACGGGATGATGATTTTTGACAAGGGCTTCTATAATGAAGATTTGTTTGAGAGGATTGACAAGATGGAAGGGCTTTCATATCTCATTCCTTTGAAGCAGAACTCAGCCTTCATCAAGAACTATGGCATGGACAATCCTACTGAACACCTAAAGAGATATACGGATGCCACCATATTATACAAGAAAGTGAGAATGTCCAACGGCAAGTACCTGTATGCTTTTCGTGACCCGAAGATGGCATACGAGCAGGAAGTCGCTTACGTGCAGCAGGCACAGAAAAAGGAGACCTTTGACAGCGAGAAGTACATCGGGAAGAAGTCGCTTTTCGGGCTGATTGTATTCAAGTCGAAGAAGAACCATGATCCGCTGACCGTTTACTGGCATACTCCCAAAGATGGCAGATTGAGACGTTATTCAATCTCTACAAGAATATAATTGGCCGCGACACTGTCAATGTACATTCTGACTACAGAGTGTATGCTACAGAGCTCATCAACTTCCTTTCCGTCATCATCACAACGAGGGTAAAGAATGAAATCGTAAAGAAGGAACTCAACAAGAAATACTCCTACAAGCAAATCTTCAGAATGCTCTCAAAATACAAGAAGGTGAGAATCGATAAAGATGCTCCGTGGGAGGATGTCACCAAACTCAAGTACATTGAGGAACTTACCAAGACTCTTGATGTATAGGGTTTAAAATACCGGATCCTTTATACAAAAATCGGTATTTTGATAATTTTCTTAGTTAATTCCATTAATTTTAAGGTTTGTGAAGATTTTCTTTTCAGTTGTTATCATATAATTGGGATATTTTTCTACCTTTGCACGTGAACAATCTATGCTTTTTGCGACTAGTTGTAGTAGTAAGCCTTTGCTTTCTGCATCAAGGAGCAGCATATTAAAATCGTTGTGACAGATTGAAGGGCGATAACAACATACTGTGTGTGCGACCCATAAAAACGATAAACAGGGTCAATAGCATGGGACTGACATATAACGATGGCGAGATGCCACCTTGACGCGATGAGAAAATATGTACGGAGACAACTTTCGGGTATGTCCTTTTTGTACATATAATCGACGTTCATTTGTTGGAGTCGGTTTCAGCAGCAGATGGAGTTTTAGACCTTCCTGTCGGTATTGATTATTAAAAACAATACACCAAGATGCAATAGTTCGTTGAAAATTGGCTAATCACGCAGCGTCCGAGACGCCATAAAATAGGAGTTCTTTGAAATCGTT
>NZ_JADYUH010000101.1 GCF_021531665.1 Prevotellamassilia timonensis
GAGACACTTCAAGATAAGAAAAAGCATAAAGGTAATACACTACAATGAGACGCCTGAGAATCTTAGAATAGGATTCTCGGTTTCCAGCAGACACCGCCTTCGGGCGGTGATAGCAAGTACGAAAGGGCGTACGGTGGATGCCTAGGCTCTTGCAGGCGATGAAGGACGTGGTAAGCTGCGAAAAGCTGCGGGTAGGTGCAAACAACCCTTGATCCGCAGATGTCCGAATGGGAAAACCCGGCAGGCTGAAGGCCTGTCATTCCGCTCATGCGGAAGGCGAACGCGGGGAACTGAAACATCTTAGTACCCGTAGGAAGAGAAAATAAAATATGATTCCCCCAGTAGTGGCGAGCGACCGGGGAAGAGCCCAAACCGCTGATGTCGCAAGGCATGAGCGGGGTTGTAGGACTGCGACATCGCAAGACTGATGGTGAGTGGAAGGTTCTGGAAAGTTCCTCCGCAGACGGTGATAGGCCGGTACACGAAGCCATTTGAAGCGTAGCAGGATCCTGAGTAGCGCGGGACACGAGAAATCCTGTGTGAATCCGGCGGGCCCATCCGCCAAGGCTAAATACTCGCAAGAGACCGATAGTGAACCAGTACCGTGAGGGAAAGGTGAAAAGCACCGCGCGCAGCGGAGTGAAATAGTTCCTGAACCCGTACGCCTACAAGCGGTCGGAGCACCTTTTATGGTGTGACGGCGTGCCTTTTGCATAATGAACCTACGAGTTGCCGTGACCGGCGAGGGTAAGTGCAAAGATGCACGCACCCGAAGCGAAAGCGAGTCCTAACGAGGCGTTAAGTCCGTTGCGGCAGACGCGAAACCAAGTGATCTACCCTTGTCCAGGTTGAAGTCCGGGTAACACCGGATGGAGGACCGCACCAATAAGCGTTGAAAAGCTTCTGGATGAGGTGAGGGTAGGAGTGAAAGGCCAATCAAACTTGGAGATAGCTCGTACTCCCCGAAATGCATTTAGGTGCAGCCTCGGGACTGGTTGTGAGAGGTAGAGCGACTGATCGGATGCGAGGGTTTCACCGCCTATCAAGTCCGGACAAACTCCGAATGCTCACAAGTTTATCCCGGGAGTGAGGGCATGGGTGCTAAGGTCCGTGCCCGAGAGGAGAAGAATCCAGACCGCCGGCAAAGGCCCCGAAGTGCGCGTTAAGTTAGTCTAACGAAGTGCGGTCCCCATGACAGCTAGGATGTTGGCTTGGAAGCAGCCATTCATTCAAAGAGTGCGTAACAGCTCACTAGTCGAGGGACTGTGCGTGGATAATAATCGGGTATGAAACGCGCCGCCGAATCCGCGGGATGTGCTTTGCACATCGGTAGGGGAGCATTCATGATGCGCCGAAGATGTGGGATGACCCATGTTGGAGCGTCATGAAAAGCAAATGTAGGTATAAGTAACGATAAAGAGCGTGAGATGCGCTCTCGCCAAAAGACTAAGGTTTCCCGGGCAACGTTAATCGGCCCGGGGTTAGTCGGGTCCTAAGGGCAAGCCGAACGGCGTCCCCCGATGGTAGAAACGGTTAATATTCCGTTACTGGCGCAGGTGGCGATGTGGAGACGGAGAAGTGACACTTCCGCGTGCTGACGGAAACGCACGTTAAAGAGTGTAGACGTAGATAAGGGCAGGCAAATCCACCCTTAGAGTCGAACTTGACAGTACGGCAATCCTTCGGGTGCGCCGATAGCGAAGGTAATCATGCTCCCGAGAAAATCCGCTAAGCTTTAACATCTGCGGCACCCGTACCGCAAACGGACACACGTAGTTGGGTAGAAAATACCAAGGCGCTTGGAAGATTCACGGTTAAGGAACTAGGCAAATTGACCCCGTACCTTCGGAATAAGGGGTCCTCACAGCGATGTGAGGCGCAGAGAATAGGTCCAGGCAACTGTTTAGCAAAAACACAGGGCTGTGCAAATTCGAAAGAAGCAGTATACAGTCTGACACCTGCCCGGTGCCGGAAGGTTAAGAGGAGTGCTCATCGCAAGAGAAGGCACGAATTGAAGCCCCGGTAAACGGCGGCCGTAACTATAACGGTCCTAAGGTAGCGAAATTCCTTGTCGGGTAAGTTCCGACCTGCACGAATGGTGTAATGATCCGGACACTGTCTCGACCGTGATTCCAGTGAAATTGTAGTATCGGTGAAGATGCCGATTCCCCGCGATGGGACGAAAAGACCCCGTGAACCTTTACTGCAGCTTAACGCTGTGACCGGGCAGCGGATGTGTAGGATAGGCCGGAGACT
>NZ_JADYUH010000102.1 GCF_021531665.1 Prevotellamassilia timonensis
TTAATGGGCATTAATGGAGAAACATTTCTTGCTGGGAGTTTTTGAAACATTAATGTTCATGAATTTGATTCATGAAAAAGCCATTAATTTGTTTTGGAACACGAAGCGCACGAATGTTCAGAAATTAATGAGACATTTAATGAAACAATTAATGGGCATTAATGGAGAAACATTTCTTGTTAGGAGCGCACCTAAGAAAAACTAGGAGCGCACCTAGGAAAAACTGGGAGCGCACCCAGTTAAAACTAGGAGCGCACCCGGTTAAAATTTGCCTTCCTCAAATTTTAATTTGCCTTCTTCAAATTTTAATTTGCCTTCTTCAAATTTTAATTTGCCTTCCTCAAATTTTGATTTGCCTTCCTCAAATTTTTCTTTCCCTTCCCCTAGTTTTTCTTAGCCTTCCCATAGTTTTTTCTTAGCCTTCCCATAGTTTTTCTTAGCCTTCCCATAGTTTTTCTTTCCCTTCCCCTAATTTCACTTAGGTGCGCTCCTAAATAAAACTGCGCGCCGACTTGCACTCTGTCATGTAGTTTTTCCGAGTTTATGTATGGTTGCCATGTAGGGTTTTGCTGGGTTCAATGTATAGTTTAATGTATAGTTTATGTAGGGTTTAATACACAAACTATACACAGTCAAACGATTTGATTTTCAGCGCGATGTATGGTTGCTGTGTAGGGTTTGCATAGTGATTTTGCACACCCCTTTAAAGACGTATATGGCAATAAAACTGAACCGCGCGCGAAACCCTACATTACCCCGACCTTCTTCTTTTTCCTTGAAACAAAAAAATAAGCACATTAAAAAATTTTGTGATTCCGTTCTTTATCGTAAATTTGCCCGCAAATCTAACAAGCAATCCCAAAGAATAATTCACAAACAATGAAAAAACAATTCATCATACTCTTGCTTGCAGCTGTATGTCTGGCTTCTTGCCACACGAGAGAGAAAGTTCTCTATTTCCAAGACCTCAACACCACTGAGGCGATTCAGACACAAGCACTGAAAACGCTGTGCCTCGCCCCCGGCGACAAAATCGGCGTCACCGTCACCAGTGCCACCACACCGGAGTTGGCGATGCGCTACAACCTCACCCAGGGAACCGGAAGTAGCAGCACTCAGAACCCCGACAACCAGCGCTACACCATCGACGAAAACGGAAACATCGACCTCCTCGGCGTGGGTCGCGTGCAAGTCAGCGGACTCACCCGCGCACAAGCTGCCACCAAGATTCAAGAAATCTTCCGCAACGGCTTCATCAACGATGCCGTGGTCACCGTGGCTGCCTACAATCAATACATCAACGTCTTGGGTGAAGTCGCCAAACCCGGTCGCATTGAAATCAAACGCGACAACCTCACCATCCTTGAAGCCATCAGCATGGCGGGAGACCTCACCATCTATGGTCGCCGCGACATGATTCGCGTGCTCCGTCAGGAAGGCAATGCCACCAAAACATATTTCGTAGATCTCCGCAGCAAGGACATTTTCAACTCGCCCGTCTATAACCTCCAGCAGAACGACATCATCTATGTCGAACCGAACCGCGTGAAGATGGGACAGTCCACCAACAACGACAACACCTTCCGCAACGTCTCTGTTTGGATTACGATTGCATCCTTCCTCACCACCTTGGGTGTGGTCATCTGGAAATGATTCCTTCGTCAACTTAAATGACTCTCTGAATTTATTGCCAAGCGGGTGCGCCCGTCCGCTTGTATCGTGAGGTTGAGAACGTGAAATCATTTCCCTGCTTGATTTCACACATCACTCCCTCCCAACAGCCCGGTCATTCGCCGGGCTGTTTTTTTGGTGTTCTATGAATTTCAAAATTCAAGTTTCGCAAGTTGAATCAGAGAATAAGCGCAAACGTTCAAGGCACGCCCCGGAGGGGCAACGAGCACATAGCCCAGGGCATCGCCCTGGGTATAATGAAGCGATGAAGTGCGCCCTGAAGGGGCAAAAGCATTAGCGTGCATGCGTTTATAGAGACGCTTTTGCCCTTTCAGGGCGCAATAACGGCGGCGAATCTACCCAGGGCGTTGCCCTGGGCTATGCGCTTGCTGGGCTTTCAGCCCGCTAAAAGACTAAGGGCGAAAGAAGAAAGGACCGCCTTTTTGAAACATTAATGTTCATGAATTGATTCATTAAAAGTCATTAATTTGTTTTGGAACACGAAACGCGCGAAATGTTCAGAAATTAATGGGACAATTAATGAGACAAT
>NZ_JADYUH010000103.1 GCF_021531665.1 Prevotellamassilia timonensis
TTGACGTACCGATGAAGGCTGCCATGCGGCGCATCAGTCTGTACACACGGCTGCGCGGCGGCTTCACCCGTACTTCCGTCAGTTGCATGAGGTTCTTCAGCGTCGCCATCTGACGCTCGGAGTAGCGGTCAAACTCGTCCATACTGATGAGCGCATATTCCACCAACAGTTTCTCGGAGTGGGCGTCGGAGGTGAGGTCAAATTTATCGGTATAGTAAGCGCGTAGTTTCTTCGGCAGGAGCATGCGGCAGAACGTACTCTTGCCCAGTCCCTGGCGCTCACTGACCAGCAGCGGAGCAATCTGACAATCATACACATCCGCGCTTTCTTCTTCGCCGAGCCAGCCTTTCACCGCGCCGCGCAGCCAGCGGCGGAATACCTTGTTCCAGAGTTCGTCCGAGGAGATGCGCGCCGCGAGTTCTCCGACGCGGTCTCTGCCGTCCCAGGCGGGGAGGGCACGGAGGTAGTCGCGCAGGGGGAAGTAGAGGGGTACTTCCTCCGAGCGGATATAGCCATCCACGAGGCTGCGGTAGCAGTTGGGATATATTTCTTGTACGCTCCAGATGATGGAGTTTTGGAGTCTTTCGTCCATGACTCTGAAGGGGGCGTCTTCTCCTTTGCGGCGCGCCTCGGGTGCGAAGTTCGTGGCGTTGCAGCGCACGTCCCACTGTGCCTCAATCACTTCCTTCACCTGACTCGGGCGTACGTAGAAATCTGCCGTGCGTCCGGCTTTTTTCTTTGAAACGTCTTGTGCCTGAGGGGCTTTTTGTGAACGAGGGGCTTTTGGGGACTGAGCGAGTTTCTGCGCGTCCTGTGCTTTTTGCGTTTGCTGCGACTCTTGCACGTCCTGCGCGTCTTGCGCATCTTGCGGTTCTTGTACTTTCTGCACATGCGACGCCGGAGGAGTAGCGAAGAAGTCGGGGTTCTGCCACTCGTATGTCTTTCTCATCGGGAGGGGATCCTTCGCCATCAACGCGCAGAGTTCCCCGAGATTTGCGAAGATGTCCTTGACTAATCTTTTCGCCAAAAGGACTTTTAGATTCTTTGTTTGCATAAATATATATTTTTGAGTTTGTTACGAAACTGAAAGGGGTCGGAGTAGTATGTGGAAACCGTCCGAGAAGGCGTTCGGAAACCGTCCAAGGAGGCGTTCGGAAAAGGTAATACCTCACCCTGTCTTGACCGAAGCGTCAAGATGAATCCTTTGGAGTAACAAGCCTATTGGAACGGAGATTCATACTACCCGAACCCGTTTGCAAATATACGTTCCGAAAAAGGCGAATGCAAGTTTTTTGCCCACTATTTTCTTTTGCCCATTTGTCAAGAAGTCTTAAATTACTCTCATTATAACGACAAAAACCGCACAACTTGAAAAAGTAAGTAGGATTCGCGCGCAAACGCGCGTTTTCGCCTTTCCGACCTATACGGTTTTCAAGGGGTTCATACACTCTCGGCAAACCCTACACAAAGCGGGTTTAAAGTTTGATAATCAGCAGCGTTAGGTGTGTAGGGTCGGGTCGGAAAATCCTACATGAAACCTTACATGATGCAGGGTTTCTCGGCGGAGTATGTGGGGTCGATTTCGGCAGCGTGTGGAGTGTAGGGTCGGCGGGGAAGTGAACAAATCATTGGGCGATTTTTACCTAACGTCTTGAGCCTTAGCGGTTTCCCTTGACTCAAAAATCTGGAGTCAAAAGTGTCTTTTTCTTAAGTCATTGGTTTTTAGGAAGTTGGCGGGTCGCTCGGAGTGAACATTAAAAAAACTT
>NZ_JADYUH010000104.1 GCF_021531665.1 Prevotellamassilia timonensis
TGTGACTGATGAGGGAGGAAATATGGACCGAAAAGATTTTCAAAGATGATGCAGGTTATTTTTTGAGGATTACATAAAAACAAACCCTCTCCCCCAACAAGCAAAACCAAGAAGAAATGCTGATACATAAATTCTTAGTACACTTCGGACGCTATCTCATGTTGATGGAACGCACCTTCTCGCGTCCCGAAAGGATGAGAATGTTTTTCAAACAATATGTCAAGGAACTCTATGCCCTCGGCATCGACTCCATTGGCATCGTTCTGCTGATTTCATTCTTCATCGGCGCTGTCATCTGCATCCAAATCAAACTCAACATCCAAAGTCCGTGGATGCCTCACTGGGTTTCGGGATATGTCACCCGAGAAATCATGTTGCTTGAGTTTTCTTCCAGCATCATGTGTCTCATCCTCTCCGGAAAAGTGGGGTCAAACATTGCCTCCGAACTCGGCACCATGCGCACCTCGCAGCAAATCGACGCGCTCGAAATCATGGGCGTCAATCCTGCTTCCTATCTGATTCTGCCCAAAATCACCGGACTCATGACCATGATTCCCATCCTCGTCACCTTCAGCACGTTCAGCGGAATCATTGGTGCATACGCCACCGCCTATATCGGTCACATCATCACTCCTTCCGACCTGACGGCGGGTCTGCAACATTCCTTCACGCAATGGTTCTTCTGGATGGGCGTCATCAAGTCCGTCTTCTTCGCCTTCATCATTTCCAGTGTCTCGTCCTACTATGGCTACACCGTGGAAGGCGGTAGCATCGAAGTCGGCAAAGCCTCCACGGATGCCGTCGTTTCTTGCTCCATGCTCATCCTCTTTTCCGACCTCTTCCTCACACAGTTGCTGTCTTAAATCCCCCCTCACGACTCATGATTGAAATCTCCGACCTGCATAAGTCTTTTGAAGACAAAGACGTCTTGAAAGGCATCACCTCACGCTTCGAAGGCGGAAAAACCAACCTCATCATCGGACAGAGCGGCTCCGGAAAGACCGTCCTTTTGAAATGTATTGTCGGGCTTTTCACTCCGACAAAAGGCGATGTCATCTATGATGGCAGAAGTTTCGTCCAAATGACCAAAAAGGAGCGCGCACTGCTGCGTCGCGAAATGGGAATGATTTTCCAAAGCGCGGCACTCTTCGATTCGATGTCCGTGCTCGAAAACGTCATGTTCCCGCTTGACATGTTTTCCGACATGAACTACAAAGACCGTGTGCGCCGCGCCTCCTTCTGCCTTGAGAGAGTGAATCTCGGAGACGCCGGACAGAAATTCCCCGGCGAGATTTCGGGAGGCATGCAGAAGCGCGTCGCCATCGCACGTGCCATCGCCCTCAATCCGAAATATCTCTTTTGCGACGAACCGAACTCAGGTCTTGACCCGAAGACGTCCATTGTCATTGACAATTTGATTCATGACATCACGTCGGAGTATAAGACGACCACCATCATCAACACCCACGACATGAACTCCGTCATGGGCATCGGCGAGCACATCCTCTTCATCTGTGAAGGTCATGCCGCCTGGGAAGGAACGAAAGACGAAGTGATGAGTTCCGACAACGAGAGACTCAACAGTTTCATCTTTGCTTCCGACCTCTTCCGAAAAGTGCGCGACGTGCAACAAGGAGAATAAAACACGGAGGAATTGAAAACAACGGTGGCTTGAATGCGAGCAAATCGCGTTCAAGCCACCGTTTGTCGTATGGGGCAGAAAGGGCTTTCTACACTATACGTAAATAAAAGGGGAAAACAAAAAACTATACAAACTATACATAAACCCTACATTTAACTCTGCATTACACTGATTCTCCGCGCGTTACGAAATGTATAGTTTGCGCTCCAAACTATACACAAACTATACACAAACTATACATTGAAGCGTTCAAAACCCTACACGAAAGGTGGGGGTAAAC
>NZ_JADYUH010000105.1 GCF_021531665.1 Prevotellamassilia timonensis
ATTGAGCCCACTTTAAAAAGTGGCATATTTGAAATTCAGTCTGACCTATATGGCTATTCTGGGTGATTCACGGCAAAAGGGTCTCACTTGAAGTTGATTCGAAAAAATCAGCATCATGCACCCCAATGCTCCTCTGAGAGGCCAGAAAAGGTAAAATGTAGCTCTTTGAAATGCTGCTGACTGGAATATTACCACCCTTCGGAAGTTCATCCATGCGCATCTGGCGTATGCCTGCATACGGTGCTTCAGCAAGCCCCTGTATCGAGTCTTGCCGTTGCGCGTGTGGAAACTGTACTGGAACATGGCGGCCTCTACGTTGTTGCGCCTTCGCTGCTCCTCAGGCGGCAGGCTCTCAATCTGCTTGCGCAGCTGGTAGGCCTCAATATCCTTGTCCTCAAAGTAGCGCCACCCGGTCTTGTTCGCCCAAGGTATTCGCCATCGCTGGCGTTTGCCTTGATTGGTTACGGCTTTGACCGCTTCGTATGTGTTTCCTGTCTGCTTGTCGACAACAGTCAGACCGTCTTCGTCGTGTCGGATGAGTTCCCAGCGGTTGCCTCCCTGCATCTTGCCCGTCTTGAGCCTCATGCCTGCATGACCCTCGGCAAAAGCGCGGTTATCAGGACTCTGGTAGGCTCCGTCCGCGTACAAATCCTCGACGGTGGTGTTTGTAACCCTCTCGCTATTCTCAACAGCCTCCTGGAGGAAATGGCAGTCTGCAAAGACCGCCGTCTCGACCTGTACGGAGGTGATGATGCTGGGCTTGTCATCCTCCACCGTCTCGGTGATGTTCGTCACATATCCCTGTACCTTCTGGTCGTTCTTGTTGCGATAAGTGGCATCGGGGTCGTTGGGGTTCTGCACGCTGTCAGCCTTGACTGTGGCCTTGTCGCGAAGCACGGCCTTGCCGTCTTTCATGGTGTACTGCTCGTCAAACACACGGCGAAGCAGGGCGCAGCAAGGGTCATCGTCCCGGTATCCTGACAAGAGCTGGTGGATGAACGAGCCTATCTGCGCAAAGCGACTCTGGAGCGTGTCGGCATCGCTACGGTAGACGGTCTTGGAGGAGTCCTCGCCAAGATATGCCTTGGCCAGTTCCTGAAGCTCAGCCGGGAGACTGCACACTTCAGCCGACTTGAGGAACTTCTGTAGAGTGGTGCAGATAAGTTCATAGCGGGATTGCCGGGCTATGTTGCTACCGATAAGCTTGCTGTCCATGCGGATGCACTTGCCCGAAATCTTCAGCTGCTTGACAAGACTGCCCGTGACAGCCTCAAAGCACTCTTGCATAAGGTCGATGCCTGTCTTCTCATAGTACTCGCAGATGCGACGGCGGAAAAGGTAGTATGTGTCAAGCGAGGGAGTCACGTCGCTGATGAGCTCCAGACCCAATGACTTGCGTGTCAGAAGGTCGAACTCGCACTTCTCAAACAACTCCTCGTCGCTACATCCGAAGCCCTCCTTCAGCCAGGACATGCTTACCAGCACGCGGATAGAGGCCGTCGGACGACCGCTCTTCTTTCCTTCCGGGAAAAGAACCTTGAAACGTTCCTCGTCAATCTTCGAGGTGTACATACGGAAATACTGGTTGTGCCAGGCATTGGGGTCTGTGTACTTCTTTGATGCACGGGCACCAAGTTGCATGGTCGGAGACGTGAACATGTCCAGTTGAGGATTGGGATCGGTTTTCTTGAACATCGGACTGTCGTTTGATTTATGGTGTAAAGGTAAAAAAATACCCAAACAGCAGCATATAAATACTTAAACAATCACAACGCCACTTTTTAAAGTGGGCTC
>NZ_JADYUH010000106.1 GCF_021531665.1 Prevotellamassilia timonensis
CCTCAATCACTTCCTTCACCTGACTCGGGCGTACGTAGAAATCTGCCGTGCGTCCGGCTTTTTTCTTTGATACTTCTTGCGAACGAGCGGCTTCTTGAGGCTGAGTGAGTTTTGAGGTATGAGCGACAGCCTGTGCGTCCTGTTCTGCCTGCTGTTCTTGTGTTTCTTGCATTGCTTGTACTTTCTGCACATGAGACGCCGGAGGGGTGGCGAAGAAGTCGGGGGTTTGCCACTCGCATGCTTTTCTCATCGGGAGGGGACCCTTCGCCATCAACGCGCAGAGTTCCCCGAGATTTACGAAGATGTCCTTGACTAATCTTTTCGCCAAAAGGACTTTCAAATTCTTTGTTGTCATATATGTATATTTTTTTAGTTTGTTACGGAACTGAGAGGTTCGAAGCAGTGTGCTCGCGGAGTTCGGAATGCGTTCGGAAACCGTTCGGGAAGGCGTTCGGAAAAGGTAATACCTCACCCTGTCTTGACCGAAGCGTCAAGATGAATCCTTCTTAGTAGCAAGCCTATTGGAACGATGATTCTTTCTCCTCGAATCCGTTTGCAAATATACGTTCCGAAAAAGGCGAATGCAAGTTTTTTGCCCACTATTTTCTTTTGCCCATTTGTCAAGAAGTCTTAAATTACTGTCATCATAACGACAAAAACCGCACAACTTGAAAAAGTAAGTAGGATTCGCGCGCAAACGCGCGTTTTCGCCTTTCCGACCTATACGGTTTTCAAGGGGTTTATACACTCTCGGCAAATCCTACACAAAGCGGGTTTAAAGTTTGATAATCAGCGGTGTTAGGTGTGTAGGATTGGGTCGGAAAATCCTACATAAAACCTTACATAGTGCAGGGTTTCGCGGCGGAGCATGTAGGGTCAGTTTCGGCGGCGTGTGGAGTGTAGGGTCGGCGGGGAAGTGAACAAATCATTGGGCGAATTTTGCGCCTAACGTTTTGAGCCTTAGCGGTTTTCCTTGACTCAAAAAAATGAGTCAAAAGTGTCTTTTTCTTAACTCTTTGGTTTTTAGGGAGTTGAAGGGGTTCGCGGGGCGAGTATTAAATAAACTTAAGAGGGGAGACAAAGGGACTAAGAGACAAAAAGACAAAGAGACGAAGGGACAAAGAGACCAAGAGTCAAAGGGGCGAAGGACCGTTCCACTGTGCCACAGCGGGGCGTGACCTTTGCCCCCTTACTGCGCAGCCATGCTGCGGCAAGATAGAGTGCGCCTTCGGCGCGGCGACTCCCGCCGCCATCTTCGCGGGCGTACAGCCTTCCAGGCTGATACTGAGAAAGTTCCCTGCTTTCCGGGGGCGTTGCCCCCGGTTACTCACAGTACAGCCTTCCAGGCTGGATAGTCTTGCTTGCTGTTTGTGCTGTTGTGTCCCCTAAACATGAAACACAACGGAGCCACACTTACTGGTGCACCCACCTGTGCAGCAAAAGTATTTAAGCCTAGAGGGCTTTACTGTGAGTACCACCGAGTGCGAAGCGATATTGACCGCGGCGAATCTTTGATCGTGCCGCTGCCACCTGTGCAGCAAAAGTATCTTAGCCTGGAAGGCTATACCGTGAGTAACCCCGGGCAACGCCCGGGGATAGC
>NZ_JADYUH010000107.1 GCF_021531665.1 Prevotellamassilia timonensis
CAAAAAAATCTCACGGGTTATCCGTGAGATTTTTTGTAATAATAAGGAAGCATCTGCTTGATTTGCTCCGGTGGGGTGTCATCGTGAAGGTTCTCCAACACATATTTGAGCCAGGGCAGCGGTTCTACTCCGACAACATCGCAACTCTCAATCAGCGTGTAGAGGTAGGTGTGGTCAACCGCACTCTGATCGGTTTTGTTGAACAGGTAGTTCTTGCGCCCCATGACGGTGGGGCGCTGACCACGCTCTACGGGATTGTTGTCTATGTGGTATCTGCCATCAAGGGCATAGCGGCGTAAGCGGGGCCACAGTTTGTAGGCATACTCCAACGCTCTTCCCATGGAGTCGGAGGGCGTGTATTTTTTGCTTATCATCTGCATCCACGCCTCAATGGCATCCATGATGGGCAGAGCCTTTGTGCGCCGTGCCTCGGCCTTTTCCTCAAACGTCGCTTTGCTTTGCCTGAGGTTCTCTTCAAGTTTATAGAGCATCCCTATCCATTCAACAGCTTTGGCTGCATCTTCCGGGGCACTCTTTTGGGCATCAATGAATTTACGGCGCACATGAGCCATGCAACCCAGCAGAGTCACATTTTCCTGTTCTTCAAAATAGTCGTAAACCTTGTATCCGTCGCTCTGTACCGCTCCGTGAAAGTCCTTCAGTTCCGCTCGCGGTACGTATCCCGCCCTACTGCCGCTTAGGTAGAAAAAGTATAGACCGTGAGGGTCTGGACGGCTGTCAAGGAACTGCCAAGTATATCCTTTGCGTGAAGCACCCGGTCTGTCAGCTATGCGCCACGGCACTTCGTCCACCTGCAGGTAATCGCTTTCCCGAATATCTCGCCGTTGTGCTTCATAAAGGGGAGCGAGGCGGTTCGCCACGGCGTGTACCCAATTGTTGAGGGTGGAGGTTGGCAGTTTCATTCCCAAATCTTCGTAGCGCTTGACCTGTCTGTATTCGGGAAGATGGTCGCGGAACTTGTCAATAACAATCTGTGCCAACATGTCTGCCGCCACATGACCTCCGCCAATCACGGGATTCGGAGCCTCCGCCTGACAGATGTGGGGTTTGAGCGCATTCTTGTCCGCTTTCAGACGGTAAATGGGACGTTTGATAACTTCAACCCAGAGTTGAGCGGGAACGTAGTGCAGTATTCTCTGGACATCTTCGCCAATCTTTTCGTAGTCTTCCGGGTTGATGTTCTCGGGCTCAATGACAAACACACGCTCTTCCAGTCCTTCATAACGGTATGATGACGGACGGGACGGCTTTGTCTTTTCTGCCTGTGCCTTGCGCTTTGCGGTCTCCGCTTCTATATCTTTGACCGTTTTCTCTATCTCTTTGTGTTTATCTTCGTACGCATCCTTGAACTCCTTGTCGAACAAATCAGACTGGTCAGCCTTCTGCTTGTTCTTACGGGAGAGACGGTCGGGTTTTGCTCCGTAGAGCTGACGTTCGAGATAAGCAATTCTTGCTTTTAAAT
>NZ_JADYUH010000108.1 GCF_021531665.1 Prevotellamassilia timonensis
CAAAATCCTGAGCAACTTTTTGTTGCTCAGGTACTTAAAAAGTTATATTTGTAATAGTGTTGCGGAATTAAGGTGACAAACTATTTGTCGAGGATTCTGAATGGGAAGAAGAAGGAGATGGCATATACTCCATTAAATTTATGCCACGGGAAACAGGTACTGTGAAGTTGGCAATAAAGAATACTTCTGATGGATTGTGGTATTCTTGTGTTGAATATAAAGTTAAAAGCCCTAGTCAATCTGATTGGGATAATGTTGAGGTGTATTATCCTTTAGCAATACCACAAGCTAAAAGTGTAAAAAACTTAAATGCAGATAAGTGGAAAACTGTTGGAGTAAGTGAGACTCAGCTTTTAAAAGCTTTGAGACAGACAGATTTCTCCGAACTACCAGATATTTATACTGGTAAAGGGCAAAAGTTTACTGTTGAAACTATTCCAATGAAGAAATATCTGACTGCAGATAAGATATATGAGTTTACTTTCTATCCCAAATCTGGCGTTAAATGGGCTATGGTAAACAACAGCCAGTGGTATTACGATTGGTATGAACATGATGATGGAAAATATACAATGATGGTATCTCCGAAACGAGGGAAATTAACATTATATGTTCAATTTCAAGAGAATGACTCGTATTGGCCTGCTCTAGAATACATAGTTCAATAAAGAATCTATTATGACATTCTGGATAAACGCACTATTCTGGATAGCGATTCTTCTGTGGTTTTTGAACGGGCACTATAGTATATCATACGACTATCTCAGAAGACGATATGACGAGCATCTTTCCGCAGAGCCTTTTGCGGGAAGGTGTTTCGTGCTTGTACGTTTGGGACTACCACTTGTGGATTGGCAGGAGCGGTGGAACAGAATCGACATTGATGAGTTGATAGATGACGTTAGAGGGAGTGCTTGTTGTAAACGTGATCGGGTGTTTATACGTTGTGTTCTCCCGATTCTGAAATTGAAGCGTAGGTTCCCCTCAAAAGAATGGATGCCCATTCGCTCAATGTGCAACTTGATAGGCTACTTCTGTTATGAAACTCTCTATGCGGTATTTGCTTTAACGGCATTCATTGCTGTCGAGTCATACTTTTATGTGGATAAATACATCGGCTATCTTGACGCCACAGAACACATACTATTCTACGCTATTCCACTTGGCATCTTTACCGTTGCCCTTTTTATCATCAACAAGATAAAGAAAACAGAACTATGTTGGTCACAAGCTTTCCTTGCTTTCATCATCTCATTTTGCCTTTCATATCCCACATCATTCTTCTATGACTGGGAATACGCAAAGGACGAATATGAATCGGCAATGGAGGACGAATATGGAGAAGATTGGGGAGAGGTGATTGAAGAAATGGAGGAAGAAGCCGCTGCAGATTCATACTCTGGCGGCAGCACTGTTCGCCGTGTCTGCCGTACTTGCCCAACTGGGTGAAATTTATCCTTCCTGGTATAACCATGTATAA
>NZ_JADYUH010000109.1 GCF_021531665.1 Prevotellamassilia timonensis
AAGGTAAAAAAATACCCAAACAGCAGCATATAAATACTTAAACAATCACAACGCCACTTTTTAAAGTGGGCTCAATAATATGATTTCAGAAATCGGTACATCCGTCAGTTGAGCCATCATCAAGGACAAGCAGCTCAAACACGGTGTAGGTCTGTCTAAGAATACTCTCTACAGATTCTTGCAGATACTTCCCGGCGTTATAGACTGGAAGAAGCACGCTTACTATAGGATTCTTATCTTTTTTATGTTTCATTTCTTGGATGCTTTTTTGTTAAACTTCCATATGATATGGAGCATGATGTTCCTCGTAATCGTATTGTTTACGGTTTCCACCCGTCCTTGTGAGTTAAGCGTTCTGCGTACGGCACTGAGCTGGCCGAGCAAATCATGAGCGGATAGTTTCAACAGCCATGCCTTTCGCTTATCAATGCAACGGCTCAAATTCACATTCCACACCCATTCGTCCGTATTCATTGCCCGATTACTATAACCACGGCGCATAAACAGATTCATATCTGTATTTAAGTCAATGCTAAACAGTAGCGGTGCATTGAGGCTAATAGTGTACAGGAAGTCCACTTGACTGAGTGTTTCAAATCCTTCTTGTGCGGAAGTGAGGCGTTCCCAATCGGCTGACGCCTTGAATGAAGCGTGCCACTTAGAATAACGGTAGTCAATACCGGCATTGGGGGAAACGTGTAAATTGTGTACGATGCTTTTGTAAAAATCGGCGGTTGTCTTTGTGTTGGCGAAATCGACACTGCGGTTCAGGCTGACATTGGTACCTATATTAAGGAACCAATGCTTTTCCTTATCAACGGATTGGCTTATAATCCCCGTAGCTCGCAATCCTCGGTTTCCGTCTATATTCCAAGGTATATAAATATAACCACCATTTTGTGGATTAAATTGGCGCAACTGGCCTATGGCATTATCAATAGTGTGCAGATAGAGTCCCAAATTCCATTGACGCATTTTTTCCTGTTTAAATCCACGCCACTGTACCGAACAATAGTATTCGTAGGAAGACTTTAACGAAGGGTTACCAAGGAAGACAGACAAAGGATTACTGTCATCGCATACATCAAGCATTAATGTTTGTGACGGTGACTTATGCTGCATACTGAAGTTTAACTCCACTCCCTTTAGCTCGAATGTGATTTGTGGCCATGTATATATTTCTTTCCGAATATGTGGTTGCGTTGTTTTCGGACGCCATTCGTTCAGGCGTTCGTAGGTGATGTTGAGCGGAAGACGGGTTGATACTTGCAGATTTTCCGTTCGGTAATAGTACCTTAATTCTACTGCAATACTTCGTTAATTTTCAGTTTATAGATTCATTTATAATATGTTACGTCGTATACACAGCACCTCTGACAGGAACTTGTACACCTGTCAGACAACCATAAACAACGATTCTTAAAATAGATGGGAATA
>NZ_JADYUH010000010.1 GCF_021531665.1 Prevotellamassilia timonensis
GTTTGCATCAAGCGCAAGGGGTTTTTCCGGTTTTTGTCTTTCATTCATTCGTTCAATTTCTGAACATTTCGCGTGTTTCGTGTTCCAAAACAAAAATATTTCTCCATTAATGTCCATTAATTGTCTCATTAATTGTCCCATTAATTCTGTTCAATTCGTGAACAATTCGTGTTCAAAAAATCAATTAATGGCTTTTTAATGAATCAAATTCATGAACATTAATGTTTCAAAAAGGGTGCGCTCCCAGCAAGAAATGTGTCTCCATTAATGTCCATTAATTGTCTCATTAATTGTCCCATTAATTCTGTTCAATTCGTGAACAATTCGTGTTCAAAAAATCAATTAATGACTTTTTAATGAATCAAATTCATGAACATTAATGTTTCAAAAAGGCTGTTCTTTCGTCTTTCGTCTCTTAGTCTCTTAGTCTCTTAGTCTCTTAGTCTCTCAATGTATAGTTTGTGTATAGTTTGTGTATAGTTTGAAGCATAAACTATACATTTCGTAACGAGCGGAAAATCAGCGAGATGCAGGGTTGAATGTAGGGTTTTGTGTATAGTTTGTATAGTTTTTTTGTTTTCCCTTTTATTTACGTATATGAAGACAGTCGTAGGCTGTGCTCCCGGAAAGGTTGACAGGCGTAAGCCTCCTTCGACGAAGATCAAAAAGCGGGAGCAGGCATGAAGTGCTTCGGTTCGCATTCTGCGTGGACTGAAGGGAAAATGAAGCCAAAACAGAAAGGCACGGCGTAGGTATGCGGCGTTTCGTGGCGTTTTTTGTAAATTTGCGCAGAATAAATCCCAGAAAGCGTTTTTCACCGACCGTACCACTTCATTCTGCTCATGTCTTTCCAACCCCGCCGACATTCCTTCCGAAAGTTTCTGCAATGGACCATTGCCGTACTGCTTTTGGTATATACGCTTCTGTTGGCGGTGCTCAACTTGTCGCCTTGTCGCAACTGGATTGCTTCCACTGCTTCCAAGATTTTGGGGGATGTGTTGAAGACAGAGGTCAGCATTGGCGATGTACAGGTTGATTTGTTCAACCGGGTCATTTTGCACGATGTCAAGGTGAAAGACCAAAAAGGAAAGTCGCTTTTGCAGGCTGGAATGGTTTCTTGCAAAATCGAACTCCGCTCATTGGTGAAAGAGCGTTTGGTCATCCGCACCTTTTCTCTGCTTGACACCGACGTGAATCTCTACAAAGCGTCTGCGCACGAAGCCCCGAACTTCCAGTTCGTGGTCGATGCGTTCAAAAGTTCAGACGAGCGCCCTTCCAAGCCGTTGAATCTGAGCGTGCGTTCTTTGATTATGCGTCGTGTGAATCTCCACTATGATGCGCTTTATCTGCCTCGCAAGAAAACGGGACTTGACGTGAATCATCTCTCTCTGAAGAATTTGGATGCAAACGTCAGTCTGCGTGTGCTGCGTCCCGATTCCATGAATCTTCGTGTGCGTCACGTTGCGGTCAGCGAGAAAAGCGGTTTGCAACTTTCCCATCTTTCGTTTGTCTTTGAAGGCAACGCTCGCTCGGCACATTTGGAAAATCTCCGGTGTCGTTTGCCTCGCTCCTCTGTCTTCGTGGAGGAAATCACTGCCGCTTTTGACACGCGTGCCGCCCGACCGCTCGCCACACTCTCCACTTCCCGTTTCAAGACCAATTTGAAACTTGACACTCGTGACTTTGCCTTCCTGGGCATTGACGCGTTGAACCATGCTCCCCACCTCCTCTCGCTGCAAACTGCTTTGCAATGCCGTCGGGGCAAACTGACGGCAGAGGGACTTCATCTTTCAGTGGATGACGACAGGACGCTGTGGGTGGCAGCACGACAGGGACACTATGCCTGGGGCGGTGCCGAAAAAGGAAATCTGGGAGTGACGGACCTGCAACTGTTTGCCGCTCGCGGCAGTCTCGCCGAGTTGACCGGTGGGGTGATGACTGACAGTACGCTGTGTGGCGTGTTGAAAAGAGTGGGGGAGGTTCAGTTGAACGCGAGCGGTGCATATCGTCTCCTCGCGGATCGCGGCAACCTTCGTGCCACGCTTCGAACCGACTGCGGCGCAGCCGAGGTGCAAGCCACTGCCGACAACGGACATTTGAAGGGCGTTGTCTCCGTTCGCGACGTCGCTCTTTCCTCGCTCCTTGCTTCCGAGACACTTCCGACCATGCTCACCGCCCAAGCCGAGGTGACTTCCACGTTGCAGCGCGGTGAGGTCTTGGCTGCTCGTTCTTCGGTCACCCTTCCACAGATGCAATGGCGCGGAAACGATTTGAAAGACATACGTCTCAATTTGGACTATCAACGCGCCACTTCCCTCCGTCACGCGCTTTCTGCTTCTCTCTCTTCACTGGATGAACAGGCACGAGGAGACGTGGAAGGAAAGGTGGAATGGGGAGGAGGTAAACTCCTGAGCGGTAGTGTGAAAGGTGAACTCCAAAATCTTCAACTTCAGTTGCTCGGAATGCCTGCGGCGTGGCAGCGTGCCTCTGTGGGCGGCAAAGTTTCAGCCGAACTTCTCAGTCCGGGACAGAAGGGGCAGCGTGCAGACATTCATCTCTCCGAGGTGCACTTGCGAGAAGGACCTCACGGCAGCGCTTCCCTTCAAAATTTGAACCTTTTGCTCCAACCCTCGGAAGAGGGAGAACACCTCCACTTGCGCAGCGATTTCCTTGACGCCGATTTGCGGGGCAATCTCTCACCGAAGCGGCTGGTCGCTGCTTTGAAAGAAAAGTGGCAGTGCATCCTGGCGGACACCGCGTCCCACACCGCATCGCTCCGTGACCAAGCCGCCACGTCCCAAGTTCGCACAGCACAGTCGCATCCCGCCTCCACCCGGTTCCGAACCACGAGCGGTCGCCTGCATTGGAAGAGCGCCGACCTTTTGAACGCCCTGCTGGGCACCGACATCGCACTCGCCCACGACGGTGTGGATGTTCAACTTCTTCTCTCCGAAGATGCGCAAAGCCGTTCCTCGCTGACCGTGGGTACCGACAGTTTCCGCATTGGTTCCAACTCCTTTGGGCGCACGGGATGCTATCTCTCCGGTTCAGGCAACCACTATGACCTCTTCTGTCAAACCGTTCGCCACATCTCCCGTCGTCCCTTCCGCCTGGAGGCACAGTTGGACACCCGCGACGGAGAGTTGCCCGCGAAGTTCTCGTGGAAAGCCCTGGACGCTTCGGCGCGAAAATATGAAGGCAGTCTCGCTGCCGTCCTTCGTGCGCTTCCTCGCGGCGGAGGTAAGTTTGACTATCGGGTCCACATTGAACCCACCTCATTCTTCCTCGCCGACAGCCTTTGGCAGGTGGCTTCGGGAAGCGTTTTTGTGACGGGGAAGGAAATTGATTTACAACACATCGGCGTGGCTTCCGGACAGCGAAGCCTCACCGTCAATGGTCGCCTCTCGCCCCACGGCACCGACTCCGTGGTCGCCAATCTGAAAGACATGGAGGTGGCATATATTCTTGACCTCGTGAATTTTGACGACGTCTCCTTTGCCGGTAGCGCCACGGGACGTGTCGTGCTGGCTGGCACCGTGGAAGACCCGCGCATCGAAGCCCGACTCTCAGTGCCCGACTTCTTGTTTAATGACTGCTACATGGGACGTTCCCGCATCAACGGTCGTTGGGACAATCCGACGGGAAGACTCCTCCTTGATGCCGACATGAGACTCACGGAGGACGGCAGCCGGGGCACTGAACTGAACGGTTATGTGGGCATCAAGGAGAAAGCGCTCACGCTGAACATGAAGGCGAAAAAGACCGACCTGCGTTTCCTCTGCCGCTATGTCGATGGTATTTTTGAGGATTTCCGAGGAAACGCCACGGGCGATGTGAAACTCTATGGCGCCTTCAAAGGTCTCGACCTTGGCGGGGAGGTGACAGCCGATGTCACAGCACGCATTCCCGTGACGGGGGTGACCTATCAACTCAAAAACGGTACACTGAAAATGGAACCCGGCGCCTTCCTCTTTGAGGGCTTCGCCATGGACGACGGACGTGGCGGTAAGGGCGAAGTCACGGGAGCACTGAGGCACACCCACCTCAAGAACTTGCGCTATGACTTCCGCGTCGAAGCCAACCGCCTCCTTTGCTACGACCGACAGAAAGATGACGAAATGCCTTTCCAATGCCGGGCTGTCGGTAGCGGAGATGTTCACATCCAGGGTTTTCCGGGATATTTGCAGACCGACATCAACCTCCGCCCCGAATCGCCCACTACGTTCGTCTATACGCTGACCGACACCGACCAAGTGGGAGAAAATGCCGATGTCTTCCGCTTCCACGATGCCGAGGAGAAACTGAAAGCCGCCGTGCTTTCCCAAACTCCCGTCACACTCATTCCCCGAAACACCAGTCCTTCCGGAACGGAAATCGTGCTGAACCTCCTCATCGATGCCAATCCCTCTGCGGAGTTCAAAGTCATCACCGACCCTCGCTCCGGCGATGCCATCACTGCCTACGGCGAGGGCCCGATTCGCGTGAACTTCAGCAACCGAAGTGGATTTGAGATGTATGGCACTTACAACATCGTCAGAGGAACCTACAAGTTCAGCGTACAGGACATCATTCGCAAAGACCTGACTTTGCAGCCCGGAAGCACACTTTCTTTCACCGGAATCCCGAATGAAGGACGTTTGAATTTGAAAGCATACTACACTGTGAACGGTGCGCGCCTCAGTGATTTGAACTACGGCGCCGGATTCAGCGACAAGAACGTCAAAGTGAACACCGTGCTCCACATCAGCGGGCAAGTCAAAGCACCGCAAGTCAGTTTTGACCTCGACCTCTCCGGTATCTCGGAGGACGAAAAGCAGATGGTGCTCCGCCTCATTTCCACAGAGGAGGACATGAACCGACAGGCGCTCTATCTCCTCGGCGTCGGACGCTTCTACACCACCAACACGGGCGGCATCGAGAACGGAAGTGAGAACGCGGGGCGCGGACAGTCCGCTGCAGCCATGCGCTCGTTCCTTTCCACGACACTCTCTGCTCAACTCAACAACGCCATCTCCGAAATGCTCGGCACGCAGTCCCACTGGACCTTTGGCACCAACTTCTCCCCGGGAACGATGGGATGGAGCGACATGGAGGTGGACGGACTCTTGCAAGGAAGACTGCTGAACGACCGCTTGCTCATCAACGGTAACTTTGGCTATCGAGAACGCACCACCTACGGTTCCAACTTCGTCGGAGACTTTGACGTCCGCTATCTCCTCACACCGAAAGGAAACATAAGCCTGAAAGCCTATAGTGAAACCACCGACCGATATTTTACCCGAACCTCTCTCACCACACAGGGCGTCGGCATCGCACTGCAAAAGGACTTCAATCGCTGGTCCGAACTCTTCAAAAGAAAAAGCGAAAAGAAGAAATGAACGAACAGCGACCGCTTCGTGAAGAGTGCCGACCGTTTCGTGAAGAGTGCCGACCGCTTCGTGAAGAGTGCCGACCGCTTCGTGAAGAGTGCCGAGCGTTTCGCATAAATTGTGATAGACAATATATAATATATACCTTATAATATTCCCCCCTCTCGCGGCAAAAGCCGTTTCAAGACCATGACCATCCGAACTGCCTTCTCTCTCTCCGCACTTCTCCTGTGCCAACTGTTGGCTCCGAGCGCCACAGCGGAGAGGGTGCGCCCGCCTCATCGCGCCGCCTCTTCCTCGCAGCCCGACCACTTCACCTCTGTCGCCACCCGCTACGCAGCAAAACTGGATTCCGTCAAGCGCGTCTTCCTTGCGCAGCAAACCGACAGCGTGGCAGTCACTTCCTCTAACCCCTATTTCGCCTTGCTGCTCGGTTCGCCCGTGCTCTATCATTCCGTGCTCCGCCAAACGCTCGGTACGTTGCCCGAGGAAACTTCCTCGTTCTACCTCGGCAGAGGCATATCCGAAGAAACCGACCTCCTCATCGGAGCGCAGCAGTCGTTGCTTCGTTCCGTCTATGCACATGAACCGTGGTTCGTGGTCGGTGAAGAAGACGGCAAAGGGACGCTGAACCTCGACACTGCCATCAAGGAAGGGGCAACGGAGCAAACCACGCTGACCGACCAACTGAAGAAAAAGGAAACCGCGGCGCCGCCTTCATCGTCCGGTGTGCTCAAGGATGACGCAGACCTCGGCATCATCGTGAGAAAACCAAACTTTTGGACCTTCAAAACAGACCTCTCGCTTCAGTTCACTCAGAACTATGTTTCCGACAACTGGTATAAGGGCGGTGAAAGCAACAACGCGCTGCTCGCCACGGTGACCATTGACGCCAACTTTAACAATAAAAAGAAAATTTCTTGGGACAACAAACTCGAAATGAGACTCGGGTTCCAAACCTCCCGCGACGACAGCGAGCACAAGTTCCGCACGAACACCGACCTCTTGCGTCTGACCAACAAACTTGGTGTGCAAGCGTTCAAAAACTGGTACTACACCATCATGCTTCAAAGTTGGTCGCAGTTCTACAAAGGCTACAAAGCCAACGACCCGAAGGTCTATTCCGACTTCATGTCACCCTTTGAGTCGTTGCTCTCCATCGGTATGGACTATAAACTCTCCAAGAAGAACTTCAACATCAGTGCTGCCATCTCTCCGTTGGCTCTGAAGTTTAAGTATGTGGATCGCAAAGAACTCTCTCCCTCCTTTGGCGTCAATGCCGGCAGCCACACGAAATGGGAACGAGGTTCGAACATCACCGTCAACAGCAAGTGGAACATCTGTAAGCAGGTCTCCTGGGTCTCCCGCCTCTACTACTTCACGGACTACCGCAAGGTGCAGGTGGAATGGGAGAATACGTTTGACTTGAAAATCAATGATTTCCTCTCCACTCGCTTCTTCATCTATCCCCGCTTTGATGATTCCGTGGCACGTCAAGAGGGAAAAAGTTACCTTCAACTCAACGAAATCCTCAGCCTTGGCTTCAAAATGAATTTCTGAGATGGCTCAGAGGTGTCCTTCCAGTTTCAAGAGATGCTCTTTCCTGTCCAACCCTCCCGCGAAGCCGGTGAGGGCGTGGTCGCTGCCCACCACGCGGTGGCAGGGAATGAGTATGTCAATCCCATTGGCACCGATGGCGTGAGCCACGGCTCGCACTGCTTTTTCATTACCAATCATTTTCGCTATTTCCTTATAACTCCTTGTCTCTCCGTAGGGTATGTGGAGTAATGCTCTCCAAACTTGGAGTTGAAAGTCTGTGCCTACAGGATGCAGCGGGATGTCAAACTCTTTGCGCCTGCCTGCAAAATATTCATCAAGTTGTTGCTTCGTCTGTTCAACTAAAGAAGATATTGGCCAAAATAAACGCTATACCGAGAGAGAAACTTGATTTTTCAACTTCCTAAAACGGTGTTGTTCAAACATTTCTACTTATTTGTACTTACCAGTTGAACCTACGCTTCCCTAATAAAATGTCTATGGTAAAAAGTTAAAAAATCCTCCCACTTTTGTTAGATATATTTTTTTGTGTAATTTTGTAATCGTTATGCGGCAGTAATAATATACATATTAATACGAGTTAGTAATCCTGTAGTTCTCACATGCTACGAGGAGGTATTAAAAGGTGCGTTTCGACAATGCATCTATTGTAGTATATTATTGCTTAATCCAAATGAATATTATAAATTTAGGAATTCTTGCTCACATTGATGCAGGAAAAACTTCCGTAACCGAGAATCTGCTGTTTGCCAGTGGAGCAACGGAAAAGTGCGGCCGTGTGGATAATGGTGACACCATAACGGACTCTATGGATATAGAGAAACGTAGAGGAATTACTGTCCGGGCTTCTACGACATCTATTATCTGGAATGGAGTGAAATGCAATATCATTGACACTCCGGGACACATGGATTTTATTGCGGAAGTGGAGCGGACATTCAAAATGCTTGATGGAGCAGTCCTCATCTTATCCGCAAAGGAAGGCATACAAGCGCAGACAAAGTTGCTGTTCAGTACTTTACAAAAGCTGCAAATCCCGACAATTATATTTATCAATAAGATTGACCGTGCCGGTGTGAATTTGGAGCGTTTGTATATGGATATAAAAACAAATCTGTCGCAAGATGTCCTGTTTATGCAAACTGTTGTCGATGGATCGGTTTATCCGGTTTGCTCCCAAACATATATAAAGGAAGAATACAAAGAATTTGTATGCAACCATGACGACGATATATTAGAACGATATTTGGCGGATAGCGAAATTTCACCGGCTGATTATTGGAATACGATAATCGCTCTTGTGGCAAAAGCCAAAGTCTATCCGGTGCTACATGGATCAGCAATGTTCAATATCGGTATCAATGAGTTGTTGGACGCCATCTCTTCTTTTATACTTCCTCCGGCATCAGTCTCAAACAGACTTTCAGCTTATCTCTATAAGATAGAGCATGACCCCAAAGGACATAAAAGAAGTTTTCTAAAAATAATTGACGGAAGTCTGAGACTTCGAGACGTTGTAAGAATCAACGATTCGGAAAAGTTCATCAAGATTAAAAATCTAAAGACTATTTATCAGGGCAGAGAGATAAATGTTGATGAAGTGGGTGCCAATGATATCGCAATTGTAGAAGATATAGCAGATTTTCGAATAGGAGATTATTTAGGTGCTAAACCTTGTTTGATTCAAGGATTATCCCATCAGCATCCCGCTCTCAAATCCTCCGTCCGGCCAGACAAGCCCGAAGAGAGAAGCAAGGTGATATCCGCTCTGAATACATTGTGGATTGAAGACCCGTCTTTGTCCTTTTCCATAAACTCATATAGTGATGAATTGGAAATCTCGTTATATGGTTTAACCCAGAAGGAAATCATACAGACATTGCTGGAAGAACGATTTTCCGTAAAGGTCCATTTTGATGAGATCAAGACTATCTACAAAGAACGACCTATAAAAAAGGTTAATAAGATTATTCAGATCGAAGTGCCACCCAACCCTTATTGGGCCACAATAGGGCTGACTCTTGAACCCTTGCCGTTAGGAACAGGGTTGCAGATCGAAAGTGACATCTCCTATGGTTATCTGAACCATTCTTTTCAAAATGCCGTTTTTGAAGGGATTCGTATGTCTTGCCAATCGGGATTACATGGATGGGAAGTGACAGATCTGAAAGTAACTTTTACTCAAGCCGAGTATTATAGCCCGGTAAGCACACCTGCTGATTTCAGACAGCTGACCCCTTATGTCTTCAGGCTGGCTTTGCAACAGTCAGGTGTGGACATTCTCGAACCGATGCTCTGTTTTGAGTTGCAGATACCCCAGGAGGCGAGTTCCAAAGCTATTACAGATTTGCAAAAAATGATGTCTGAGATTGAAGACATCAGTTGCAATAATGAGTGGTGTCATATCAAAGGGAAAGTTCCATTAAATACAAGTAAAGACTACGCCTCAGAAGTAAGTTCATATACTAAGGGCTTAGGCATTTTTATGGTTAAGCCATGCGGGTATCAAATAGCAAAAGACGGTTATTCTGATAATATCCGCATGAACGAAAAAGATAAACTTTTATTCATGTTCCAAAAATCAATGTCATCAAAATAATGGAGCGGTCAGGAAATTTCTATAAGGCAATACGGTTGGGATATATACTTATCTCCATTCTTATCGGATGTATGGCATATAATAGCCTCTATGAATGGCAGGAGATAGAAGCATTAGAACTTGGCAATAAAAAAATAGACGAGCTCCGAAAAGAAATAAACCTAAAATCCGCAACTATCATCCAATACACGATTAAGGGTAGATTTATGAGTCGTTAGTAGCAGCTTTCAGTAAAAAGCAACAGCACAACATCAATATGTAGCCACCATCCCCTTACCCCACGATGCGACTTGAGGTAATACGCAGATTCAAACCGGAAAGAAAGGATTCTTATCCGAATTCTGTTTTGAAGGGTTTTGCATAAGCTCGGTTCTCTGTGTAGATATTCAGCACGTATTGCCTTGCAGTCATGATCCACTTGGCAGGTACGGAGATGAATCTGAAGACAAAAGCCTTTATGCGACTCGTTTTCTTGAGCCCAAAAGCCTTGGTGTCAAGCCTGCTCATGATGGTCTTGTAGAAATTGTGTATCAATGCAGTAAGCAGAAGAAAGACAGTATTCTCCGCCATGAATGACTTGGGGAGCCTGCTCCAACCGAATCCGTTGTTCATGTCGTCAAAGATACGTTCCTTGCCGCCACGCAGATTGTAGAATTCAACAATGTCCCTTGTCGATGACTTGTAATCGTTGGTCAGAATACAACGGTAAGTGTATTCGCCTTCCCACAGGTCAAGGTCGCCACTGTTGCGTCTTTGTCTCTGGATGACAAGACGATAGCACTTGCCTTCCCATTTCTCAACGAGAATGGAATTGAGTTCGAACTGGATGCCGTTAATCTCCTCCGTCTTCCATCCTCTCAGAGCAAAGATGTCATTGTAGAGCGAACTGCATCGGTTGGCACGGATGTAGAAATGTTTGCAATGCTTCTCTATCTCACTGACGATTTCCTTCGAGCAGGAACCGCAGTCTGCCCTGAAGCGATTTACACGGATGTTCTGGGATTCCAGAAGAGCGAAGAATCTCTTATGGGTGTCTGCCTGATGAAAACGCACATTCGTGTTACCATCGCTGTTCTCGATATAGACTATCTTGTCACCGATAACATATACGCCAGGCCTGTAGCCGAGGAACTTTTTGTAGGTCGGTTTTGCATCATACTTCTCCGTTTCAAGGAACTGATGGTCAAAGTCAACATCGTATTCCTCAATTTCCTTCAACTCGCCTGTAGAAACCAAAGCGTTTATAAGCAATGTGTTGAGTTTGTCTGCAGTATTGAAATCATAGGTCTTGCCTTGGTCGGAAGTATAGGAGATGTTTTCCTGTGTCAGTTCCTTGATGGCTCTGAGGATGGTATCAGAGCTGCATGTACGAAGGGTAGGATGATACGAGAGATGGCGCATCAGTTGTGACGTTACATCTTCCACGCATGAGCCGCCACAGAAATAAACGCTCATCAGCGAACGGACTATCTCGCTGAACTGATATCCGAAGATACTGCTGCATCTCTGACCCAGTGTTGAGTCGATAACGGGTGAAAGCATGGAGTCAAATTTCTCCATGATTGAAAAAATTCCTCCAAAAGGTGTGAGTTTCTCAGATTTAATTTGTATTTTTGCCATGTCATATTAGAGTTTTGCTTGTTTTCTTTTTGCAACACTAAGATAAGTGAAAATTCTGACATGGCAAAATCCTGAGCAACTTTTTGTTGCTCAGGAACTTATAAATAAAGTTAAATCAAAGTGTTGCGGAATTAAGGGATAAATGAAAAAAAACTACTTTGGATATTAATTTTAGGACTGATAATAATCAGTTGCAAACAAAGGAAAACAGAAATGAAAGAGAAAATAATTAAAACAAACGGCATTGAACTCTGTACGGAAAGTTTTGGAAATAAGAAAAATCCAGCAATCCTTTTGGTAGCAGGTGCAACCGCATCAATGCTGTATTGGGACACTGAATTTTGCCAACAATTATCTGAAAAAGGATTTTTTGTTATTCGTTACGACAACAGAGATGTAGGAAAATCCACTAATTATGAACCAGGTTCTACTCCATACGATATTGTTGACTTAACTAATGACGCTATTTCAATATTGGATGGCTACAAGATTGACAAAGCACATTTTGTGGGGATTTCTTTGGGCGGACTAATTTCTCAAATAGCATCAATAAAGTTTGCCGACAGAGTTAACTCCTTAACTCTTATGTCATCAGGCCCTTGGGGAGACTCAGACCCAACTATACCTGAAATGGACACGAGTATTTTAGATTTCCATAGTAAAGCAGGTACAGTCAATTGGACAAATGAAGACAGTGTGGTAAACTATTTAATTCAGGGTGCAGAATTAATGAGTGGCAAGAAACAATTTGACAAACAAAGAAGTGAAAAACTGATAAGAGCTGAGTTCAATAGAGCCAACAATTATATAAGTATGTTCAATCACGCTGCATTGCAAGGTGGTGAAGAATATTGGAACAGATTAAACGAAATCAAACAACCCACCTTAATTATCCACGGAACAGACGACAAAATTTGGCATTATAAGAATGCAGTTTTTTTACAAGAAAAAATAAAAGGTTCAAATCTAATCACCCTTGAAGGTACAGGACACGAATTACACGTTGATGATTGGAAATCAATAATTGATGGAATAGAAAAACACATAAATGACTGATAAACAAAAATAACGACCCGCTAACAATGTATATAAAAAATAGGCGAAACAGTAGTAAATTCAAGGCTTTTGGCTCGTATTATACTTTGTGCTTAACCGAAAATTTGGCACTTCGAAATCGCCTACTTTTCATATACTAACCGTTATCGGCAATACGAAACAAGGTAATTCAGAAAAAACATTATATTTGTACCATAAATAAAAAGTAAGCGGAAAATGTAAAAATTAATTTCTTAGACAATCTAACAATCAGCTCAAAAAATTGGGTTCCCACTTTTGTTAAACTCAAAAAGAAATTAATTATGCTTACGATTCAAAATTTATCCTATTCACATCCCAATAAAAATACGCTGTTTACTAATTTAAGTATGACAGTAAACCAATCCGATAAAATTGCATTAATTGGCAATAATGGCATTGGAAAATCCACTTTGTTAAAACTTATCGCTAAGGATTTAAAACCTGATGAAGGTCAAATTACTTCCCAGGCTAAACCTTACTATATTCCTCAAATTTTCGGTCAGTTTAATAAGTTAACCATTGCACAAGCCTTACAAGTTGAAACTAAGCTCAATGCTTTACACAAAATTTTAAGCGGAAGTGTAGATGAAAAGAATTATAGTCTTTTAAATGACGATTGGACAATAGAAGAAAAATGTCAAGAAGCCCTAAGCTATTGGGATATATCTGATTTATCACTATCTCAAAAATTGAGCGAATTAAGTGGAGGACAAAAAACAAAAGTCTTTCTTGCTGGTTTATTTATTCATCAACCATCATTTGTTTTATTAGATGAACCCAGTAATCATCTGGACAAATCCAGTAGAGACTTACTATACGATTTCGTTCAAACTTCAAGAGCAACTTTTATAATCGTTAGCCACGACCGAGAGTTACTTCAATTATTAAATCCTATTTATGAGCTCAACAGAAATGAAATTAAAGTTTATGGCGGAAACTATGAATTTTATAAGGAGCAAAAAGAAATTGAACAAAATGCTTTAAGCCAAGATATTCAGAGTAAAGAAAAAGCACTTAGAAAGGCAAAAGAAAAGGAGCGAAAAACAATTGAACGACAAAATCGTTTGGATAGTCGTGGAAAAAAGAAACAGGAAAAAGCAGGTGTTGCCCGAATTATGATGAACACATTACGAAACAATGCCGAAAACAGCACATCAAAAATGAAAAGTGTTCACACTGAAAAAATCGGTAGTGTTTCACAGGAATTGCAGGAACTACGTTCTTCGTTGCCAGACATTGACAAAATGAAATTCGGCTTTGACAATTCTGCATTGCACAAAGGCAAAATTCTATTTACGGCTAATGACCTCAATTTCAGTTACGACACACAACCGCTTTGGACAGAAAACCTAAATTTTAAAATCACAAGTGGCGAACGCATTGCTTTAAAAGGCAAAAACGGTTCAGGTAAAACAACCTTGATAAAACTGATTTTAGGCAACATAGAACCACAAACAGGAAAAGTTTACAGAGCAGACAACAAATCGGTTTATATTGACCAAGACTATTCGCTGATTGACGACAAACTGAAAGTTTACGAACAAGCCGAACAATTCAATACTTCGGCATTACAGGAACACGAAATCAAAATCAGGCTTAACCGATTTTTGTTTACCAAAGAAGATTGGGACAAATCTTGCAACGCTTTGAGTGGCGGAGAAAAAATGCGTTTAATGTTGTGTTGTTTAACAATCAATAATCAATCGCCTGACATTATTATTTTGGACGAGCCAACCAACAATCTGGACATACAAAACATTGAAATCTTGACAAGAGCTATTAACGAATATCGGGGGACATTGATTGTGGTTTCGCACGATGAAACCTTTTTAGAGCAGACAAACATAGAACGGACAATTCAACTCTGACAAAAGTACAGCCGCTAACATCGGTTTTGCGTCAGGCGGGGGGACGTTCTCCGTATGAAAATTTGTGCTAAATTTGAACTGTGGTTCTTCGTATCAAGTGCAGTGCTAAAAATCCCGCCCGAACGCAAAGCCGCGAACCGTTGGCGGTAATTTGAAGAAACGATTAACAACGAAAAACATTCAAGAAAATGAAGCTATAAGTAACTGTAAGATAGAATAAGAATTGAAATATCCTTTACTACGCTAAGTAGAAAGGACGATTGTTAATATTAAAAAATTAGAAAATGATACAGTTACAGATGATTGACAAAACAAAGTCAATAGCTCAAAATGATAAAAATATTTCTGCCGTATTTATGTATGGGTCATTTACCAAAAATGAAGGGGACAAATATTCAGATATTGAATTCTACATCTTCTTGAAGGATAAAGAAAAATTTTCCGCTGAAAATTGGGTAAGCCAAATTCATCCTTTGGCATTATATTTTACCAACGAGTTTGGAAGTGAAGTTGCCATTTTTGAAAATATGATAAGGGGGGAGTTTCATTTTTTGACAAACGACCAAATGGAAGTTATCAAATCGTGGGACGGATTGGTAGAGTTTAGCGACTTTGACAAGATGATTTTAGTAGATAAAGAAGATTTATTGACTAACACGCTCAAAGAAATAAAAACTAAAGTACCTGATCGAACAACAAATGAAAATATCCTGTGGTTGAGCCAATCATTGTTGAATGCCTCAAATCCGCAACTACGCGCCTAATATGATACAGAAGCGAAAATAATCTGCATCGTTAGTAAAAAGGGGGCACAGTGCATCGAATGTCACCATAAAGACATATAAATGCCCCTTACCCCACCATGCGACTTGAGGCAATACGCAAAATCACGACCATAAGTTGCCGGTGTTATCCAAAGTCATTCTGGAACACATCAGCATAAGCGTTGTTGCATGAATAGATATTCAGCACATACTGCCTTGATGTCCTGACCCATTTTGCTGGCACAGAGATGAACTTGAAGACAAACGCCTTGATGCGGCTTGTTGCTTTGAGTCCGAACCTCTTCACGTCAAGCCTCGCCATGATGAATTTATAGAAGTTGCGTATGAGTGCCGTAAGCAGAAGAAACACCGTGTTTTCTCCCATGAAGGATTTTGGAAGCCTGTTCCAGCCGAATCCGTTATTCATGTCATCGAAGATGCGTTCCTTCCCTCCACGGAGGTTATAGAATTCGACAATCTCTTTCTCGGAAGACTCGTAGTCATTTGTAAGGATGCAGCGGTAGGTGTATTCTCCTTCCCACAGGTCGAGTTCGCCGTCTATCCGCTTCTGTCTTTGAATCACAAGACGGTATGCCTTCCCTTTCCATTTCTCGATGAGAATGGAGGCCAGCTCAAACTCAATACCGCCCAATTTCACTTTCTTCCAACCTCTGAGGGCAAAGATGTCATTGTAGAGCGAACTGCATCGGTTGGCACGGATATAGAAGGTCTTGCAGTGTTTAGCAATCTCTTCCACTATCTCTTCAGAACACGAGCCGCAATCAGCTCTGAAACGGTTGATAATAAGCTTGTTCTGTTCAAACCTTTCAAAGAACCTCTTCAGCGTGTCCTTCTGGTGGAAACGGACATTTGTGTTGCCGTCGCTGTTCTCAATGCCGACAATCAAGTCGCCAATAACTGCCACGCCAGGGCGATAACCAAGGAACTTCTTGTATGTAGGCTTCGCATCATACTTCTCAGCCTCTATGAACTGGTGGTCGAAGTCAACGTCATACCCCTCGCCCTCTTTCAGCTGCCCTGTGGACAATAGGCAATTGAGGAGCAGTGTATTCAGCTTGTCTGCCGTGTTGAAGTCGTAGGTCTTGCCAGTGTCGGATGTGTAGGAAATGTTATCCTGGGTCAGTTCCTTTATGGCTCTGAGAATCGTGTCGGCACTGCATGTGCGAAATGTCGGATGAAGCGAGAGGTGGTACATCAGATGAGTGGTGACATCCTCTATGCATGAGCCGCCACAGAAATAAACGCTCATAAGCGAACGGATGATTTCGCTGTATTGATAACCATACAGCCTGCATCTCATACCGAGAGTTGAGTCGATTACAGATGAGAGATTGGAGTCAAATAGCTCCATTATTGAAAAAAATCCTCCAAAAGGAGAGAGTTTCTCAGATTTTATTGCTACCTTTACCATGTCTGTCGGGTTTGATACATATTTTGATTTGCAACACTAAGATAGGTGAAAAATCTGACATGGCAAAATCCTGAGCAACTTTTTGTTGCTCAGGTACTTAAAAAGTTATATTTGTAATAGTGTTGCGGAATTAAGGATAAACAATATCAATATTCAAATGATAAAATTTTCTCTATTGGGTGAAACAATACTGGAATGGAACGATAAAGATATCGAGCATTACCATGCACGGCGTATGGCAATGGACAGTATGCTCTGCCGTTTCAAGGTCACCTATCCAGCAGAGCGTATCGATAGTGTGCGCAGTCTTTTAGAGGATAAGGAAGAACTGGGGAGGATGCCGTGCTGAATTTTGCATGCACATATCGTTCGATTCTTCGCAAGTTCCGTTCGGCACAAGGCATTCCCTTCCAGTCACACAGACACAGGGCATTGTCCAGCGAAGCCAGGATGAGTTCCCCGCACGGTGTGGGGTGAAACTGTGTGCAAACCGTTTGCTGAGTAAGGTTTTTTGTGACCATCTTTCTCGTCAGAGGGTTGAAGGGGTGTTCTATAAATTACGGGATAAGGAACGTTCAAAAGAAAGTGCTTACGTTTTCAACCTAATTTTTAGAACACCCCTGAAAGCAAATGAAGATTGGAAGTGAGCAGATAAGTCCCTAAAGCAAGTTGAAGAATGAGGATAGAGGGGATGCCAAACTTGAATTTCTTGTGTAACGTTTTGTGATGCCAAATTCGCATTCCGCCCCATGCTCCGATGCTTCCGCCGATGACAGCCATGGTCAGTAGGGTGGCTTCAGATATGCGCCATTTCCCTCTCTTTGCCTTATGTTTGTCCAAACCAAAGAGCAAGAAGGTCATCACGTTGACGGCAAGGAGATAAATGAGAAAAAGTGGAAGCATGTTCTTCTAAGGGATGTTCTATCAATTACGGGATAAGGAACGTTCACAAAAATCAACTCAACCGATTTAATTTTTCAACGCTTACCGGACACCCATATCACGGCATCCATTTTTCAGCGGGCGGTGGGGCGTTGAAAGGCCGGCGGGGCAAACAGCCACGCTATGCTCTCGGCACGAGGCCGAACGGCTGCCCGAGTGAACAGAATGTGGGGATGGACAAAAAAAGTAGGCGTGCTAACTATTATCCTGCTATTTCTATATCCAGTTGTTCTGAAAGCGTTTGACTGCGATTGATTCCGTAAGGATACGCACAAACTCCTGCATCGACTGTTTGCGATAGGTCTCTTTTAGGATATGGACACAGCCCGACATCTGGTTGTCGGGAACATTGATAGGCACGGCCTTCACATCGCCCACGCCGTATATGGTATCTTCTGCCAACACGGTGACGAGGTTTGTCTGGCGTACGAGTTTCAAGAGCGTGTTGACATTGTTCAGTTCAATGCGTATCTTGAATTGTTCGTAATCTGACACAATGTTGTCAAAGGCATTACGGGCCTGCAACCCCTTTGAAGGGAGTGCCAAATCATAGTTTGCAAGTTCGGATATGGCCACTTTGTCTTTCGAGGCAAGGGGGTGGTTTGTCCTGACTATCGCCGACAGGGTGTTCTGAAACAGAATATGCGACTCCACATGGGGCAAGGGCTGAAGGGGTTTGAAGGCGAGCACGAAGTCGAGTTCGTGATTGGAGAGCAATTCCATCAGCTCATTCATCTGCTTGTACACGATGTTGACTTTTATCTTCGGATACAACTTTATAAAAGCTATCAGGGATTCCGTAAGAATAGCGCTGAAGGAGTGGGTGACTCCAATGTTGAGCGTGCCGGTCAGCATGTTCCGTAAATCACGAATCCGGTCGGCACACGCTTCTGCATCGTGTATGGTTCGAAGAGCAAAGGGTAGCATCACTTCTCCAGCCTCGGTCAACTGGAAGGAGCGGCTGTCGCGGATAAAGAGCTTGGTGCCAAGTTCGTCTTCCAGCTGCTTAATCTGCTGCGAAAGCGAGCTTTGGGCTATATGCATGCAGTTTGCAGCGTGTGAAAAGCTCTGCGTTTCGGCAGCTTTTGCGAAATATCTTAATTGTCTTAGTTCCATATAAAGGTAAAATTACAAAATATTTCTATCGCGTTGCAGTAAACGACAGTTTTTTTAGTAGAAAGACCGGAGTCGTAGCCCCTATGACCATGCCTAAAATAATAAATGTACAGGTGAGACCATTAAAGGCAAACAGATAAAAGTAGTGACTGAAGACCTCCTCCCGGGTGTGATACAGACATAACAGCAGTGCCTCGATTGTACGGTAGGCATACATGCCGGGTATCATAGGCAGCAGTGCCGGGAAAAAGCACACTTCGGCGGGGCACTTGATACGTGAGGCAAACAACACCGCGAACATGCCGATGGCAAATGCAGCCACCGTGCTGGCAGGGATAATGTGTAAGCCTCCTAATTCAGGCTGTGTCAACACATAACGTATGGCGTGTCCCACAGCAGCAATCAGAGCGCAGGTTGAATAAGCACGCCTGGGGGTATTGCTTATACTGGAGAAACCGATGGCTGCTATCGCTGCAAAGAAGCCGTCCTCAAAAATATTGATAAAAATATCGTTCCACATCATTCTTTCAAGGTGGGTTTTGGTCGACCTAAAACCATTTTAAGCCAAGCATGAGCATTCCGGCACAAAGTCCCGCTGACAGACACGCGGTCAGCACAGCCGCATCAAAAAAACGGCTGAACGCACACAGATAATGCCGGTATATCATATCACTGACCGCATTTATATAGGGTACTCCGGGAATCAAGTACAAAACACTCGTGCCAAGTGCTAATTCTGGAGTTGAACCAATATGGAAGATATGCCCGCCAGCACTGATGGAAGCTGAGAAGAATGAGGCGCACAGAAAGGTCAGGCGCACGTCGCGCCCATCTTCGAGCATGATTTGCTTGAGCCTATACCCCGTCAGTGTGGAAATGAATACTATCAGCATGGCAAACCAGTCGCCGCCAAACAGACGGCAAAATGCTGCATTGGCAAAACTCGTCAGAATCAGCACCTCCCACTTGCCCGTGGGCTTTGTGGTCTTGATGCCTTCGAAGTGCTCCACCGCAGCAGGCAGCCCCAAGCGGTTGTCTGCTATTTTCCAGCTTAGTTGGCTCAGGCGGGTGTTCAAGTCAAAGCTTATGCCACAGTGGGCGGTTCTGCGTTGCGCTATTTCGGCATGCGTCTGGGCCGTATTCCACACCGAAACAGTGACATGGTCCGGCATGATGAAGATGTCGAGGTTCACGCCAAAGGCCTCTGCCATACGCTTGGTGTTCTTTTCTATACGGATACATGTGCCTCCGCATCCCAACAGCAGTGAAGCATATTCGGCAAGAAACGCAGCCGTTTGTCGCAAAACGGTGCTATCACCAGGCATGCTCATATTATTGGTCTTCGCTTGCATCTTCTTTGTTAGTGATACCCGGGATATGATCGTCGCCAGGAACGTAGAACATATCTGTTTCCCTACCGAACCCAAGCAGATGCTTTGCTTTGTGGTCGCAACTGTAACTACGGTGTCTGGCAGTGTAATATTCGATGGTTCTGAAGATAAATGCGCATAACAGCACAGCAGCAATAATGCACCACGTAATCATTGGATAGTTCATAATCGTTTAATTCTTAATGTATGATATATTTCTTGAATTCAGTGCAAAAGTAGAACGTCTCTCAAAGATGTATAAATGTGAGTTAATGGATTCTCCTATCATTGCTATAGGCAAAGTTGAAGCCTTAAAAACTTTATGCATGTACATGTGCCTATGCATAAAGTTTTTAAGGCTTGACAAAGTATGATCCCCTAAAACTATTTTTTGGGGTTCATAAAGCAAACGGTTGGTGGTACACAGCACCGAAAGTGAGAATCGTTCCTTATGGGGCAGGTATTCAATCTTTTACTAAGTTCTCTCTTTTCATCAGTGCGTCAAAAACGGCGGGGTGAAGGTGGCGACGGGCGGTTTCCGTGTTGCCCTCGCGGAGCATTTGACGAATCTCGGTGGAGGAGATGTGGTGGAGTGGCGCGTCAATGATGCGCACTCCGCGGGGGAGGGTGGAGGAGCAGGGCAGGGTGTAGCCGGGACGGGGATAAATCAAGATTTCATGGTTCTCCAAAATTTCGCGTGCTTTGAACCATCGTTCGAAAATCGCCCAGTTGTCGGCGCCAATCAGTAGGGAGAAACTTCGGTCGGGATAGGCGTTCTGCAGTGCTTGTAGCGTTTGCCATGTGAAGGAGGGGCGGGGGAGACAGAACTCAAAGGCGGAGGCTCGGATGCCCTTCTCCTCAGCGGTGGCGAGGGCGCAGAGCGCATAGCGTTCTGCTTCGGGCATCAAGTCGGCGGAGGCTTTCAAAGGATTGTGGGGAGTGACCATCATCCAGACTTCATCGGCAAGACCTTGCGTCATGACGGCACGACACAAGGCAAGGTGGCCGTTGTGAATCGGATTGAAAGAACCGCCAAAGAGAACCGTGCGCTTCATGGCTTGTCCAGGAATTCGGAAATCAGGGCTACGAAATCTTTCTTCGCCGTCTCAAGGTCGTCGTTCACCACAATCTGGTCAAACTTCTCTGCCTGGCTCAACTCAAAGCGGGCTCGCGCCAAGCGGTCTTCAATGACTTCGGGCGCATCAGTGGCGCGTTGTTCAAGTCGTTGCCGCAAACTTTCAATGGAGGGAGGCTGGATGAAAACGCTCAGAGCACGGTCGCCATAGTATTCTTTTATTTTCTGAGCACCGACCACATCCACGTCGAAGATGACGTGCTTGCCGTCTTCAAGTTGGCGATTGACCTGCTGCTTGAGGGAGCCGTAGAAGCGACCGCCATAGACTTCCACATATTCCAAAAAGTCGTTTTGCTCAATGTGGTGCCGGAACTCCTCGGTGGAGAGAAAATGATAGTCCACACCATTTTGCTCTTTCCCTCTCGGCGCACGGTTGGTGGCAGAAACTGAAAAAGCGATGTCGCTGCGGAATTTCATCAGGTGGTTGATGAGCGTGCTTTTTCCGGTTCCGCTCGGAGCAGAGACAATGACTACTTTTGTGCTCATGGCATTAGATTTAAGGTTGTTGATTGGTATGTGCTAATCACATGACATTCAGCACTTGTTCTTTGATTTGTTCAAGTTCATCTTTCATTCTCACCACGATGTTTTGCATTTCGGCGATGTTGCTTTTTGAGCCGGTGGTGTTGATTTCTCTTCCCATCTCTTGAGCGATGAATCCGAGTTTTTTTCCTTGTCCGCTGCCGTTGAGCATGGTTTCGCGGAAGTAGGCGATGTGGTTCGTCAGACGTTGTTTTTCTTCGCTGATGTCAAGTTTCTCGATGTAGTAGATGAGTTCCTGTTCGAGTCGGTTTTTGTCGTAGTCCACTCCGGTGAGTTCCTCGAGTCTTTCCTCGAGTCTTTTGCGGATTTTCTCGACGCGTGCTTTTTCAAAGGGCACGATTTCTTCCTTGAGCGCGGCGATGGCATCCAGTTTCTCGGTGAATTTTTTCGCGAGTGCTTCTCCTTCTTGCTTTCGGAAGTCAATGAGATGGTTCAGCGCTTCGTCAATGGCTGCGCAGACTTTGCTCCATTCTTCTTCTTCGAGGCTTTCTTCGGTTCGTTGCATCGTGCTTTCGGGCAGGCGAACGAGCACCTCCCACGGGTTGGTCGGCATGGGGATTCCCGTTTTTGCGGAAATTTCCTTCATTTGTTGAAGATAGGACTCGGCGGCTGCAGCGTTCAAGACGGGCGTATAAGTCGTTTCGTCTTTTTCCAACCAAAGATAGAAATCCACTTTTCCGCGCTCAAGTACTTGAGACACACGGGTTCTGATTTCCATTTCCTTTTCTCTGTATCTGGAAGCCACACGCGTGGAAAGGTCCATGCTTTTGCTGTTGAGAGAACGAACTTCGATGTGAATGGTTTTTCCTTCAAGGATGGCATCGGCTTTGCCGAAACCGGTCATTGACTGTATCATGTCAAAGAAAAATGTGTGAGAGATGAATGAAGCGTGGCAGAAAAATGCCACAATTTGTTTATTTATTCGCAAAAGTACTCAAAAAATCAGAGATTCAGCACAGTTTGAATCCCTTAGTAATATGAAAATAATAAGTTGCGTCAGATTTGAATTAGATTTTCGAGGTCAGATTTTCACCCGAAGAAGGAGCATAGCCGTAGTTATGTGACTGATGAGGGTGGAAATATGGACCGAAAAGATTTTCAAAGATGATGCAGGTTATTTTTTGAGGATTACTTAAATAAAAGAGCCTTCCAATATGCTCTTCGTCATGTCTGTTTGCAAGATGAGTTTTAGCTTCACCCTCGAAGGTGCGTCAGAATGGCTAAGATGCAAGGCGCTGAGGATGAGGGCGCAGGGAGTGTACTGAAGTACATGACCAAGCCCGAATCCGATAGCAACGAAGCAGATTGGCTATTATGACACACCGCCAAGCATTATAAGAAAATATCGGTAGGATAGACCACATCCACCAGGAAGAGTCCGTGAGCCGGAACCGAATCGCCTGCAGCGCATCGGTTTCGGCTTTCGATGATTTGGCGGAAATCTTCCAACGTTTTCTTTCCTCTTCCCACCTCCAAGAGTGTGCCGACCACGGCTCGCACCATGTTGCGAAGGAAACGGTCTGCAGTGATTTCAAAACGCCAGACGCCGGGTGAAACTTCTTCCCACACTGCGCGTTTCAAACGACAGATGTTTGTTTTGGCATCGGTGTGGAGTTTGGAAAAAGAGGTGAAGTCACTGACTGAGAGCAGCATCTTTGCTGCCTCATTCATCTTTTTGAAGTCAAGTTCAAAAGGCATGTGGGCGGCGGAGTCCGTCAGGAACGGGTCTTTGTGCTGGCAGAGGAAGTAGTGGTAGGTTCGTTCCTGAGCGTCGAAGCGTGCGTGTGCTTCGGGTTTCACTTCACGAAGTGCGTGAATGGCAATGTCCGGTGGAAGGATTCGGTTGAGCCGATAGGCAGTTTGTTTCGTGTCCAGTTCCTTTTCCGTGTCAAAGTGTGCAGCCATTTTTTTTGCGTGCACCCCCGTGTCTGTTCTTCCGGCTCCGGTGATGGAAACGGTTTGTCCGAGCAAGAGACTGAGTGCTTCATTGATTTTTTGCTGCACACTGACGGCGTTGGGTTGCACTTGCCAACCGTGATAGGCTGCGCCGTGATAGGAAAGGAAGAGGAAATAGCGATGCATGGGCGTGGAGGGAGCACTTTTGATGTGTCCCTCAAAAAAGAAAAGCGTGCTGCTTCTCGATGGGAGGCAGCACGCGAAAGTTTTCAATATTGTCAGAAACGAAGTTTTAAGCTTCAGCAGCTTCAGCAACCACAGTGAAGGGGATTTCAACGGAAACTTCTTTGTGGAGTTTCACGGTTGCGCTGTAGGAGCCCACTTCTTTCACTTCTTTCACCACGATGCTCTTGCGATCCACTTCGAAACCGAGTTTAGCGAGTGCTTCAGAGATGTGGAGGCTGTTGACGGAGCCGTAGATAGCACCGGTTGCGCTGACTTTCGTAGCGATGGTGATGGGTTCAATGGCGCCGAGTTTTGCTGCGAGTTCTTCAGCGTCAGCCTTGATCTTGGCGAGCTTGTGAGCGCGCTGCTTGAGGTTCTCAGCGAGTACTTTCTTTGCGGAGGGAGAAGCGATGACAGCTTTGCCCTGGGGGATGAGGTAGTTGCGGCCATAGCCGTTCTTAACCTCTACGATATCGTCTTTGTATCCGAGTCCGGGTACGTTTTCTTTAAGAATCAGTTCCATAATGTAAATGTGTCCTCCTAAATTATTTCATCAAATCGGTTACGAAGGGCAGGAGTGCCAAGTGGCGTGCACGTTTCACTGCCTGAGCGACGCGGCGCTGGTATTTGAGGGAAGTGCCGGTGATGCGACGGGGCAGGATTTTGCCTTGTTCGTTGAGGAACTTTTTGAGGAATTCGGGATCTTTGTAGTCAATATACTTGATTCCGCTCTTTTTGAAGCGGCAGTATTTTTTCTTTTTGGTATCTACGGTGGGGGGAGTGAGATAGCGGATTTCAGATTGTGCCTGTGCCATGATTAGTTCTCCTTTTTGTTAAATTTGTTACGACGTTTTTCTGCGTAGAGCGCTGCATATTTTTCCTGTTTCACAACGAGGGAGCGGATGACGCGCTCGTCGCGACGGAAAGCAATTTCCAAGCGTTCGATGGCAGCAGGTTCAGCCTTGAACTCGATGAGTTCGTAGAAGCCGCTGGACTTCTTTTGAATAGGATAGGCGAGGGTCTTCAATCCCCATGCTTCTTCATTGATGATCTCTGCGCCGTTCTGGACGAGGACATCTTTGAATTTTTCGACCGTTTCCTTCATCTGTTGGTCAGACAAAACGGGAGTCATAATGAAAACGGTCTCGTACTGATTAATCATAAGACTTTTGTGGATAAAAATGTGATTATTGCAAAATTGCGGTGCAAAATTAGAACTTCTTTGTGGTTTGAACAAACTTCCCGTGTCTTTTCTTTTGATTTTTTAGGAATAAGAGCCGATTTTTCAAGGAGAAGGCGGCATATTTTAGTAAGGATTACTTACCTCATCCCACACCGCTTTTTTCTCCCCTTCCTTTCCCTTTTCTTCCTTTCTCCTCCTTTTTTGCAAGCCGGCGTGGACAAAAAAAGCGGGAAAAGGGAGTGTCATGTGGATTTTTTCGTAACTTTGCGCAAAAATTATCTTTTTGTGCGAAAGAAGCTCCCCAAAGAGGAGTGAAAGAGCGCATTTTTTATCTCCTTTATATATCCTTTATATAATACTATGGAAATCCCTTCAAACTACTCCGACTTTGTGGGTCTGATTGCCGAGAGCATTCGCAACAACTGGAATGCAGATGCACTGACAGACTATCAAGGTGTCACACTTCAATACAAGGACGTAGCCCGAAAGATCGAGAAACTTCACATTTTGTTTGAAAATGCCGGTGTCAAGAAAGGCGATCGCATCGCTCTCTGCGGACGAAACAGCGCACACTGGGCTGCCGCTTTCCTCGCCGTTTTGAGTTATGGTGCTGTCGCGGTGCCCGTGCTCCACGAGTTCAAGGCGCAGCAGGTCCACGACATCGTGAATCACTCTGAAGCCAAAATTCTTTTTGTCGGAGACATGGTTTGGCCCGAACTTGACGGTGAAGCCATGCCGAACCTTGAAGGCATCATCTACATTCCTGACTATTCTGTCGTGCTCTCGCGCTCCACGCTCCTCACCGATGCCCGAGAGAGACTGAACGAATACTTCGGAAAGAAATATCCGAAATATTTCCGACCGGAACACATCAACTATTCCCATCAAACAGACCCCGACGGACTCGCGCTCATCAACTACACCAGCGGAACAACCTCCAACTCCAAAGGCGTGATGGTTCCCTTCCGCGCTCTGTGGTCCAACTATATGTTTGCCGAAGAAGTGCTGGGCAACTATGTAAAAGCCGGAGACAAGGTGATTTCCATGCTTCCGTTGGCTCACATGTATGGCATGGCATTTGAATTCATTTTTGAATTCCTCCACGGCTGCCATGTCTATTATCTCACTCGCATTCCTTCCCCGAAGATTGTGTTGAAGGCTTTCAGCGACATCAAGCCTGTCATCATTATCTCCGTTCCGCTCATCATCGAGAAAATCATCAAGAAGAACGTGCTCCCGAAACTTCAGACCTACAGCATGAAGGTCTTGCTCAAAGTCCCCGTCATCAGTGGTAAGATTCTTGACAAGGTGCGCGACAGCCTCAAAGAAGCCTTCGGAGGAAATTTCTACGAAATCATCATCGGCGGTGCCGCCTTCAACAGCGAGGTCGAAAGTCTGCTGAAGAAAATCGGATTCAACTATACGGTCGGCTACGGTGCCACCGAGTGTGCTCCCATCATCACCTACGAAGACTGGCATCATTTCCGTCAGGGCTCTTGCGGAAAAGCCGCGCCTCGCATGGAGGTGAAGGTGAACAGCGCAGACCCGCAGCACATTGCCGGCGAAATTCTCACGCGAGGCATGAACACCATGCTCGGCTATTTCAAAAATCCCGAAGCCACCGCCGCTGCGCTTGACAGCGAGGGATGGTATCACACGGGCGACCTTGGTCTCATGGATGCCGAAGGCAATCTCTTCATCCGCGGACGCAGCAAGAACATGCTCCTCGGCGCTTCCGGTCAGAACATCTATCCCGAGGAAATCGAAGACAAACTCAACACCTACCCCTACGTCAGCGAGAGCATCGTCATTCAGAGAAACGAAAAACTCTATGCGCTGATTCATCCGGACTATGATGAAGCCGCTGCCGCCGGACTTGACGCGGATGCGCTTCACGCCGTGATGGAGCAAAACCGCAAGGAACTCAACAATGAGGTCGCTACCTACGAACGGCTCAGCGGTTTCAAACTCATGAAAGAAGAGTTTGAAAAAACTCCGAAGCGAAGCATCAAGCGTTTCCTCTACGAGAACGAGGAAGTCTGACTCACGCTCCGCTCGACGTTCCTTGCATAGTTCCTTATATATATATAATATGGTATAGTGGCAGTGTGTCATAATAGCCAATCTGCTGCGTGGCTATCGGACTCGGGTTTGGTCATGTGTTTTTCCCGCACTCCCTTTGCCCTTTTCCTCAGCGCCTTGCATTTTGCCTATTCTGACGCACCGTCCAAGGGTGTAGCCAAAATGTGCATTTTGACACATCCCGTCTTGAAAAAAGAACAACATGGCAGAACTTGAAACAACGCCTGCTCCCGAACACCGCATGGTGTTGCGTTCGGAGAATTTGGTCAAGAAATATGGTCGCCGAACCGTCGTGAACGGCGTGTCTTTTGACGTCAAACAAGGAGAAATCGTGGGTTTGCTCGGTCCGAACGGAGCGGGGAAAACCACGTCTTTTTATATGACCACCGGACTCGTCGTGCCCAACGGCGGAAGAATCTTCCTTGACGATGAGGAAATCACGAAAGACCCTGTCTATAAGCGCGCTCAGAAAGGCATCGGCTATCTCGCCCAGGAAGCATCCGTCTTCCGCAAGATGAGCGTGGAGGACAACATCGCCTCCGTGCTGGAGATGACCGGGCGTTCGAAAGAATATCAGCGCGACAAACTCGAGAGCCTCATTTCCGAGTTCAACCTTCAGAAAGTACGCAAGAACCCCGGAGACGCCCTCTCGGGTGGCGAGCGACGCAGAACCGAGATTGCACGCTGTCTCGCCATCGACCCGAAGTTCATCATGTTGGACGAACCTTTCGCCGGCGTGGACCCGATTGCTGTCGAAGACATTCAGTATGTCGTCTGGAAACTCAAAGACCGCAACATCGGCATCCTCATCACCGACCACAATGTCGAAGAAACGCTCTGCATCACCGACCGCGCCTATCTCCTTTTTGAGGGAAGAATCCTCTTCCAAGGCAATCCCGAAGAACTCTCCGAGAATCAAGTCGTTCGAGACAAATATCTCACCAATAGTTTCAAACTGAGAAAGAAAGACTTCAGCGCAATGAACCGTTAGGCTTGTTTCGTCCCCCTTTCCTCTCTTTGATTTTTCTGAATCCATCATTCACCATCATGAACATAGCACTTCTCAGCATCCTTTCCTTGGCGGCCTCCGCCGACACCCTCGTGGTGGAGAAGGCAGACCTCGTTTCCTCTGCCCCTCTCATCCGCCCCTATCAAACAGATTCTGTCAATCTGAAAGAAAAGACTCTTGACCTGAAAGAGGCTTTGGAGAAAAACAAACCCTTCAAACCCGCCCGTGTCGCACAACCCGCCGCCGTGCAGGTTGTGAAACGTGGCGAAGCCCTCAACTGTCCGGAAAATGCAGCGGGCGTCCTCCGCACCCTGCGTTTCAACGTGCAGACTCCGCGCTTCGTCGAAGCCACACTCTCGGTGGAGAAGTTGGCGAACCATCGCGTCTATGTCGATGGAACGCAACTCAGCGGCGACAAACTCTCCCTCCAACCCGGTCGCGCTGAGATTGTCATCCAAGCCTTGACGCTTGCCGAAGCCAAAGACTCCTTCTTTGTCAGCCTTCGGGGCGACAACCTCAAAGATGTCGTGGTGAACGCCACCGGCAAGCGCCCCTACACCATGAAAGACATGCTGCTCGGCGAAAGTTACAGCCGATGCTCCATGTCGCCCGATGGAAAATTCGCCGTCATTCTGACCTATCTCCGAGAAGAGAACGGAAACATTTCCTACACCACACGCCTCACCGAACTCGCCACCGGAAAAGACGTTTTCAAACTCAACGGCTACACGCCCTATTCCTGGCTCGAGGCGGAAGACCATCAACTCTTCTTCACCCGCAACAACCTGCAGGGACGGGAACTTGTCCTCTTCGACGCTGCCACTCGCAACGAGACGGTGTTGGCGGAACACATTCCCGACGGAAACTTCGAGGTCTCTCCGAAAAAGGACTATTTGATTTACACCCTCACCGAAGAAGGCCCCACCACTTCCAACAGTCTCAAACTCCTGCGCGACCCGGATGACCGTATGCCGGGATGGAGAAATCGCAGCACGCTTTGGAAATATGACCTCGCCTCTGCCACGATGAGCCGACTGACCTACGGCAGTGCAGGAGTCTATCTTTCAGACATTTCTCAGGATGCCAAGAAACTCCTGCTTTGCTACACCCGCTTCGATCCTGCCAAGATGCCCTTCGAACGCAGAACCATCGTCGAAATGGATGCCTACACCGGCAAGGTGGACACGCTTCTCGCCGACACGGCTTTCATCTCCTCTGCCATCTACTCTCCCGACGCCACCCGCCTGCTCATTTCCGCTTCTCCCGCTTCCTTCAACCGCCTCGGCTGTGAAGTCGGAAAGGACATGAATCCCAGTGCGTTTGACTATCGTCTTTATCTCTACGACATCGCATCTCACCAGACCAAACCCTTGCTCCCGGGCTTCAAACCCTCCGTCGGAAACTATCAGTGGTCTCGCGGTGACGGTCAAATCTATTTTGTGGCGGATGACGCCAGCGGTCGCGGCATCTTCTCGCTGAATCCCGAGAGCGGCGCGGTCAAGAGTTACCGTCTTCCCATCGAATGCGTTTCCGGCTTCTCCATGGCTGTCGGACAGCGCAAGAATCCGGACTTTATGGCGTTCGGGCAGAGCGGAGAGCGTGCACGCGACATGGTGATTGGCAAGTTGGACACCACGACTCCGCGTGTGAAACCCTTCGGTCCTCTCAGCTTTGAAAAGAGTGTCGGCGACGTCGCCGTCGGAAGTTGCCGCGACTGGAAGTTCCTCACCTCCCGAGGCGACTCCATCGATGGTTTCTTCTTCCTCCCGCCCAATTTCGATGAGACGAAGAAATATCCCATGATTGTCTATTACTACGGCGGCTGCACGCCCTCCACGAAGTGTTTGGAATATCAGTATCCCGTGCAGGTGCTTGCCGGTCAGGGCTACGTGGTCTATGTCGTCAACCCGAGCGGTTGCATCGGCTACGGTCAAGAATTTGCCGCCCGCCACGTCAATGCCTGGGGCAAGCGCACCGCGGAGGACATCATTGAAGGCACCCGTCAGTTCTGCAAAGAACACACCTTTGTCGATGCTTCCAAAATCGGTTGCATGGGTGCTTCCTACGGCGGCTTCATGACGCAGTATCTTCAGACCCGCACCGACCTCTTCGCCGCAGCCGTTTCCCACGCCGGCATCAGCAACATCGCCAGCTACTGGGGTGGGGGATATTGGGGCTACACCTACGGCGAGTGTGCGCAGTATGGCAGCTTCCCCTGGAACAACCCCTCTCTCTATGTCGAGCAGTCTCCCTTGTTCAGCGCAGACAAAATCAAAACCCCTCTGCTCCTGCTCCACGGCACCGTAGATACCAACGTGCCGACCAACGAGAGCCAGCAACTCTACACCGCGCTGAAGATTCTCGGCAAGGAGGTGGAATATGTGCAAGTCGATGGCGAGAACCACGTCATTGTGGACTACAAAAAGCGCATGGCTTGGCAGCAAGTCATCTTCGCCTGGTTCGCCAAGCACCTGAAAAACGACGATGCCTGGTGGAAGAGTCTGAAACTCTAAACCGACGTTCTGAAAAACAGGTTGAACAGTTTTTCGTTTAGAGGAGCGGTCTTTTGTGAGTGGAGACGGAAGCACAGCGTGCTGTGTGACTGACGAGACTTACAAAAGACCGCTCTGACAATCGCAATAAAACCCTACAAAAACAATGATCTACGTCCACGTCCCTTTCTGTGCTTCGCGCTGCACTTACTGCGACTTCTACTCCACAACCGGTGGGGTGGAGCAACGGCAGGCATACGTCAAGGTACTGAAGGAGGAAATCAAGGCAAGAGCACACGAACTGAAAAAAGTGAGAAAAAGTGGGCGGGAGGAAGGTGTGCCACTGCGCTCCATCTACTTCGGCGGGGGAACGCCGTCGCGGCTGACCGCTGAAGAAATTGAGGAGATTCTTGACACACTGCGCCAATTCTATTTCTTGGATGACGCCACCGAGGTGACGCTGGAGGCAAATCCCGATGACTTGACAGATTCCTTTCTTTCTGCACTCAAGAAGATGGGCATCAATCGCGTGAGCCTCGGGGTGCAGACCTTCAACGACGACTTACTGAAAGTGATTCATCGGCGTCACGATGCTGCCACGGCGGTGAGGGCGGTGGAACGCCTGCAGCGGGCGGGGATTCGGAACATCAGTCTCGACCTCATCTATTCTTTGCCGCTTCAAACGCTTGAGTCTTTCCGACATGACGTTCGGACGGCACTCTCGCTTGGCGTAACCCACCTTTCTGCCTACGCACTGATGGTGGCGGAGGGCACGGTGATGGCACGGCGCATTGATGCCCACGAACTGGCGCTGCCCGACGAGGAAACGGTGCTGAAAGAGTATGACACGCTGTGTGAAATGACAGCCGCGGCAGGGATGGAGCACTATGAGATTTCCAACTTTGCCCTACCGAACTTTCACTCCCGCCACAACAGCGGGTATTGGGATACGGAGGTGGCATACGTAGGTCTCGGACCTGGAGCGCACTCTTTCCGTCTGGCATCGGAGGATGCACCGTGGGGCGTGCGTCGCCACAATCTTTCGGACCTTGGTGCGTGGTTGAAGCGTCCAGGTCAGCCCCCCTTCCAAGAAGAAGTACTGACGGAGGAGGATGCTTTCAACGAGACGGTGATGACGGCGCTGAGAACTTCAGCGGGACTGAATCTTCAGAAATTGGAGCAACACTTTTCGCCACGTCGTTTGGAACGTCTTCTTCAAGATGCCCATGTGCATCTGAAGCGCGGCACGCTGTGTCTGATAGGTCAGCACCTGCGTCTCCCGGAAGCAGCATTCCCCGTGAGCAACGACGTCATCAGCGACCTTTTCCAGGTGGAGTAGGGGCGAGGAAGAAAGACACGGCTCCCTGCGAAAATCTTGCAGAATCCGAGGGGGCTGACAAAATTGGCTTTGAAGTTGCGCATAAGCAGAGTAAGGGTTCTTAGCGTTTTACTCGCTTCAAAGTCACTAATGGTCTGTGGATTGTGCAGCTTTTTGTTAGTAAATGTTCAAAAGCTGACTTCAATCAAAGAGTGATGAACCTTCGTAAAACGAAATGTATTGCAATAAGTTTGTTACATTTGCATCATAGAACATCTCTTTATCTCCAAGCCCGTGCAGCTCCGCACCCTCGATGCCATCATGAAGGACTTCCGCAGCATCGAGCACGACACCGACGGACTGTTGGACGAAATAATGAAGTAAGCGTATGAATGAATTGACGACCAACGGCAATGTCTTGAACGACATCCGCAGGATTATAGAAGATGGCAGACGGCAGGCGTATGCTGCTGCCGGTCAGATAGCCATTGCAACCTATTGGAACATTGGCAGGCGAATTGTGGAAGAAGAACAGCAAGGACAGGAGCGGGCTAAATATGGCACTAAACTAATCGCTAATCTTGCCCGACAACTGACGTTGGAATATGGTTCGGGATTTGGGCAGCGTAGCTTAGAGCAATATCGTCGTTTCTACTTGAGTTTCAAAGATTTGGAGATTGCGCACACGCGTGTGCGCAATTTGACTTGGAGTCATCTTTGTATCATCATGCGCGAAGCAACACCGGAAGGAAGGCAATGGTATATGAAGGAGGCATCTGAGCAGATGTGGAGCGTGCGTACCTTGGAACGTAATGTTTCCACCCAATACTATGGTCGCATGATGGCTTCGCAACGTCAGCAATTAGAACTTCCGTTGCCTGCAGTTGAAGGTGAAGACCCGAAGGAATACATCAAGAATCCCTTTGTGGCAGAATTCATGGGCTTTCGCAAGGATGCTAAATTTGACGAATCTGAGATGGAGCAAGCCTTGCTGGACAACCTTCAGCAGTTCATCTTGGAGCTTGGTCGTGGCTTTGCCTTTGTAGATAGACAGAAACACATCAAGGCGGACACCGAGGACTATTATATTGACTTGGTGTTCTACAACTATCGTATGAAGCGATTTGTCTTGTTTGAGCTGAAGACGCACAAACTGACCCATCAAGACGTGGGGCAACTGGATATGTATGTACGTATGTTTGACGATCTGGTGAAAGGAGAGGATGACAATCCAACCTTAGGAGTGTTGCTTTGCACCGAAACAGACAAGACCATTGCCAAGTATTCCGTACTGCACGAGAGCGAACAGCTGTTTGCCTCGAAATATATGGCATACATGCCCACCGAAGAAGAACTGCGTCGAGAGATAGAACAGCAAAAGCAGTTCTTTCTCGCTCAGCATGGTAAATAATGAAGTAAGCGTATGGAAAATGTCTCGATAAGATTCTATAACGACCACGAGTTGGTTAGTGCCACTACCCAACTGAAACTGCGGACTGCCGACGGAAAGAGATACAACAACTGGAATAATAGTATATGACACAACGATACGATACATATAAGGACAGTGGGGTGCAATGGCTCGCTCCCCGCAGTTTAGTGTGCGACACCGACGGACTGCTGGACGAAATAATGAAGTAAGCGTATAGTATTTGCAAATACGTTTGCAAATTCTTACTACAAAACATAAAATACTTATGACAAAGAAACAAGAGATAAAGATATTTGAAGACAAGAAGGTACGCACAGTGTGGGACTCCGAGACTGAACAGTGGTACTTCTGTGTTGTGGATGTAGTAGAGGTTCTTACCGATAGTAAGAATCCGACGGACTATATAAAAAAGATGAAGAAACGTGATCCATCCCTTGCTGAAGGGTGGGGACAAATTGTCTCCCCCCTTTCTTTACAGACCGCTGGAGGAAAGCAACGTGTCAACTGCGCCACACAACAGGGACTTTTCCGCATCATCCAGTCCATCCCTTCGCATAAGGCTGAGCCATTCAAGATATGGATGGCACAGGTTGCATCGCAACGTCTCGACCAGATGCAGGATCCTGAACTCTCCATCGAACAAGCTATTGCCGACTATAAGCGTTTGGGGTATAGCGACAAATGGATAAACAGTCGGGTGAAAGGCATTGAGGTACGCAAGGAACTGACAGACGAATGGGAACGAGCCGGTGTGAAGCAAGGACAACAGTACGCTTCACTGACCGACATCATTACACGTGAATGGAGCGGCATGACCACACGTCAGTACAAGCAACACAAGGGATTGAAGAAAGAGAATCTTCGAGACAACATGACCAACGTGGAACTTGCTCTCAATATGTTGGCAGAGGCTTCGACTACAGAAATATCCAAGCAGAAAAATCCTCGTGGATTTGCTGAGAGTGCCAAGATTGCCAAAGAAGGAGGCAGTGTGGCAAAAGCTGCACGAAAGCAGTTGGAAAGCAAGACAGGCAAGTCGGCTATCTCGTCAGCAAAGGCAAGCGACTATCTGTTGCCACCAACCGACAATGAGGGGGAATAGGAATTATGACACAACGATACGATACATATAAGGATAGTGGGGTGCAATGGCTCGGGGAATTTCTGGGGCCTTGGGGATGAGGAGAGCAAAATATCTATTAAATTTAGTAATCCTCAAATAATAACCTGTCTCGTCTTTGAAAATCTTTTCGGTCCATATTTCCTCCCTCATCAGTCACATAGCTACGGCTATGCTCCTTCTTCGGGTGAAAATCTGACCTCAAAAATCTAATTCAAATCTGACGCAACTTATTATTTTCATATTACTTAGCGGACAGCAATCATCTTCAAATTTGACCGCCGACTGCATTCTTTTGCACTCCTTGTTCCACATTATTCAATAGTTTACAGAACACCCCTTAACATATTTCTTTTAAAACCCGCACACTTTTGAGGGAAATGTGTATCTTTGCAGCCGCAACAAAGAGTTTTGCCCCGTCTTCAATAGATAAACTCTTAAAACGGAGCGGGCAGCACCATCAAGTTAAACAACTAAAATATGGGCATTTTACAAGAAAGATTGGCCAAGTATACCCTGCCTCAGGAATATCAAGCAAAAGGTGTTTATCCTTATTTCCGCGCCATTGAAGGCAAGCAGGGCACTGAGGTCGAAATGGGAGGACATCACGTTCTCATGTTCGGTTCTAACGCCTACACCGGACTTCCCGGAGACGAACGCATCATTGAAGCAGGCATCAAAGCCATGAAGAAATATGGGTCCGGATGCGCCGGCTCACGCTTCCTCAACGGCACACTTGACCTCCACCTTCAACTCGAAAAAGAATTGGCGGCATTCGTCGGAAAAGAAGACGCTCTCTGCTATTCCACAGGTTTCACCGTGAACTCAGGTGTGATTTCCTGCCTCACGGGAAGAGAGGACTACATCATCTGCGATGACCGCGACCACGCCTCCATCGTGGACGGAAGAAGACTTTCATTCTCCACCTGCTTGAAATATAAGCACAACGACATGGCAGACTTGGAACGCCAACTGCAGAAATGTGCTCCGGAAGCGGTGAAACTGATTGTCGTGGACGGGGTCTTCTCCATGGAAGGCGACCTCGCCAACCTCCCGGAAATCGTGAGACTGAAACACAAATACAATGCGACCATCATGGTGGATGAGGCTCACGGCGTCGGCGTCTTCGGACGACAGGGCAGGGGAGTCTGCGACCATTTCGGACTGACGGAAGAGGTGGACCTCATCATGGGAACGTTCAGCAAGTCTCTCGCCTCCATCGGTGGATTCATTGCTGCCGACGAAAGCATCATCAACTGGTTGCGCCACAATTCCCGCACCTACATTTTCTCCGCTTCCAACACTCCGGCAGCCACCGCTTGTGCGCTGGAGGCGCTTCACATCATTCAGGAAGAACCGGAACGAATTGAAGCGTTGTGGGAAGTGACACGCTATGCGTTGAAGCGTTTCCGTGAAGAGGGCTTTGAAATCGGTGACACGGAATCTCCCATCATCCCGCTCTATGTGCGTGACACGGAAAAAACTTTCATCGCCACCGCAAGAGCCTTCGACGAAGGTGTCTTCATCAATCCGGTCATCCCGCCGGCTTGTGCTCCGCAAGACACACTGGTGCGAGTGGCACTCATGGCAACTCACACGAAAGAACAAGTGGACCGTGCCGTGGCATCGCTGGCAAAGGTGTTCCGCGAATTGGGAATCATTGCTTGAGTTTCCTTCCCCTCCAACCAAAAAGAGTTGCCTCGCAGAAGAAAAATTTGCGTGGCAACTCTTTTTTTGTAAAATTATTTTTGCGCAAAAGTGTTTTTTGCTACTTTTGCGCTTGCTATCACGGGCGTTCTCAAAAACGCAGTTTCATCGATGGCATTGTCCCTGCAGAAAATGATGTGATTCATCTTTTTTTCGTAAAGGACTTTTGACGGGGTGTTTGTTTCCTTGTGGAATCCCCAAATTCGTCAACGGCGAATCTCCGCTCTTTTTCAACTTTATTTGGTGCGGACATTCCCAATGTAGATTTTCCTTCCTCTTTTTCTCATGTTCTTGTTTTCCAACAGTGCTCATGCTGGGTTTGACAAGATTGCATCAATGCAGTTTGCATGTTCGCCACACGTGAAGGTGTGCCGCCGGCAAGGAACTTCAGTGTGAGCATGAAAAAAAGACAGAGAAGAGGAGAATAGCAATGAAAAATATGTCTAAAAACAATTCTGACAACACGGAACATGTGTTCAGCAAAGAACAGCTCCAATCCATGAAGCCTGAGAATCTTCATGCGGTGGCTGCAGCACTGGACTTAAACTCAAACGACTTTGAAGACGAAACGGCTTTGATCTATGCCATTCTTGACAAACAAGCCGACTTCCTGAAGAATCAAGTTGAAAAACAAAATTCTGCAAGCAAGGAAGAGCCGGCACCGGTGGTCAAAAGAAAAAGAGGGCGTCCCTCAAAGGCTGAAATCGCAGCACGAGAGGCTGCCGCCAAAAAACTCGCGGAAGAATCGTTGGATTTCACCGGAGAAGTCGAAACCGGCATCAACACTGCTGATGCAGAACAACCAACAACGGGTGACACCAAGGTGGCTGACGAGACAGCCAATGGCGTTGCGAACACAAGCGGTAGCAATGCAATCCTCGACATGGACGAGGTGAGAAAAACGTTGGAAAATGCGTCAGTGGAAATCCCGAAAGAAATCGTTGCAGCAGATAACGAAAACACTGTGGAAGTCCCTTCCGCAAAACCAATCATCTCTGCCAATCCCAACAACGAGGAAGATTTGGTGATTGTCAAAGACGTCGTACCCATCTTCCAAGGAATGGAAATTCAGGAAACGGAATCCAAAGAAGAAGAATTTGTCCTGCCCGAAGAAGACGACTACATGTCACAGAAACCCAAATTCCGTCGCTTCAGAGATGACCCGGAGATGAACCCGCAGAAGGCGGTTGTGACGGAGAAAGTGACACCCCAACCTGCACCCCAACCTGCACCCCAACCTGCACCTCAGCCCGTGAAGCCTCAGGTGACGCTCACTCCCGAGGACTATCTGATTACCGGGCGCGGCGTGCTGGAAATTGTGCAAGAAGGATATGGTTTCCTCCGCTCCTCAGACTATAATTATCTCGCTTCTCCTGATGACATTTATGTGGCACCGGCACAGATTCGCCAGTATGGTTTGAAGCAAGGAGACGTGGTGGAAGGTGTGGTGAAGATTCCTCGCGAAGATGACAAGTTCTATGTTCTCCACACCTTAGATCGAATCAACGGACAACTTCCCTTCGAAGTCAGAGACCGCATCGCTTTTGAGCATTTGACACCGCTTTTCCCTGAAGAGAAATTCAATCTCTGCAACGGAAAAGACGACAGTGTTTCATGCAGAGTCGTGGACCTCTTCACTCCCATCGGCAAAGGACAACGTGCGCTCATCGTGGCACAGCCCAAGACGGGTAAGACCCTGCTGATGAAAGACATTGCCAACGCCATCGCACGCAACCACCCGAACACCTATCTCATGATGCTCCTCATCGACGAGCGTCCCGAGGAAGTCACCGACATGATGCGTACCGTGAAGGCAGAAGTGATTGCTTCCACCTTTGACGAACCTGCCGCGCGCCACGTCAAAATCGCAGATATGGTGCTTCACAAAGCCAAACGCATGGTGGAATGCGGACACGATGTGGTCATTTTCTTGGATTCCATCACTCGTCTGGCACGAGCCTACAACACCGTCGCACCCACCTCGGGCAAAATCCTCACCGGTGGTGTGGATGCCAACGCACTTCAAAAGCCAAAACGTTTCTTCGGTGCTGCCAGAAACATTGAGGGAGGTGGCTCACTCACCATCATTGCCACCGCGCTCATTGACACCGGCTCCAAAATGGACGAAGTCATCTTTGAAGAGTTCAAAGGTACGGGCAACATGGAACTCCAACTCGAACGCAGTCTCTCCAACAAACGAATCTTCCCCGCAGTCAACCTCACCGCATCTTCCACACGAAGAGACGATTTGCTGCATGACGACGTCACACTGAAGAGAATGTGGGTGCTTCGAAACTACATCGCCGAGATGAACCCCGTCGAAGCCATGACCGAAATGAAGAAGCGCATCGAAAACACCAAAGACAACACCGAATTTCTCCTTTCCATGAACGGATAAATGAGGCATACCGGGCTGCAAAGCCTGCATGACAAACAAAAAATGAATCCGGAATGAATTGTTTTGAAAAGATTCATTTCCGGATTCATTGCTTTTCACTATTTTTGCCACATTCTGTGACGAAAACAAAGTCGCAAATCGTGAGTAACATCACATCACCTGCCCCGAACTAAACCTTAAGTAATCCTCAAAAAATAACCTGCATCATCTTTGAAAATCTTTTCGGTCCATATTTCCTCCCTCATCAGTCACATAGCTACGACTATGCTCCTTCTTCGGGTGAAAATCTGACCTCGAAAATGTCATTCAAATCTGACGCAACTTATTATTTTCATATTACTAAAAACGAAAAATATCATGGAAATCGAAACTGAAAAAAGCTTAGTAATCGGCTTAGACATGGGAGAAACCAATTCCGTGTTTGGCATTGTGGACCAGAGAGGTAACATCAAATCTCAGACTGTCATCAGCTCCACAGCCTATCCTGATTTTGATGACTACGTCAAGGCTTCCGTGGACGCTCTGCAACCCGCCTTAGACGCAGTGGGAGGCATCGGAAACGTGAGAGCCATGGGCATCGGCGCCCCGAACTCCAACTACTATAACGGCTGCATCGAAAACGCAGCCAACCTCGTTTGGCCCGGCATTGTTCCCGTGGCTGAAAAATTTCAAGAAGCACTCGGCATTCCCTGCCGCGTCACCAATGACGCCAATGCTGCCGCCATGGGTGAAATGACCTACGGCGTGGCTCGAGGCATGAAGAATTTCATCATGATTACACTCGGCACCGGTGTCGGCTCCGGCATTGTTTGTGACGGCAAGATTGTCTATGGCAGTGACGGATTCGCCGGCGAACTCGGACACGTCATCGTGGACAGAGGTGAGTCTGCCCGTGCTTGCGGCTGTGGCAGAAAGGGATGTCTGGAGACCTACACCTCCGCCACCGGTGTGGCTCGCACTGCTCGTGAAATTCTGCAAAAGAACACCGCAGACAGTTTGCTGCGCGAACTCGACCCGGAGAAAATCACTTCCTTCGACGTGTTCCAAGCAGCCGAAAAAGGCGATGCCCTGGCATTGGAAATCTTTGACTTCACCGGCACCGTGCTGGGACGCGCTTGTGCAGACTTCACAGCCTTCAACTCCCCTGAAGCATTCGTCTTCTTCGGCGGACTGACCAAAGCCGGTGACTACCTCATGAAGCCTCTTCGCAAAGCCTTTGACGAGAACGTGCTGAGAAACTACAGAGGTAAGGTGAAACTCCTCATCTCTTCTCTCAACGGTTCTGAAGCCGCCGTGCTCGGTGCGAGCGCGCTGGGCTGGGAAGAAAGCCTCTGATTCAGTCTCGGATTTTCCATTTTTCAACACGAAATCTCTTTTTCTCAGCAATGCCCGTTTTCAAGCGGGCATTGCTTTTGCTGTGCTTATGAGCGGTTGCCAAATAAAGGTGTTTAAACACAAAGAAAAGAGAGAAAACAAACATCGCTCTTTCCGCATTTATTTGTAATTTTGCGCCGTATGTGAATACCCTCTAATACAAGAATAAAACAAATACTAAAAATACATCACACTTATGAGATTCGTAATTCCAAGTTCGCTTCTGTCTGCACACCTGCAAACCATCGGACGTGTCATCGTTCAAAAGAACACGCTTCCCATCTTGGACTGCTTCAAGTTTGAAACCTCCGGTCTTCAATTGACCATCACTGCTTCCGACAGTGACTCTACCATGGTCACCGTTTTGCCCATGGAAGAATGTGATGCCGACATCAGCTTTGCAGTGAACGCCAAGACCTTGCAGGATGCCATCAAAGAACTTCCCGAACAACCCCTTGAGTTCTACGTGCACGGCGAAACGCTTGAGGTGACCATCTGCTACCAGAACGGGCAATATAAAATCATGGGGCAGGACGCACTTGACTATCCTGTGCCTGCTGAAAACGATGAGGAAACTGTCAAACTCACCGTGCCTGCCGAACAATTGCTCTCAGGACTGAGCCGTGCCATGGTGGCAGCTGCCAACGATGTGTTGCGCCCGCAACTCAACACGGTTTGCTTTGACTTGAAAGGAAACGACCTCTCTTTGGTTTCCAGCAATGGAAATCAGTTGGCTTTGACCACCATCAAGGGTGTCAACACGGAAGGAAAAGAAGGCACTTTCTTGCTCGCCACACGCATCGCAGGGCTCCTGCGCGGCATGCTCGCTAAACAAAATGAAGATGTGACCTTTGAACTGGGAAGTCGCGGAGCTGTTTTCTCTACCAGCGAATACCGTCTGACCTGCCGACTGATTGAAGGACGCTATCCGAACTATCGCAGCGTGATTCCTCACGACAACTCCAATGTGGTCAAGGTTGATCGTGCCGGATTCATCAGCATGCTTCGTCGCATCCTCGTCTTTGCAAATCCCGGCATCGTGCTCGTCAAACTCGCGCTGCAACAAGGCTCTCTCCAAGTGTCCACTCAATATGTGGACTTCGGACGCTCTGCTGAAGAAACCATGTTGTGTGATTACACCGGAAACCCGATGCACATAGCCTTCAAAGGAAACACTTTGCTTGACCTCGTGCAACACATTGACGGAGACGAACTGAGCCTCAGCCTCTCTGACCCGAGCAGAGCCGGAGTCATCATGCCCGTTGAGCAAAAGGAGGGAGAAGAAGTGCTGATGCTTCTCATGCCTTCTGTATTTAACGGATAAACGTTCTTGACGGAAGCATAGAACTTCTGTTTGAAGCATAGGGCCTTCCAGACTGAAACATGGAATGTTCCTGTGTGAAACGTAGTCTTTCTTTCTATATTTCCTTCCTTTAAAACATACTCTTCATTCGTCAAAAGGTTGTTCCCATGAAACTTGAAAAACCTCTTTTGTTCTTTGACATTGAAGCCACCGGTTTGAACGTGGCTTCTGACAGAATTGTGGAACTCTCCTACATCGTTGTCCATCCGGACGGCAGAGAGGAGGTGACAACGGAACGTTTCAATCCGGGCATTCCCATCTCCGCGGAAGCTTCTGCAGTCAATGGCATCAAAGACGAAGACGTGAAAGACTGTCCTCGCTTCAAAGAAAGAGCCAAGGAATTGGCTGACTTGTTTGCCCAATGTGACATCGCCGGATTCAACTCCGACCGCTTTGATGTGCCCATGTTGGTGGAGGAGTTCATTCGTGCCGGAGTGGACTTCAATCCCGAAGCATGCAGATTCATTGATGTCATGGGAATCTATCACAAGATGGAGAAGCGTGACCTTTCTGCCGCTTGCAAGTTCTACCTCGGAAGAGACCTCAAAGATGCCCACACCGCGGAGGCTGACACAATCGCCACAAAGGACATCTTTTTTGCCCAACTCGAACGCTACAAAGACACCCTGAAAGAAGACGTGGACTTCCTCGCTTCTTTCTCACGACGACAAAACAACGTGGACCTTGCCGGAAGAATCGTGAGAGATGAGCAGGGGAACGAGGTGATTAACTTCGGAAAACACAAAGGGCGCAAAGTGGTTGACGTGCTTCGAAGTGAGCCGAGTTACTTCTCTTGGATCATGCGCGGAGATTTCGCACAGAACACCAAACAGGCTTTCATGCGCATCAAACTGAGAGAAGGCATTTAGTAATCCTCAAAAAATCACCTGCATCATCTTTGAAAATCTTTCCGGTCCATATTTCCTCCCTCATCAGTCATATAACTACGGCTATTCTCTTTCTTCGGGTGAAAATCTGACCTCGAAAATGTCATTCAAATCTGACGCAACTTATTATTTTCATATTACTTAGTGGTGTGTGTTTCACTCACCTAATATATACTTAAGGGGTGTTCTATAAATTACGGGATAAGGAAGGTTCAAAAGAAAGTGCTTACGTTTTGGTTGCTTTTCGTTTCTTAGCGCGCCCTTTTGTAAGTTTCGTCAGTCGCATAGCCCGCTATGCTCCTTCCTCAACTGACAAAAGTTCATCTCTAAGAAATCAAAAATCAACTCAACCTAATTTTTAGAACACCCCTTAAGAGTTCTCCCTTCATTCACTCACACCAAAATCTGCGGTTTCAGCGTGAAAAATAATTCCCTACAAGGCAAACACATTGTTTTAGGTATCACCGGCAGTATTGCCGCCTATAAAGCCTGCTCCCTCATTCGCCTCTTGGTGAAAGACGGAGCAGACGTGCAGGTGGTCATCACGCCTGCCGGAAAGGAATTCATCACTCCGGTCACACTCTCTGCGCTGACTCATCATCCCGTCATCTCCGAGTTCTTTTCCGGAAGAGATGGCAGCTGGCATAGTCACGTGGATCTCGGGCTCTGGGCAGACGCCATGCTGATTGCTCCCGCCACCGCATCTTCCATTGGGAAAATGGCACACGGCATTGCGGACAACATGCTCATCACGACCTATCTTTCCATGAAGGCTCCGGTGTTCATTGCTCCTGCCATGGACTTGGACATGTTCCGACATCCTGCGACCACCCAAAACCTTGAAACACTGAAGTCACGTGGAAACATCATCCTCGAGCCGGCTTCGGGCGAACTTGCCAGCGGTCTGGTCGGAAAAGGAAGGATGGACGAGCCGGAAAACATTCACCGCGCACTCGCCCTTTTCTTTGAAACCAAAGAGAAGAAAAGCCTCAAAGGAAAGAAAGTTTTGATTACGGCTGGTCCGACCTACGAAAAGTTGGATGCTGTTCGCTTCATCGGTAATTTCTCTTCCGGAAAGATGGGCTATGCTTTGGCAGAGGTTTGTGCGGAACGAGGCGCTACGGTGGAACTGGTCAGCGGACCGGTGTCGCTGAAAGCACAGCATCCCTCCATTCACGTCACTTCCGTCGTTTCTGCCGCAGAGATGTTTGAAGCCTCCGCCCGTTTGTTTGAGGATTCAGACGCCGCCATCCTTTGTGCCGCCGTGGCAGACTTCACCCCCGAAACCTGTGCAGACCACAAAATCAAACGCGAAGGGAGTGGGGGAATGACGCTGCAACTCGTGCCAACCAAGGACATTGCGGCTGAACTCGGAAAACGAAAGAAAAACTCCCAACTCCTGGTGGGCTTTGCACTGGAAACAGACCACGAGTTGCAAAATGCCGAAGGCAAATTGGAACGCAAAAATCTCGACATGATTGCGCTCAACTCTCTGCGAGACAAAGGCGCCGGCTTCGGAACGGACACCAACAAGGTGACGCTCATTGAACGAAACGGAGAAACCACCTCGCTGCCGCTTCTTTCCAAACGTGAAACGGCGGAAGCCATCATTGATAGAATGTCAAATTTACTTCCATGCTGAGAAAACTGTTTTTGACCACTCTGCTCCTCGCTTTCTTCAGTGTCTTTGTTTCAGAGGCACAGGAGTTGGACGCCCGAGTGAACATCAATCACTCGCAGGTGCAGGGAACGAGTACTTCCGTCTTTGAGAACTTGAAAACCACCTTGGAACAGTTTCTCAACGAGCGCAGTTGGACGGACATGCAATTCAAGAATGGAGAACGCATCAACTGTAATTTCAACATCACGGTGAACAAATATTCTCCTGCCGAGAACTCTTTTGACGCCACGCTGTTGGTGCAGGGAACGCGACCCGTCTATGGCTCCAACTATACCACCACCTTCTTTTCCTTCAACGACACGCGCTTCACTTTCAACTTTCAGGAATATGACCAGATTGAGTTCCGCACCGACCAAATCGAAAACAATTTGACAGCGGTGCTGGCATACTACGTCTATCTTCTCATTGGCATGGACATGGATGCCATGGCGGAACTCGGCGGGACGGAATACCTGCAAATCGCACAGACCATCGTCAACAACGCCCAGAGTTTGCAGGCAAAAGGGTGGAAAGCGTTTGAAGATTCCAAAAACCGTTATTCCATCATCACCGACATGCTTGACGGAGGCATGGAACCCTTCCGAAAAATGCAGTATGTCTATCACCGACAAGGCTTAGACGTCATGGCTGAAAACGTCGAGAGAGGACGCGCCGGAATCACTGCAGCCATGGAACTGCTGAAAGAAGCCAACACCAACAAATCAATGAGCATGCTGCCGCAAATCTTCACGGAGTATAAGCGGGACGAACTTGTCAACATCTACAAAGGACACGGCACGTCCAAAGAGAAAGAAGACGTGGCAAACGTGCTCGGAAAAATCAATGCTTCACAGAACTCCTACTGGAGACAAATCAAACAATAGAAAAATGTGTCGGAAAGCCTCGCCTTGCTTGCAGAAAGCAGTCAGCAGGTCTTCCGGCATTTTCTGCAAACACACCATTCCCCCAAAAACTCATGCTGAAACATCTCTCCATATCGCACTACGCTCTCATTGATGAATTGGAGACTGACTGGTCTCCGGGCTTCTCCGTCATCACGGGTGAAACGGGTGCGGGAAAGAGCATCATCCTCGGAGCCATTGGGCTCATGATGGGCGGGCGTGCCGACGCTCGCACCATTCGCGACGGCCACAAAAAATGTGTCGTGGAAGGCATCTTCGTGCCGACTCATCCAATGCTCCGCAGCGTACTGGAGGCTCACGACGTAGATTTCGACGAGAGTGAATGTATCGTGCGCCGCGAGGTCAGCCTCAACGGAAAGAGTCGCGCTTTCGTCAATGACACCCCCGTTGCCGTGGGCGTGCTCAAGGAGATTGCTCCGCTCTTGATTGACGTGCATTCCCAGCACCAAAATCTTCTTCTGCGCGGCGAACAGTTCCTGATTGACACGCTCGACAGTTTTGGAGAACTCTCCGGTGATTTAGATAAATACACCTTATTATATAAGGAGTGGAAGAACGCTTCCGCTCGTCTTCGCCAGCTCACTCAGGAGGCTGAGGAAGCAGAGCGCGAGAAAGATTTGCTCACCTTCAATTTGGAGAAACTCGAAGAGTTGGCATGGGAAGAGGGCGAACAAGAAAGTCTGGAGCAAGAGCAAGAAGTGCTCTCCCACGCAGAAGAAATCAAGCAGTCGCTCTTAGAAGCCACCGCTTGCATCCAGTCCGATGAAACCGACGTGCTCCACCTCCTTCGCAGAGCCGCTGAGGCTGTGAACCGAATCGCAGCCCACCTGCCGGGAGTGGAGGAGGAAGCAAAAAGACTTGAAGAGGCGCGCATTGAAATCGATGACATCCAAAACAGTCTGCTGCTCCACGCCGACAAAGTGGAGTTCAATCCCGCTCGGCTCGACTTCGTACAGGAGCGACTCAATGCGGTCTATCAGCTTGAACAAAAACACCATGTTTCTACTGACGCCGATTTGCTCGCCTTGGGACGCGAATGGAAAGAGAAACTGGACCAGATGGAAACAGCCGGCGACGAAATTGAAAAACTCTCTCGCCAGATTCAAGCACAGCAGCAGCGACTCACCGAAGAAGCAGCCACGCTTTCGAAAAAACGAAAACTGGCTGCCAAAGGACTCACTGACAAACTGGCGGAACTGCTCCACACGCTCGGTATGCCGCATGTCAGCCTGGACTTCCGAATCGAACCTTCCGAGTTGTTGCGTGAAAACGGAGCGGACAAGATTTCGCTTTGGTTTTCTGCCAACAAAGACATTCCTCTGCGCGAAGTCGGAGAGATAGCCTCCGGTGGTGAAATTGCACGTGTGATGCTGGCTTTGAAATCCATTCTGAGCAAGAGCGGCAGAATGCCGTGCATCGTCTTTGACGAAATCGACACCGGCGTCTCAGGTAAGATGGCGGGAAGCATGGCGGAAGTCATGAAACTCACTTCGGAACATTGCCAAGTCATTTGCATCACTCATCTTCCTCAAATCGCCGCAGCAGGCGCACACCACTATAAAGTCTTCAAGTCGGAGGACGAAACGGGAACACACAGCCACATCTCTCTGCTCTCGGAAGAAGAGCGCGTTCACGAAATTGCCACCATCCTCTCCGGCGCGGAACTCTCTGAAGCCGCCCTTGAAAACGCAAGAACACTCCTCAGACATAACTGATTTCCATTCACATCACATTTGACAATGAAACACACTTCAAAATATCTCCTTCTCGCTCTTTCCTTCCTTTTCTCCGTCGCCACTGTTTCGGCACAAGTGAAACTGAAAGACGCACTCAAAGCGGTTGTGCAGGTGAAAGCCTTCGACGCAGCCAACCAACTCATCGCCTCGGGCAACGGCTTCTATGTTTCCGACAAAGGTGACGTCGTTTGTGCCTATCAAGTGCTTGCCAAAGCCGACAGAGCGGAGGTGACCGACATGAAAGGAAAAACTTTTGCACTTGCACGAATCCTTGGTGCTGACAGTTCCAACGATTTGATTCGCTTCTCAACCGCCGCCACTTCCTCCACACCGTTCTTCCGTCTTTGCGATGCGCCTGTGAGCCAAGGTTCTGCGCTCCAAATTGTTCGCTTCTCCAAGGACAAAAAGCAAAAGCCGGAGGCTGTCACCGTCACTGCCGACGCGCCTTATAACCTCTATAAATACTATGACCTTTCCGTGGCCAACGAAGACCGGAACATGATGTGTCCCCTGTTGGATGAAGAGGGGACGTTGGTGGCAATGACGCAAAAGAACATGAAGAAGGACGCCACGACAGCCTGTGCCATCGATGCTCGTTTCATTCAATCTCTCACGATGTCTTCCACCGCCGCCATTCAGTCCGACTTGCGTGCTTTGGCTCTTCCCAAGGCACTCCCCGAGGGAATGAAGGAGGCTTCAACCTTCCTTTATCTCATGAACAAAGCGGACACGGTGAATTGTTTGCTGGCTTATGATGACTTCGTTGCAGCCTATCCTTCTGCCCCCGATGCCTTTGTCAGTCGTGCCAACTATTTCGCTTCGATTGGTCGCTTCCAAGATTGTGAGAAAGACTATGCCGCTGCCTTCCGTGCTGCGGAAACCGCTGCCGACACTTTGATGCAGCCCGACGCCGTGCACTATGCGCTGAGCGATTTGATTTATCGCACCATCATTCTCCAGACTGACAGCATCCCGGTCTTTGAAGGCTGGACCATGGAGCGAGCACTGGACGAGGCAGGTAAAGCCTACGCGCTGAAACCCTTCACGCTCTACAACTATCAGAAAGCCAACTGTTTGTTTGCCTTGCGTCGCTACGAAGATGCCTATCTCGGCTTCCGCGCCGTTTTGTCGGACTCGAACTTTGTCTCCCCCGAGGTCTATATGTCTGCCATTCGTTCTTTGGAACGGGCACGCAAGAATGACCCGGAGATTCTCGTGCTTTGCGACAGTATGATTCAGAGTCTCCCGCAGCCCGTCACGACAAAATCTGCTCCCTACTATCTTGAGCGCGCCCGACGCTATCTCGCCGCAGAGAAATTCCGTGAGGCGGTGTTTGACTATAATGAATACGAAAAGATTATTGGTCCCCGCAATCTCAACGAAAAGTTCTACTATCTCCGTCATCAGGCTGAGGTGAAGGCGAAGATGTATCAGCAGGCTTTGGACGACATCCGCACGGCTGTTGCCATCGCGCCGCTCCCCTTGGCATACAGGCTCCAAGAGGCTTTGCTCCTGCTGAGGGTAGGGGAGTTCGCCGATGCTGAAAAGGCTGCCAAAGAATTGTTGAAAGACCTGCCCGAAAATCCTGACTGTCACCGCATCATCGGACTTTGCGCCGGAGAACAGGGACGCAAGCAGGAGGCACTCCAACATCTCCGAAAGGCTCAGGAACTGGGCGACGAGAATGTGGAGGCTTATATTGAGAAATATAGTAAGTAGGGGCTATAAATTAGGTTTAGTAATATGAAAATAATAAGTTGTGTCAGATTTGAATGACATTTTCGAGGTCAGATTTTCACCCGAAGAAGGAGCATAGCTGTAGCTATGTGACTGATGAGGGAGGAAATATGGACCGAAAAGATTTTCAAAGATGATGCAGGTTATTTTTTGAGGATTACTTAAGGGGTGTTCTAAAAATTAGGTTGAGTTGATTTTTGATTTCTTAGAGATGAACTTTTGTCAGTTGAGGAAGGAGCATAGCGGGCTATGTGACTGACGAAACTTACAAAAGGGCGTGCTAAGAAATAAAAAGCGACCAAAACGTAAACACTTTCTTTTGAACATTCCTTATCCCGTAATTTATAGAACACCCCTAAATACGTGCGCACATTCTTTTGCTGCTTATTCCATAACTAATAAGGGGGGGGCTAAAAATTAGGTTGAAAACGTAAGCACTTTCTTTTGAACGTTCCTTATCCCGTAATTTATAGAATACCCCATAATATACACCCCGTAAATGATTTCACAAGGCACATGAAAAAAACACTTGCCCTTTCCCTATATCTCCTGCTCGCTTCGCTGACGCTGCCGCTCTTTGCTCAGATGAATCGAACGACCTCCACTTTGCCCATCGGAGGACAAAACCGAGAACACGGCTTCTCCACCGACAGTGTGGAGCGTACCAATGTGCCGGAGGGAATCTATGTTTGGACCGTGGACCCCTACTCGGGAAACACACTTCCTGCCGTCTTTGACACCATTCCTCACCTTTTCCCCAACGAGGCTTTCACATCCGGAAAAACCGGTCACTACAACTTCACGGGAAACCTTGGAGCACCCCGCGTCAGCCGCTTCTTCAACGAGCAAAACTTTGACTCCATGTGGGAACCCTTCCTCTTCAAGAAGCCCTATGACTATTTCCTCACCGCACCCTCCGACCTGCATTTCACCAACACTAAGTCGCCTTTTACGAACCTGACTTACCACGAATGCGGAAACAAAGAAAACGGAGAGGACAGACTTGGAGCATCCTTTGCTGTCAATGCGGGGAAAAAATTCGGAGCGGGTTTCAAGGCGGACTACATCTATGGCAGAGGTTACTACCAAGCGCAGTCCACAGCCCATTTCAATGGAAGCCTCTATGCTTCTTATGTGGATGACAACTACAAAATGCACCTCATCATCAACCACACTCAACTGAAAAACAGAGAAAACGGTGGTATTGAAAATGATGACTACGTCAATCGTCCGGAGTCTTACCCCACAAAATACGCCCCGGCAGACATGCCCGTCAATCTGGCGCGAGCCTGGAACAAGATGGAAGAAAACAGCGTTTTCCTTTCCAACCGCTACAGCCTTGGATTTCAACGCTGGAGAGATGGAAAGGGACGAGTCGTTCACAAAGACTCGGTGGCTGCCATCATCGCACGTCAGACACTGACTGCACGAAAGGACACGGCGGGCGTTGCAGCCGTAGGACTGAAAACATCAACCGCTGATTCTACGGCGAAAACCATGCGCCTGCCGCGAGGGGGCTTCCTGACAGAGAAAGAAAAAACGGATTCACTGAGCAAAGCCGCTGCCATTCCTGACTCCATGAAAATCCATTCGGAGTTTGTGCCCGTCACTTCTTTCGCCCACACGCTGCGTCTGCAAGATGACGCACGGCGCTTCATGTCGAACCAACGAAACAACGCGACAAATCCCGGCTTCTTCAAGGATTTCTATCTGCCGGGAGATTCCGCCTTTGACCGCACCGATCACCTGCTTCTGGAAAACACGCTACTTGTGGAACTCCATGAAGGCATGAACAAATGGATGAAATCGGGAATCCAACTCTTTGCACGTCACGCCTTCAACCGCTTTGTACTTCCCGAAGCCGACCGCATCAGCACAAAAGCCTACATTGAAAACTATTTCACCGTCGGGGCTCGCCTACTCAAGCAACAGGGAAGAACCTTCCGCTATCAACTCCTCGGAGAACTCAGAACCAGTGGAACGGACTGGGGAGAATTCAAAGTGGGCGGCGACGCCACGCTGTGCATACCGCTGAAAAAAGACAGTCTGAAATTCACGTTCCAAGGAGAAATCAAAAACGAACTTCCCTCCTTCTACTACCGTCACTACCATGGCAGAAATGCCTGGTGGGATAACGATGACTTGAAACACGAGCTCAAAACTGTGCTCGACGGGAAGTTGCAATACAAACAGACCTCGCTGAGCGTTCGACTCCAAAACATTCAGAACTACACCTACTTCGCCGAAGCACTCGAACCCTATCAAATGTCGGACGGTGTCACGAACTATCGTCACGGCGTCACTAGGCGTCAAGCCGCCAGCAACGTGCAGCTGCTCGGCATCACGCTCAATCACGACCAGCGATGGGGAATCTTCCACTGGGACAATGAGTTGACCTATCAAGCCACGACGAACAAGGAGGTCTATCCCGTGCCCACATTCAACCTCTACTCAAATCTCTATGTGCAGTTCCGAATCGCGAAAGTTTTGAAAACGGAACTCGGTGCCGACCTTGTTTTCTTCACCGCCTACCACGCGCCGACCTATTCGCCCATCATTGGGCAGTATGCCGTGCAGGATTTGAACCATGCGGAGAAGATAGGAAACTATCCCATGGTGAATGTCTATGCGAACTTCCACTTGAAGCGCACCCGCTTCTATCTGATGGCTTCGCACGTCAATTCCTCTCAAGGAAGCGGAAACCCGTTCCTCGTGCCGCACTATCCGATGAACCAAATGGTCATTCGACTCGGCATTTCCTGGAATTTCATCAATTAGTTTCCACACTGCGCCGGCGGCGCATCAAAATCATTCAAAAATAACAGGAGGTGAGCACCGTGTGGTGTTCACCTCCTGTTTCAAACTGTGACCTTTCGCCCGGTGGGCAGGTCGGAGAGCTGAAAGCCGGGCTCGAACCGGCGACCTATTCATTACGAATGAATTGCTCTACCAACTGAGCTATTTCAGCCGCTTGTCACGCCTTTTTCGCGTTTGCAAGCGCAAAAGTAAGGGTTTCATTTGAAACAAACAACAAATTCCGTTTTTTTCTTTTTGAAACCTCACGGCTTTTTCGTTTAAACAGGAATAAGCCATTTTCTGTGATTAGGTTTTGACAAGAGCGAACCTTATTTCTTCTTGTTGTAGCGTTTGTTCAACCCATCGATGACAGCCTTGGTGATGTCAAGCGATTTGTCGGCATAGAGGATGTTGTCGCCGCTCTTGCTGAGAATCATGGAGTAGCGTCCATCCTTGTTGAAGTCCTTGATGAAGGAAGCGAGGCTGTCGCGCAGCACCTTCTGATATTGCTCCGCAGCACTTGCCATTTCTCCTTCGATTTTCTCCTGAAATTGTTGGAGTTGTTGTTGCTGACGCTGGATTTTTTTCTGTTCGTTTTCAGCTTCAGACTGAGAAGAGAAAGTTCCTTTCTGCATTTTTTTCTGGAAAGAAGCGACAGCATTCTGAAGGCTGTTTGCTTTTGCATCAAGCTGGGAACGATAGCTCTGCTGTTTGGCTTGGAGTTCCTTCTGTCCATCAATGCAGTAGGTGTAGGCTGTGGCAAGGCTGTCAATTTCCACATAGGCGATGATGCCCTGAGACTTGGCTTCGGGCACTGCCTTTGGTTTGACATTTTCAGCCGGTTCTTTCTTGTTACAAGCCGTCACGGCAAGGAGAAGAAGAGAGAAAAGAAAGATTTTTTGTTTCATGACATATGATTTTTATTTGAATTAATAAGCTTTGATAATGAGTGATTTGGTTTGATGAGCGGAAGTGTTTCTTCAAGAGCGTGATGTTCTGTTTGGCTTCAGCGTTGCAGCGGACGACGTTTGCGAGCCTGAGCGTCTTGAGTGCGAGCGCAGGGGATTCCTTTCTTGCGCAAGGCTGGGTTGGAATCCGTGTGCATGTTGACGAAGTTGCGTCCGAAGAAGAGACGCACCGCCAAAAGTGCCACGGCAACACCGACCAACAAGAGGGAAAGAAGAAAAATTTTCACGTGCGAGAAAGAATGGTTGAGAGATTGTTGAAAAGGAGAGAAAAAGTGCTTTTCGGAAAAAGAAAAGAAAAACCGACAAAGTTTCTTTGACTTTCACGCCCGATGCACTAATTTCGCGGTGCGAAGATAATGCTTGTTAGGCAAACAATCTGCGAAGTCGGCAGTTTTTTTCGTTTTCTGAGCCGCCGACAACTCCTGACCGAGAATCTCAAAGCATTATCTTCTATAGGGGTGTTCTATAAATTAGGTTGAGTTGATTTTTGATTTCTTAGTGATGAACTTTTGTCAGTTGAGGAAGGAGCATAGCGGGCTATGTGACTGACGAAACTTACAAAAGGGCGCGCTAAGAAACGAAAAGCGACCAAAACGTAAGCACTTTCTTTTGAACGATCCTTTTCCCGTAATTTATAGAACACCCCTATACCTATATCTATACAATAGATACAACACAAAACTGAGAATGAGGGAAGAATGATGAAGAATCTATGAGAGTGAGCGGATTAATTGATTTAGTAATGTGTAAAATTTTTTGAATGCGTGTCTTGCGACTCTTCCGGATTCTCTGCACTCTGCGGAATCTGCGAAATCTGCGAGAAATTATTCTCTGCACTCTGCGAACTCTGCGCACTCTGCGAGAAATTCTTCTCTGAAATCTGCGAAATCTGCGAAATCTGCGAGAAATTTCTCTCTGCACTCTGCGGACACTGCGAACTCTGCGAGAACTCGTCCTCAGAAATCTGCGAAATCTGCGAAATCTGCGAGAAATTATTTTCTGCACTCTGCGCACTCTTCGAGAACTCGTTCTCCGCACTCTGCGGACACTGCGGACTCTGCGAGAAATTTTGCTCTGCACTCAGCGAACTCTGCGGACTCTGCGAGAACTCCTTCTCAGAACTTTGCGAACACTGCGCACTCTGCGAGAACTCTTTCTCTGAAATCTGCGGAATCTGTGAAATCTGCGAGAAACTATTCTCTGCACTCTGCGAGAACTTTTTCTCCACATTCTCCACCTCTGTTTCAGCGGGTTTCTCCAGTTTCTTCACTCCATAGAACATGCCCTGGGCGGTGCGCTTCTTGGGAATACCCATGCGGCGCAACTGACGACCTAAGCCCGTCATTTTCAAGCCCTGCAGGGCGCGGCGAGAGTCACGCT
>NZ_JADYUH010000110.1 GCF_021531665.1 Prevotellamassilia timonensis
AGTTGGGATATATTTCTTGTACGCTCCAGATGATGGAGTTTTGGAGTCTTTCGTCCATGACTCTGAAGGGGGCATCTTCTCCTTTGCGGCGCGCCTCGGGTGCGAAGTTCGTGGCGTTGCAGCGCACTTCCCACTGTGCCTCAATCACTTCCTTCACCTGACTCGGGCGTACGTAGAAATCTGCCGTTCTTCCGGTTTTTTTCTTTGAAACGTCTTGTGCCTGATGGGCTTTTGGGGAACGAGGGGCTTTTGGGGATTGAGCGACAGCCTGTGCTGCCTGCGCTGCCTGCGGTTCTTGTGTTTCTTTCGCTGCCTGCATTTCTTGTACATTCTGCACATGAGACGCCGGAGGAGTGGCGAAGAAGTCGGGGGTCTGCCACTCGTATTTCTTTCTCATCGGGAGGGGACCCTTCGCCATCAACGCGAAGAGGTCCCCAAGATTTGCGAAGATGTCCTTGACTAATCTTTTCGCCAAAAGGATCTTCAAACTTTTGCTCATTACTTTGAAATTTAAATGATTAATATATGAATTATTTTGGTTCGAAGCAGTGTGTTCGCGGGGTTCGGAAAGCGTTCGGAAACCGTCCGAGAAGGCGTTCAGAAAGGCGTTCGGAAAGGCGTTCGGAAAAGGTAATACCTCACCCTGTCTTGACCGAAGCGTCAAGATGAATCCCATTGCGTTGCTAACCTATTACAGTAGTGGTTCTTACTGGCCAAATCCGTTTGCAAATATACGTTCCGAAAAAGGCGAATGCAAGTTTTTTGCCCACTATTTTCTTTTGCCCATTTGTCAAGAAGTCTTAAATTACTATCATCATAACGACAAAAACCGCACAACTTGAAAAAGTAAGTAGGATTCGCGCGCAAACGCGCGTTTTCGCCTTTCCGACCTATACGGTTTTCAAGGGGGTCATACACTCTCGGCAAATCCTACACAAGACGGGTTTTAAATTTGATTATCAGCGGTGTTAGGTGTGTAGGGTTTGGTCGGTAAATCCTACATAAAACCTTACATGATGTAGGGTTTCGTGGCAGAGTATGTAGGGTCAGTTTCGGGCGGCGTGTGGAGTGTAGGGTCGGCGGGGAAGTGAGAAAAATAATGGGCAAATTTTTCGCCTAACGCTTTGAGTATTAGCGGCTTCCCTTGACTCAAAATTTTGAGTCAAAAGTGTCTTTTCCTTAAGTCTTTGGTTTTTAGGTAGTTGGCGGGTTTTGCGGGATGAACATTAAAAAAACTT
>NZ_JADYUH010000111.1 GCF_021531665.1 Prevotellamassilia timonensis
AAGCGTTCTTCGGATCATGGAATGATATAGATAAGTAATCTCAATTTTGCTGTTTTTTACTCAGGATAATTGGCCTGACACGCAACGGCTCCTTACATGGGAAGGAAATAATCCATATATTATCAGTTGGGCGGCGTCCCTGTGAGTGATTTGTGGTTTGTCCGTTTGAGACTTGGAAGTCCGTTCGTACTGCAAACCTCTTGGACGTCCACCGAAGGACCCTCCTTCTCCTGATGTCAAGGCCAGAATGGCCAAGGCCGTTGGAGAGAGAAACGAAATAGAATGCTCATTCGGTACCGGCAAGACCAGAAATGCGAATGGAATAATCACGTCAAAGCCAAAGTACCTCATTCCGACAATAACTATAGGCGGCACAATAGTTCATAATCTGGAAGTGATATTTGACAGCAATGAAAACGGTTCTCGTTTGGTTGACTTGAATTACTTGAAACTCTTCAAGTCAGTTACACTTGATATCAGTCATAGCACTCTTATCCTTGTCAAGTAACCATATAACATATTATTGACAAGTCCCCGTGACAGACTTGTGCTCAATTTGATTGAGAGTTAAATGCAAAAAGAAGAGAAAGTTGGAACCATAAGAGATTCTAACTTCCGCTTTATATATAGTTGCAAATTATCCAGCCTTCCCTATATATTATAACTCAAAAACTATCAGAAAGTTTATGAATTCATTGGAGAATTTGATATTCATATATAGTTTGATGCTGGAGAATTATAAGAAATGAAGTTCTGGTTTGAGCACATGTTGCAATAGTCTGCATACGAAAATCCATTTAAGTCACTTTGAGTATCAGCGCATATGTGTTTATGTCTGTTATATATATATATTACATCATTATGGCAGATTAATTCTCCTGAAGATTTGTTGTCATCAATATTTGACACATGAATGGCAACACGTTTGCCTTTTTTCTTCAATCGCTGCAAATACTTCTTGACGGCTTCATAGTTTGTTATCCCTGGGAATGCAGCCTCTATTGCTATATAGTTGTCTTTCGCTTTCTTGCACTCATCTATCATTCGATGCCAGTCTACATATTGTTCCATAATTCTATTCTAAAGAGTTCTTTTTCACATGCGCATACGCGCAAACATTATATATTATTTATCACAACAATAATTATATATCAATAGTTCGTTAAAAATTCAACATATGGTCTAACGACTATGCCGCACAGCCAAAGAGTTCTTTGAAAATGTGATTAATTAAAGTTTGATTCGGTCGGTATCG
>NZ_JADYUH010000112.1 GCF_021531665.1 Prevotellamassilia timonensis
GCCCCCTTTTTACTAACGATGCAGATTATTTTCGCTTCTGTATCATATTAGGCGCGTAGTTGCGGATTTGAGGTGTCATTGATAATCGTAAATCTTTCGTTCTGATGAAGTTTGATTCTAAACTCATAAAACTCTCCAATTTGAAGAGGGTTTGTTCTTGGATAATCTTCTAATGCTAGTATACTTATTCCCGAACTATAGAATTTGGGGAAATTCGAGGTATGATTCATTGCTGCTTCATAAGCATCTTTGACATCTAACTCATAATCTAAGTATGCTTCATCAATGACAGATAATGATTTGAATTCATCAATTGATATGGGGTCGTCAAGAAGTTGATATTCTTCTTCCTTAGGATAGTGACGAAGAATCATCCATCTTGGATCAACATTGAACCAATGCCAACAATTCTTACTCCGTGTAAAATTTCTACTATCAACACTTCCTGCGCCCCATGTGGGATCCATCAAAATGCCATGGTTCTTCCGTGTGTAAGCAAAAATCCAGGCATGCCCTTCCTCACTGAAATGGCCCTCACTATCACGCGAATTACCTGATATGATTTCTGATTTTACGCCTACTGCCTTCGCAAGATAATAGAACAATTCACAATAGGCTAAACAAACACCTTTCCTCTCGTCATAACACTCGTCTGCATGATAAATTCTATAATCGGTGTCATATTCTATGTTATCACACAACCACTTGTAGATTGCTCTAATTTTCTCATAATCCGAGTTACAATCTTGCGTGATAGATTCTGCAAGAGTCGTAAAGTCATAATGGGATTCATGAACTTTTATATCTTCATCATTCTTAGGCTTTTTGTAATAGTCCTTATAATTAAGACTTGTTTCTTCAAAGCACTCAGAATACAAGAATAGCAGTCCACCCAAAACAAAACCTACACAAATAAGAGAGGTTACAATCTTTATAAAATAATCTAACAGTTGCGATATTTTCTTCCGCATGCTTTTATCAATACTTAGTTAATTATACATTTAATCGTCTAAAATTCAATGAGTTGCATTAACGACATATAACCAATAAAATTTGGTCAAGTGCCTGACTCTCAGTAACTTAGTAGTCTCTTACATTACTTAGTTATGAAGAAAATTTCAGAAGCACTCGACCAATATACGGGCATATGCAAGGAGGCCATATTGACTTCCGCTGTAAAGTTAAGCAAACGTTTTGAGAAAGTCATCATCGAGGTACTACTTTTATACATGGTTAT
>NZ_JADYUH010000113.1 GCF_021531665.1 Prevotellamassilia timonensis
TCAACTATGTCAAGACAGAAAATCATCATAACACTCTCCCTGAAAGATCAAAAGTTCCTGGAACAATTACTTTCCAATGGTACAGCCCCAGCTCGAACGATACGGCGCGCACAAATTCTACTCAATTGCAACAGGAAAGGCAAGAAACAATATACAACAGAAGAGTTGGCAGACTTATTGAGCACAAAAAAGCAGACTGTCAGCCGGGTTTTGAAAGAATTTGAAGTCAGTGGTATAGAATGCATATATCGCAAGAAACGTAAGACGCCTCCGGTGGAGAGCAAGATTACAGGCGAAGTGGAAGCACACGTGATAGCCATGGCTTGTCACAATCCTCCTGAAGGATATTGCAGATGGACACTACGCCTGTTGTCAGAAAGGATGGTACAGATGAATTACATAGACAAGATAAGCCATACAACAGTGGGAAAGATATTGAAAGAGAATAGTCTCAAGCCACACCTTGTTGAGGAATGGTGTATACCAAAGGAACAAAGCGCTGATTTTGCCGCTTGCATGGAGGATGTGCTGGAAGTATATAGCCGTCCGTATGACGAACGATTTCCTGTGGTCTGCATGGATGAAAAGCCTCTACAATTGCTGGCAGATGCGCGCCAAGGACGTCGTAAGAAGAATGGTGCTCTCATTCAAGATTGTGAATACGTCCGCAATGGTACTTGTAGTATATTCCTTTTTACAGAGCCTCTTGCAGGATTTCGCCATGCTAAAGCATTAGAGCATAGGACAAAGATTGACTGGGCCAAACAGATGAAATGGCTTGCTGACGAAGTTTATCCTAATGCTGAAAAGATTATCATGATATGTGACAATCTCAACACCCATAACAAAAGTTCTTTCTATGAGACATTTCCGCCAGCAGAAGCACTAAGACTCGTCAAAAGATTCGAATTCCATTATACACCCAAGCATGGAAGTTGGCTCAACATAGCAGAGATTGAGTTGTCTGCGTTATCTAAACAATGCCTCGGGAAACGGAGAATTGATAATTTGGAAGACTTAAACTCAGAACTCGAGAAATGGCACACTGATAGGAATGCTATGCAGAAAGGGGTGGACTGGCAATTCACAACAGACGATGCCAGAATCAAACTCAAACATTTGTATCCTATTGTCACTTTTTAGACTTTACAGACTACTAG
>NZ_JADYUH010000114.1 GCF_021531665.1 Prevotellamassilia timonensis
CGTTGCAGGTACCGTCATAAGAAGGACCGGCTAATTCCGTGCCAGCAGCCGCGGTAATACGGAAGGTCCGGGCGTTATCCGGATTTATTGGGTTTAAAGGGAGCGTAGGTGGACTGTCAAGTCAGTTGTGAAATCCGCGGGCTCAACCTGCGGCCTGCAGTTGAAACTGGCGGTCTTGAGTCCGTTCAGGGATGCTGGAATTCATGGTGTAGCGGTGAAATGCTCAGATATCATGAAGAACTCCAATCGCGAAGGCAGGCATCCGGGCCGGAACTGACACTGAGGCTCGAAAGTGCGGGTATCAAACAGGATTAGATACCCTGGTAGTCCGCACGGTAAACGATGAATACTCATGGTGCGCGAGTAATTGTGCGTCATCAAGCGAAAGCGTTAAGTATTCCACCTGGGGAGTACGCCGGCAACGGTGAAACTCAAAGGAATTGACGGGGGCCCGCACAAGCGGAGGAACATGTGGTTTAATTCGATGATACGCGAGGAACCTTACCCGGGCTTGAACTGCGCAGGAATGTGGCAGAGACGTCACAGTCTTCGGACCTGCGTGGAGGTGCTGCATGGTTGTCGTCAGCTCGTGCCGTGAGGTGTCGGCTTAAGTGCCATAACGAGCGCAACCCTTGTCCCCGTTTGCCATCGGGTAATGCCGGGCACTCCGGGGAGACTGCCATCGTAAGATGTGAGGAAGGTGGGGATGACGTCAAATCAGCACGGCCCTTACGTCCGGGGCTACACACGTGTTACAATGGGGGGTACAGCGGGAAGCTACCGTGCGAGCGGATGCGGATCCCGAAAACCCCTCTCAGTTCGGACTGGAGTCTGCAACCCGACTCCACGAAGCTGGATTCGCTAGTAATCGCGCATCAGCCATGGCGCGGTGAATACGTTCCCGGGCCTTGTACACACCGCCCGTCAAGCCATGAAAGCCGGGAGCACCTGAAGTCCGTGACCGCAAGGGTCGGCCTAGGGTGATACCGGTGATTGGGGCTAAGTCGTAACAAGGTAGCCGTACCGGAAGGTGCGGCTGGAACACCTCCTTTCTGGAGCGGACGTCCAAAGTCTTGTTAAAGGCAAGAAACGACAAAACAAGGGATTTTCCACTCCCGTATTTCTC
>NZ_JADYUH010000115.1 GCF_021531665.1 Prevotellamassilia timonensis
TTATACATGGTTATACCAGGAAGGATAAATTTCACCCAGTTGGGCAAGTACGGCAGACACGGCGAACAGTGCTACCGCCAGAACTTCGGACGCTTGCGCTCGAAGAGCCTGAACTGGCTTCGCTTCAACGTCAGTCTCGCCCTGCGCTACTTCGGCAGCGACGGTCGCAAGGCCATAGCCATTGATCCGAGCTACATCAGCAAGTCGGGCAAGAAGACTCCGCATATTGGTCGTTTCTGGTCGGGATGTGCAGGTGCCGTTAAGCACGGACTGGAAATTATGGGACTGGGGCTGATAGACATTGACAGCCACAACTGCATGATGCTCCGTGCCCATCAGACACCAGGCAACTTTGAGCTGAAGAAGCGTAATATGACGCTGGCAGACCATTACATTGCCGTCATCAAGCGCTATTGCAGGGAACTGCTGAAACTGTCTCATCTCGTTGTTGCCGATGCATTCTTCTCCACTCGCACTTTCTACGAGGGAATCCATCAGCATGGCTTCCATCTCGTCAGCCGCTTCCGTGACAATGCCCACTTGTGCTATCTCTATGAGGGTGAGCGCACAGGTAAAAGAGGAAGACCCAAGATGATAGACGGGAAGATAGACCTGAAGAAACTCGACATGTCAAGGATGCTTCCCATCTTCGTTGACGGACTGCCAGGCATTGCCTATACGCTGATAGCCTATTCCAAGGCGCTGAAGTGCAAGGTGCGTCTGGTCATCTGGATCATGCCCGACAAGAAGCGCAAGCTGTTCTTCTCTACTGACACTACACTCTCTGGTGAGGAAGTTCTGGACTTCTACAGAACCAGGTTTCAGATAGAATTTTGCTTTCGCGATGCAAAGCAATTCTGCGGGCTGACGGACTCTCAAGCAAGGGACACTAACAAACTTGACTGCGCTTTCAATGCATCATTCGCATCGTTAAACGTGGCCAAGGTCATGATGAAGGAAAGGCACATGGAGTATTCCATGTCCAA
>NZ_JADYUH010000116.1 GCF_021531665.1 Prevotellamassilia timonensis
ACGGTACTCAGCTTCTGCTTGATCAAGTCTATGACAGCATCGGTTTTAACCGGATTCCCGATGAGATTCTGCGTCATTTGGTAATCGCAAGGGTTTCGCAGCCCAGAAGCAAACTTGCCACAGTAGATTACCTAAAGTCATATTATGATGAAGATGTTGACCTCAACCACATCTATCGCTACATGGATAAGCTCTACAATACTCAGATGGAGCTTGCACAGCAAATCAGCGTAGAGCACACCCGCAAGCTGTTCGGCGGCAAAATCGGCTTGATGTTCTACGACGTGACGACGCTCTACTTTGAGACTGCACAGACGGACGTATTGCGTGAACCGGGGTTTTCAAAGGATGGCAAGACGGCAGAGTCACAGGTCGTACTCGGTCTGCTTGTATCAGAAGGAGGCTATCCGCTTTCATACTCTCTGTTCAAAGGTAGCCAGTATGAGGGCTTCACCATGATACCAATGATAGATGACTTCAAGCAGCGTTTCAATCTGGGGAAAGACTTTGTTGTGGTGGCAGACTCCGGCTTGATGAACAAGAACAATGTCACTTTGCTGCAGGAGGCTGGCTACAACTACATACTTGGAGCCCGCATCAAGAGCGAGAACGCAAACGTTAAGCAATGGATTCTCTCTTTAGAGAAGGTTGATAAAGCCTGTTACAACTACAAGCGTGAGAATGGGGAAAGATTTATCGTCAGTTATTCCGACAAACGTGCGAAGAAGGATGCCTACAACCGTGACCGCGGAATTGCCCGACTGAGAAAAGCCTACAAGAGCGGACGCATTACGAAGAGTCAGGTGAACAAGCGTGGCTACAACAAGTTTCTTGAAATCAGCAAGGACATAGAG
>NZ_JADYUH010000117.1 GCF_021531665.1 Prevotellamassilia timonensis
TCAACTACCATTACTCTGTTCTCCAATCTCCTATTTAAAGGTGTTGGCAGGCATCCCAAGTCCGGGAAGAAGAAAGGCGGCATAAAAGTGCATACCAACATACATGCAAACGAGGGCGTGCCGTCAGATATCAGATTCACCTCTGCCGCTACCAATGACAGTTTCATGCTGAAACCCACGAATTATCACGATGGAGACATCATCGCTATGGACAGGGCTTACATAGACTATTCCAAATTCGAGGAACTGACCACCCGTGGTGTCATCTATGTTACCAAGATGAAGAAGAACCTTGTGTATGATGTGCATTCGGACATGATGTATATGACCCCTGAAGGACTTATGGAACATAGGGTTCAACATGTTGAGTTCAAAAAGCGTGTCAAAGACGGAGAGGACATTAGACACAAGGCACGTATCATAACCTATGTTGATCTTAACAAGAAGAAACCAAAACTCATATCATTGCTCACCAACGACATGGAAATGGAAGTGGAGGAAATCATTGCTATATACCGCAAAAGATGGGAGATAGAACTGCTGTTCAAGCAATTAAAGCAAAACTTCCCGTTGAGATACTTCTATGGTGAAAGTTCCAACGCCATCAAAGTACAAATTTGGGTCACACTCATAGCCAACCTTCTTCTGATGGTCATACAAAAGCGCATAAAACGCACCTGGAGCTTTTCCGGATTGGCAACAATGATAAGAATCATGCTCATGTATTATGTAAACTGCTATACTTTTCTTGAAGACCCCGAAAGGGATTGGGCAAAGATGGTTCAAAACGCAAAGGAAACGCCTCCAGAACCGAGCCTGTTTGATTAGGGGG
>NZ_JADYUH010000118.1 GCF_021531665.1 Prevotellamassilia timonensis
AAAAGGCGAATGCAAGTTTTTTGCCCACTATTTTCTTTTGCCCATTTGTCAAGAAGTTTTAAATTACTGTCATTATAACGACAAAAACCGCACAACTTGAAAAAGTAAGTAGGATTCGCGCGCAAACGCGCGTTTTCGGCTTTCCATCCCATACGGTTTTCAAGGGGTTCATACACTCTCGGCAAATCCTACACAAAGCGGGTTTAAATTTTGATAATCAGCGCGGTTAGGTGTGTAGGATTGGGTCGGCAAATCCTACATGAAAGCCTACATAGTGTAGGGTTTCTCGGCGGAGCATGTAGGGTTAGTTTCGGGCGGTTTGTGGAGTGTAGGGTCGGCGGGGAAGTGAGCAAATGATTGGGTAATTTTGCACCTAACGTTTAGAGTATTAGCGGTTTCCCTGGACTCAAAAATTTGAGTCAAAAGTGTCTTTTTCTTAAGTTTTTGGTTTTTAGGGAGTTGGCAGGTCGCGCGGAGTGAGTATTAAATAAACTTAATCCGCCGTTTTGGGCGGCAGGACTGCCGAAAATGAAAAGATGAAAGACGAGGACGAAGGACGAAAGGGCCGTTTTTTTGAAACATGAATGTTCATGAATTATTCACGCTCCCTTTTTGAAACATTAATGTTCATGAATTGATTCCATTAAAAAGCCATTAATTTGTTTTTTGAACACGAATTGAACAGAATTAATGGGACAATTAATGAGACAATTAATGGGCATTAATGGAGAAAACTTTTTGGAACACGAATTGTTCAGAAATTGAACGAATGAATGAAAGACAAAAACCGGAAAAACCCCTTGCGCTTGATGCAAACGGCTCTG
>NZ_JADYUH010000119.1 GCF_021531665.1 Prevotellamassilia timonensis
CATGAAAAATTTCTTTTTACTCCTTACCCTTTTATGTCTTTCCCTTTCTGCCCGGGCTCATGACGCAGAGGTAAATGGAATCTTCTACAATCTGGATATAGTCAACAGGACGGCTACAGTCACTTTTCAGGGAGACGATTATTACTCGTATAATAATGAATACTCCGGTGACGTAGTAATTCCTGAAAAAGTGATTTATAATGGCATCACATATTCCGTCACGAGTTTGGGAGAAAGTTGCTTCTCTCGTTGCAGCAGTTTGACCTCCATCACCATTCCCAACTCCGTCACGAGTGTGGGAGAATACTGCTTCAATGGTTGCAGCGGTTTGACCTCCATCACCATTCCCAACTCCGTCACGAGTTTGGGAATTGCCTGCTTCTGGGGTTGCAGCAGTTTGACCTCCATCACCATTCCCAACTCCGTCACAAGTTTGGGAGATTACTGCTTCCGTGATTGCCGCAGTTTGACCTCCATCACCATTCCCAACTCCGTCACAAGTTTGGGAGTTTACTGCTTCGATGGTTGCAGCAGTTTGACCGCCATCACCATTCCCAACTCCGTCACGACTTTGGACTATGGCTGCTTCCAACAATGCAGCAGTTTGATCTCCATCACCCTGGGCAACTCCGTCACGAGTTTGGGACAACTGTGCTTCTATGGTTGCAGCAGTTTGACCTCCATCACCATTCCCAACTCCGTCACGAGTGTGGGAAATGACTGCTTCTATGGTTGCAGTAGTTTGACCTCCATCTATATGCTCCCCTCCACACCTCCCAGCACAGGATCTAATATATTTTA
>NZ_JADYUH010000011.1 GCF_021531665.1 Prevotellamassilia timonensis
AAGAGCTTGCTCTTATAAGACCAAAACGGAAGCATCACAGCAGCGGCGCAGCCGCCATACTCTTCAAGGGGTTGTCTTGGTTTTTGTCTTTGCCCCTTTTTCTTTTTATCACTTTGTCTCTTCCTCTCTTTGTCTCTTCCTCTCTTTGACTCTTCCTCTCTTCTTCTCTTAGTCTCTTTGACTCTTAGTCTCTTTGACTCTTTGTCTCTTCGTCTTTTTGTCTTTTTGTCTCTTCGTCTTTTTGTCTCTTCGTCTTTTTGTCTCTTCGTCTTTTTTTTGAGTCCTGCTTCTTCGCTGTCGCGCAAAAAAAGAGCGACTGCCGCGCAGCCGCTCTATTATAATAAATGTGCTCGTTGGATTAGAACATGTAAGCCACAGAAACCATGAAGTTGCTGTTGTGAGGTTTGACGCCACTAATATCAAACACCTTAGTGATACCATATTCATAGCCGAGACCGATTTGGAATTTAGCATATTCCACACCGGCTTTTACGCCCCAACCAAATTCAAACTTGTTGACGTTGTCATAGTCAAAGAACTTCACGTCATAGTCGGCCACACCGGTACCTTCAAGTTTATCTTTACCGCAGATGCCATAAGCGAAGTAAGGACCGGTTTCACCGAAGATGCTCACTTTGTCACCCATCTTGAAACGATAACCGATGTGAATGGGCAATTCAAGGTAGCCCGGGTTCGAGGTTGCTTCGATGCTGCCTTCTTCTTTCTTATTACCCTTCTGAGAGAAGAGGAGAGCTGCACTACCGTAGAGGTTATCGGTGATGTTGTACTCAGCCTTAGCACCCACGTGGAAGCCAATGCGGGAATCCATTTCCATGTCAGTGATGTTGGAAACGTTCATACCGGCGGTAACACCAAAGCGGAAGTCACCCTTTTCCTGTGCGCTTGCAGTGAGAGCGAAGCAAGCAACTGCCAAAGTCAGAAAAAACTTTTTCATGTCTTTAAAATTTTAGTGTGAATACTGTGAGCTCAAATTGAACTCGTTTGAATCGATGCGACAAATGTGAGGAATAATCCTTAACAAACAAAACAAACTCCCACATTTGTGTAGAAAAATGCTATATTTTTAATGATTATTAATAAAACTCGTCTTCTAAGCCCTCCAAAAACCGTGTTTTCTTCAGACAAAAACTTTAGTAAGACGCCACAGCATGTTCATTTTCAGAGAGAAACACCATTTTTGTGCATAAGTTGCAAAAATCGGGGTATAATGTGCAGGATTTAAGCATAGTGTACATTTCTTTGTTTTTTTGAAGTAGTGTCTTCCGGAAATCGGGCATACGCAGCGCACATCTAAGCCGGTGTCGGCTTCGCTGCGGTATAGTAGTGTAAGGGAACGTATCAAGAATGGTGTTGAAGATTTCATGTGGGTATTTTCATTTAGTGTTTTTTGTTGAAGGCGAATAGCGAGCCATACATATATATAAGTAGCATAAAATCCTTGTAAACCCTACACAAAGCCCTATATCTTATCTGTATCTTGCTGATTCTCCGCACGTTGTACTGTGTAGGGTTTGAACCAAAAATCCTACACAAAACCTACATGGAACCCTACATGGGAACTAAGAGTCTAAGAGTCTAAGAGACTAAGAGTCAAAGAGGCGGGGCCTACCCCAACCCCTCCCTAAAGGGAAGGGCTTTGTTGCGGCACTGATGCACCGCACATGGGGGCTTTTGGGGAGACTAAGAGACAAAGAGTCAAAAAGTCAAAGAGACAAAGAGACTAAGAGAGGAAGAGTGGGAGGGAGGAAGGGAAAGAAAAATTAGGGGAAGGCTAGGAAAAACTATGGGAAGGCTAAGAAAAACTATGGGAAGGCTAAGAAAAACTATGGGAAGGCAAATAAAAATTTGAGGAAGGCAAATAAAAATTTGAGGAAGGGAAAGAAAAATTTGAAGAAGGCAAAATGAAATTTGAGGAAGGCAAATTAAAATTTGAGGAAGGGAAATTAAAATTTGAGGAAGGGAAATTTTAACCGGGTGCGCTCCTAGTTTTTCCTGGGTGCGCTCCTAGTTTTACTTAGGTGCGCTCCTAATTTTTCCTGGGTGCGCTCCTAGTTTTTCCTGGGTGCGCTCCTAGTTTTTCCTGGGTGCGCTCCTAGCAAGAAATGTTTCTCCATTAATGCCCGTTAATTGTCTCATTAAATGTCTCATTAATTCTGATTCTGAACAGTCATGTTCAAAAATCAATTCATGGTCAATTCGTGAACAATTCATGAACATTCATGTTTCAAAAAGACGGTCCCTTCGTCTTTCATCCTTTCGTTTTCGGCGGTTCTGTCGCCCAAAACGGCGGATTAAGTTTATTTAATACTCGCCCCGCACACGTAGCCAACTCGCTAAAAACCAAAGACTTAAAGAAAAGACACTTTTGACTCCAGATTTTTGAGTCAAGGGAAACCACTAAGACTCAAAACGTTAGGCGCAAAATCAGCCCAATATTTTGCTCACTTTCCCGCCGACCCTACACTCCACACGCCGCCCGAAACTGACCCTACATACTCCGCCGCGAAACCCTGCACTATGTAGGCTTTCATGTAGGATTTGCCGACCCAACCCTACACAACACACGCCGCTGATAATCAAATTTTAAGCCCGCTTTGTGTAGGATTTGCTGAGAGTGTATAAACCCCTTGAAAACCGTATAGGTCGGAAAGCCGAAAACGCGCGTTTGCGCGCGAATCCTACTTACTTTTTCAAGTTGTGCGGTTTTTGTCGTTATGATGACAGTAATTTAAGACTTCTTGACAAATGGGCAAAAGAAAATAGTGGGCAAAAAACTTGCATTCGCCTTTTTCGGAACGTATATTTGCAAACGGGTTCGGGTAGTATGAATCTCCGTTCCAATAGGCTTGTTACTCCAAAGGATTCATCTTGACGCTTCGGTCAAGACAGGGTGAGGTATTACCTTTTCCGAACGGTTTCCGAACGCCTTTCTCAGACGGTTTCCACATACTACTCCGAACCACTCAGTTCCGTAACAAATAAAAATATATACCTATATGAAAACAAAGAATTTAAAAGTCCTTTTGGCGAAGAGACTGATCAAGGACATCTTCGTAAATCTCGGGGAACTCTGCGCGTTGATGGCGAAGGGTCCCCTCCCGATGAGAAAGAAATACGAGTGGCAGAACCCCGACTTCTTCGCCACCCCTCCGGCATCGCATGTGCAGAATGTACAAGAAATGCAAGACGCACAAGAACAGCAGGTAGCGCAGGCAGCACAGGCTGTCACTCAGCCTCAAAAAGCCGCTCATACTCAGAAACTCGCTCAGCCTCAAAAAGCCCCTCAGGCACAAGACGTATCAAAGAAAAAAGCCGGACGCACGGCAGATTTCTACGTACGCCCGAGTCAGGTGAAGGAAGTGATTGAGGCACAGTGGGACGTGCGCTGCAACGCCACGAACTTCGCACCCGAAGCGCGCCGCAAAGGAGAAGACGCACCCTTCAGAGTCATGGACGAGCGACTCCAAAACTCCATCATCTGGAGCGTACAAGAAATATATCCCAACTGCTACCGCAGCCTCGTGGACGGCTATATCCGCTCGGAGGAAGTACCCCTCTACTTCCCCCTGCGAGACTACCTCCGTGCCCTCCCCGCCTGGGACGGTCGCGACCGCGTCGGAGAACTCGCGGCGCGTATCTCCTCGGATGAACTTTGGAACACGGTGTTCCGCCGCTGGCTGCGCGGCGCAGTCAAGGGCTGGCTCGGCGAAGAAGAAAGCGCGGATGTCTATGATTGTCAGATTGCTCCGCTGCTGGTCAGTGAGCGCCAGGGACTCGGCAAGAGTACGTTCTGCCGCATGCTCCTGCCGAAGAAACTACGCGCCTACTATACCGATAAATTTGACCTCACCTCCGACGCCCATTCCGAGAAACTGTTGGTGGAATATGCGCTGATCAGTATGGACGAGTTTGACCGCTATTCCGAGCGTCAGATGGCTACGCTGAAGAACCTCATGCAACTGACGGAGGTACGGGTGAAGCCGCCGCGCAGCCGTGTGTACAGACTGATGCGCCGCATGGCAGCCTTCATCGGTACGTCAAACATGACCGAACTGTTGACCGACCCGACGGGTTCGCGCCGCTTCTTCTGCCAGATGGTGGAGGCACCGATTAGTCGCGAGGCGATAGACCACGACCAACTCTATGCACAGGTCATGGCGGAGTTGGCGGCGGGTCAGCCGACCTTCTTCTCCAAAGAGGAGGAGGCTGAGATAGAAGAACATAACCGCACCTTCTACCGCCAGTCCCCGTTAGCGGAAGCGTTCCACAAGTCGTTCATGATGGGGGAAGGCTCAGAGGCTACGCAATGGCTGTCCGCCACCGAAATCTTCGAGACCTTGAAGCGCGAATCCCCGCGTGCGCTGCAGGGCGTGAAGATAGCGGGCATGGGTCGCCAGCTCCGCCACCTGGGCGTACTGAAGAAGCGCACCGCGAAGGGCGTGTTCTACTGTGTCAGCCGGAAGCAGGTGGCGACGGTTTGAACGAGAAGACCCGCCTTTCTGAACCGCCTTTTTGCAGCGCCTTTTTGGAACATGAATGTTCATAAATTGATTCATTAAAAAGCCATCAATTTGTTTTTGAACACGAATTGAACACAAATTGTTCACGAATTGAACAGAATTAATGGGACAATTAATGAGGCAATTAATGGGCATTAATGGAGAAAAATTCTTGTTTTTGGAACACGAATTGTTCAGAAATTGAACGAATGAATGAAAGACAAAAACTGGAAAAACCCCTTGCGCTTGATGCAAACGGCTCTGACGAGCCTTTGATGCTGTGCCGGCTGGAAATTCCCGAGCAAGCTCCGGATTTTCAGCCTGCCACATCATCCCCCTGTCGGGTTGCATCCATCGCAAGGCGATAAACAAAACCTTTTCCCGGCAGGAACCGCATCTTATCTGTGAACTCATCAGGTGCAAAGCTGCAGCGACTGAGCCGCAGTAAGGCGGAGTAGGTGGCGAATTCATCGCACTACCATTGAACGGTTTATTTGCATCTTATCTGTGAATTCATCAAGTGCAAAACCGTAGCGACTGAGCTGCAGTAAGGCGGAGTAGGTGGCGAATTCATCGTGCTACCATTGAACGGTTTATTTCTGTTTATCGCCTTGAAGAGAATGGCAGCCTTCTGAAAGAAGGCACGGGGGATGCTGTCGGTTGGGCGTTAAGAGCTTGCTCTTATAAGACCAAAACGGAAGCATCACAGCAGCGGCGCAGCCGCCATACTTTTCAAGGGGTTTTCTTGGTTTTTGTCTTTGCCCCTTTTTCTTTTTATCACTTTGTCTCTTCCTCTCTTAGTCTCTTTGACTCTTAGTCTCTTTGTCTTTTTGACTCTTAGTCTCTTAGTCTCTTCGATTAACGAGACAATTAATGGGCATTAATGGAGAAAAATTCTTGTTTTTGGAACACGAATTGTTCGCGAAATGTGTTTTGCCGTGACAGCAAAAGTTTTTGGAGAAAAAATGGTGAGTTTATGTCTTTGCACAAGACGCAAAAAAGAGGACTGCAACGCGGTGTGTGCGTCACAATCCTCTTGGAGTCTTTTCATGTCATCAAAACCTGAGGCGGTTTTGATGAGAGGTTCAAACTTTAGTCAGCCAATTTGGCTTTGATGAACTCGCGGTTGAGGCGAGCGATGTTGGCGATGCTTTCGTTCTTCGGGCAGACAGCTTCGCAAGCACGAGTGTTGGTGCAGTTACCGAAACCGAGTTCGTCCATCTTGGCAACCATTGCCTTGGCACGCTTGGCAGCTTCGGGACGACCCTGAGGAAGGAGTGCGAACTGACTCACCTTGGAGCTGACGAACAGCATGGCAGAACCGTTTTTGCAGGCAGCCACGCAAGCGCCGCAGCCGATGCAGGTGGCGCAGTCCATGGCTTCGTCGGCATCCTGCTTGGGAATGAGGATGGCGTTGGCATCCTGAGGAGCACCGGTGCGAACGGTGACATAACCGCCAGCAGCCTGGATTTTGTCAAATGCGGAACGATCGACCATGCAGTCTTTGATGACAGGGAATGCAGCGGAGCGCCAGGGTTCCACGGTGATGACGTCGCCATCGTTGAAACGGCGCATGTAGAGCTGACAGGTGGTGGCACCGGTTTCTGTCTTGCCGTGGGGCGTGCCGTTGATGTAGAGGGAGCACATACCGCAGATTCCTTCACGGCAGTCGTGGTCAAAGACGAAGGGTTCTTTGCCCTCTTCAATCAGTTCCTCGTTGAGGATGTCGAGCATCTCGAGGAAGGAAGTGTCGTCGGGAATGTTGTGCATTTCGCGTGATTCAAAATGACCCGCATCCTTAGGACCGTTCTGCTTCCAGTATTTGATGGTAAAGCTTATGTTTTTAGCCATTGTGATAGTCTTGTTAAAAATTACGTTGGAAATAAGGGAACTCTAATTAGCTCTTGTAGTTACGGGTCTTGACTTCAATGGCCTCGTATTTGAGCGGCTCAGTGTATTTGACGGGGTCTTTGTCGTCGCCCTGGAATTCCCAGCAGCTGACATAGAAGCAGTTTTTGTCGTCGCGTGCGGCTTCACCTTCTTCCGTCTGATGTTCTTCGCGGAAGTGACCTCCACAGGATTCTTCACGATGGAGTGCATCGATGGCGATGAGCTGACCCATGGTGATGAAGTCGTTGAGGCGGAGAGCCTTGTCGAGTTCAATGTTCACACCATTGAGTTCAGGAATGAAGAGGTTGGTCTCAAATTCCTTGCGAATTTCCTTGAGGCGCTTGAGTGCGGTTTCAAGACTTTCCTTGGTGCGAGCCATGCCGACATATTCCCACATGACGTGACCGAGTTCCTTGTGGATGGAGTCAACGGATTTCTTTCCCTTGATGCCCATGAGGTGAGCAATGCGGTCGTTGACTGCTTTCTCGGTCTGCTCAAATTCGGGCAGGTCGGTGGAGAAGCGGGGAACGGTGATTTGGTCGCTGAGATAGTTCTGGATGGTGTAGGGAAGCACGAAGTAGCCGTCGGCGAGACCCTGCATGAGGGCGGAAGCACCGAGGCGGTTGGCACCGTGGTCAGAGAAGTTACATTCACCGATGGCGAAGAGGCCGGGGATGTTGGTGGAGAGTTCGTAATCTACCCAAAGACCGCCCATGGTGTAGTGGATGGCGGGGTAAATCATCATCGGGTTGTAGTACTTCACTCCATCCACTTCTTTTGCGAGTTCTCCGGGGTTCACGTCAGTGATTTCTTCATACATGTCGAAGAGGTTGCCGTAGCGCTGGAGGACTTGGTCAATTCCGAGGCGGTTGATGGCTTCGGAGAAGTCGAGGAAGACGGCGAGACCGGTGTTGTTCACGCCGAAGCCTGCGTCGCAGCGCTCTTTGGCAGCGCGGCTTGCCACGTCACGGGGAACGAGGTTACCGAAGGCGGGATAGCGGCGTTCGAGATAGTAGTCACGGTCTTCTTCGGGGATGTCACTTCCTTTGATTTCGCCGTTCTGGAGTTTCTTGGCGTCTTCAAGTTTCTTGGGCACCCAAATGCGTCCGTCGTTGCGGAGAGACTCAGACATGAGGGTGAGTTTGGATTGCTTGTCGCCGTGAACGGGAATACAAGTCGGGTGAATCTGCACATAGGCAGGGTTGGCGAAGTAGGCACCTTTGCGATAGGCGGCGATGGCAGCGGAGCAGTTGCAACCCATGGCGTTGGTGGAGAGGAAGTAGGTGTTGCCATAACCACCGGTGGCGAGGACAACGGCGTGAGCGGCGAAGCGTTCGAGTTTTCCGTTGACGAGGTTACGTGCGATGATGCCTCGAGCGCGACCGTCGATGATGACTACGTCCTGCATTTCATAGCGGCAGTAGAGTTTCACGGTGCCTGCGTTCACCTGGCACATGAGTGCGGAGTAGGCGCCGAGGAGGAGCTGCTGTCCGGTCTGTCCTTTTGCGTAGAACGTACGGCTCACCTGCACACCACCGAAGGAGCGGTTGGCGAGGAGACCGCCATATTCGCGAGCGAAGGGAACGCCCTGAGCGACACACTGGTCGATGATGTTGGCGCTGACTTCGGCGAGACGATAGACGTTGGCTTCGCGAGCACGATAGTCACCACCTTTGACGGTGTCGTAGAAGAGACGATAGATGGAGTCGCCGTCGTTCTGATAGTTCTTTGCAGCGTTGATACCACCCTGTGCGGCGATGGAGTGAGCGCGGCGGGGAGAATCCTGGATGCAGAAGTTGAGCACGTGGAAGCCCATTTCGCCGAGAGAAGCAGCGGCAGAGGCGCCGGCAAGTCCCGTACCAACCACGATGATGTCAAGTTTACGCTTGTTGGCGGGGTTCACTAACTTCTGGTGGGCTTTATAGTTGGTCCATTTTTGAGAAATAGGGCCTTCGGGTATTTTGGAGTCAATCATTGTGAGAAATGTGTTAATAAGGTTGTCTCGGGTCGGCTGCTTTCCTCGGATTGAAAAGACGAGGGTGTCAGCCTTGAACCAAAAAAATTAGGCAGCGCAGCATCCTCCGCAGAATGCGAAAGCCAAAGCCACTGCCACAAAGATGAGCATCAGAATGCTGACATAGATGTTACCGATGACGCGCCAACGGTTGAACCAGATTTTGCCGCTCCAACCGAGAGTCTGAAGTGCGCTCCAGAAACCGTGAGTGAGGTGGAACCAGAGAGCAGCGAACCAAACGAGATAGAGCACGGTGAAGACCGGATTTTTGAAGGTGTAGGCAATCATGGCTGCACCGTCGGATGCGCTTTGCACTTCGTTGATGAAGGGCATGCCCCCATTGACGAGTTCAGCGAACATCATGTTATACCAGAAGTTGTAGAGGTGGAGCACCATGCCGAGCACGACAATGATTCCGAGCACCAACATGTTTTGAGAAGCCCATTCCACTTTTTCGGGCTTGCTGGTCACTGCGTACTTGCTAACGCCGCGGGCTTTGCGGTTTTGAAGCGTCAGCACGATGGCGTAGATGAAGTGAATGGCTACCAAAACGGCGAGGCCGATGGTGGCAACCACAGCGTACCAGTTTGCACCAAGCATTTCACAGACTGTGTTGTAGCTTTCACCGTCGAAAAGCACCACCAGGTTCATGCAAGCGTGGAACGTGAGGAACAGGATAAGCGCTATGCCGGTCACCGACATAATCACTTTCCGTCCGATGGATGAATTAGTTAACCACATAGAAAGATTTTGAATTAAGTTGATATTGAGATTGTATAAATATTTCTCTTCTTCTCGTCTCTTTTGCTTCGGAATTTGTCTTTTCCGCTTCCCAAAAAAGAAAAAAGAAATGTTATTGCTGCAAAAATATAGGTTTTTGCGTCGCGGACAAAACAAACTGCCCTTTTTCTTTGAGGACAAAGGGGTCTGAGAGGGGTTTAGCGTCTGCCGAAGAAGGAAGGTCGTCTTGTCGCGGAGGCAGTTTTTTGAGCCGTTGAATTGATTTCAGGATAGGCGATGCGGGTATGGTAGATGGTTTTGAGGTTTTCCACCAGCACTCGCTTGGCATCGGCGATGTCACGGAAGGTGATGGGACATTCCTTGAAATAGCCTTCACTGACTTGTCCGTCCACAATTTTGTTCACCAGCGCGGTGATGCTTTCTTCAGAGAAGTCCTTGAGAGAACGGGAGGTGGCTTCCACGGCGTCACACATCATGACGATGGCCTGTTCGCGAGTGAAGGGGTTGGGACCGGGATATTGGAAGATGCCCTGCTCCGGTTCCTCCTCGGGATGTTTGTTCTTCCACTGCACATAGAAGTAGCGAGTCAGGGAGCGACCGTGATGGGTGCGGATGAAGTCTTTGATGACTTTGGGAAGATGATATTTGTCTGCGAGGCGGAGTCCTTCGTTGACGTGACTGATGATGATGTGGGCGGACTGCTCCTCGGTCAGTTCGTCGTGGGGATTGACGCCGGACTGATTTTCCGTGAAAAAAGCGGGATTGAAAAGTTTTCCGATGTCATGGTACATGGCTCCGGTTCTTGCGAGTTGTGGTTTCGCCCCAATCTTGTCCGCCACCTCTGCGGAGAGGTTAGCGACTTGCAGCGAGTGGATGAAGGTGCCCTGCGCCACTTTTGACATTCGGCGGAGCACGGTGTTATTCGTGTTGGAGAGTTCAATGAGCGTCACGCCGGAAGTGAAGCCAAACATCTTTTCGATGAGATAGAGCAACGGATAAGCAAAAAGCAAACAAACGCCGTTGATGGCTATGTAGATGTAGAGACTGGCATCTAAATGCTCAAGGTCAATGCCTTGGGAAAACTCATATCCCAACAAAACCAATTCGGAAGTGAGCGTGACAAACAAGGCGACGCGCAGAAGTTGCGAGCGTTCCGTCAATTCTCGTAACGCACCGATGGCGGTGGAACCGGCAACAAACTGGATGAGCACAAACTCATAACTGGAATGAAGAGCAAAGCCGCTGAGCAGGGAACTTGCCACCAACGACACGAATGCCGTGCGGGAATCCAAAAAGATGCGCACAAAAATAGGAATCATGGCGTAGGGGACCAGATAGATGTTCAAGTACTTTTGGTCCACCATGATGAAAGTGATGAGCGGAAAGATGGTGATGAGCGACACAAGCAACCAGACGGAATGTGGCGAGTGAAGATAGTCGCGACGGAAGAGGCGAAGATATGCCACCACGGCAGCAAAGATGCAGCTGACGAAAATGAGTTGTCCAATCAAGGTTATCCAAAAGCCTTCGTTGGGGTCATTGCGGCGCACGGTTTCGCTTTCATAAGATTGAAGGATGCGGAACTGCTCTGCTGACACAATTTCACCTCGATCTATGATGCGCTGACCGCTTTGCACGATGCCCGAGGCGGGCGAGACGGAAGAGAGCACGTCTTCTCTCGCTGCGTTCGTCTTCGTCGTGTCAACCACAAGATTCGGTTCAAGATATTGATTCAAATTGCATTGCGCCACCATCTCGCGAGGAAAATGGATGGTGTCTGAACTCATGATGTATTCGTAGGCAGAGCGATTGGAATAGAGTTCTGCCAGTTCGCAGCCGTTGGCTTCTGTTCCTTTGAGAAGTTTGATGCCGGGTGTGCGCTGCTGCGCCATGGCAGCGAGTTCTTCGGAGTCCAGGATTCCTGCCTCATAAACCCTTGAAAGCATTTGCTCGACGTGGTGGAAGCAAGCGGCATTCACATTGCCCAATTTGTTCCGCACATAGTCGGAACGGAATTGCTTAAGACGGTTCCTTCCCACGTTTTCATCTTTTTGATAGAACGGCATGAAATCTTTTAGCGCGCTGTCTTTTTCGGCACGCACTTCCTCTGCCGACTTGTAGATGGGGAAGTCAAAGGTGGCGATGAGGGAGTTGTAGCGCCAGGGACGACCTTGCTCATACTCGTAACCAAACTTTGTTTCACGAGGCATGAACCACATAAGCAAAGCAACAGCGGCGCACACGCTAATCATCAGCGTGGCACGACTCTCAATCCGTGATTCTGAAGGGTTGGCAGGCATAGACTTGGGATTTTGAATGCTATATATAATATGGTGTGGGCAGGAGGCAAGTGCCCCTCAAGCATCCACGTGGCAACGAGGTTTGAACGAAATACAATGACGGTATGTCTCTACCTTGGGAGCCTGTGAAACGCTCTCTACTCTCTTCGCAGCGGATAGTTTCCTCTCCACTTTTCAAAGAGTTCGGGCTGATGAAGCAGACGCAGGTGATCAGCGGCGGGGTCATAGCGGCGCAGTGCTTCGGAAACTTGGTGACCTTCTCCCTCGGGGAAGTAGGCATAGTTTTTCGGAAGGGGTGGCGGAACGATGAGCCCAAACGCTTTTTCGTCAAGTCCGAAGAAGCGAGCGGTGGCAGAAAGTGCCATGCGGGTGCCGTTGGCTTTTCCGTCTGCACTGTAGCCCGCGATGTGCGGCGTGGCGATGAACACTTTTTGGAGGAGTTCGCGGTCCACGTAGGGTTCGTTTTCCCAAGTGTCAATGACGGCGGCAGAAAGAAGTTCATGGCGAAGTGCATCTTTCAGTGCTTCGGTCTCCACGACCTCGCCGCGGGAAGAGTTGATGAGCACGGGACGCCGCCGGAGTTTCTCAAAGAAGGCGGTGTCTGCAAGATGAAAAGTCGGATGTGCCGTTGGTTTTCGCGTGAGCGGCGTGTGGAAGGTGATGACGTCAGCAAGACGCGTCACTTCTTCCAATGAAACGAAGTCGCCACTTCCTTCTGCTTCTTCTCGTGGCGGGTCGCACAGCAGAATTTCTCCGAAACCCAGTCTTTGCGCCATCCTCACGACCCTGCTTCCCACATGTCCCACACCCACGACAGCCAAGCATTTGTCTGCAAAGAAACGTTCGGACAGTTTTTTGACAGAGAATGGGGCACTGACGGGCGTGGGCACACTGCCTTCTCCCTGCCAGCCGTGGAAAGCGAGTTGCAAGAGGGCGGTTTCCACATATTGTGCCACACTGTTGGCGTTGCAGCCCGGGCAATTCGTCCAAACGATTCCTTTTTCTGCCAAATATGCGGTGTCAATGTGGTCAAAACCAATGGTGGCTGAAGCGATGAACTTCACTTTGGAGTTTTCCAGCAGTTTTCGGTCGCAGCGGGTTCTTGTGCGCACAATCAGTGCGTCAGCCTCCCTGACGGTGGCAGCATCGATTTCTGCCCCCGGTTTGTAGATGACCTCACCGAGTTGTTCGGCGTGTCCTTTCATGAACGGGATTTGGGAGTCAATGACGAGTCGCATGAATCATTCCTTATTAAGAACTTTACTTAATCTTTGCCGTCTGCGGATTTCTCAGTCCGCGTGCTCCGGTGAGGAAAGCTTTGGCAGTACCGAAGTTGAGGTTCATGTCCAGACGCACGGGAATGTGGTTTTTGTCGTCGGTGATGTAGAACGTGACGATTTCCTTTTCTTTGCCGTTTTCTTTTTCAAGGAAGGAGAAAACGAGGCATCGATACGTGGTGGTGGTGTTTTCGATGGTGAAGTTTTTCTTCCCTTTATAGACAATGCTCTTCCACTCGCAGTGTCTGCCGTCTGCCATGAGGAAGTTGATTCTGTGACCCTTCTTCCATCCGGTGGCGTCGAAGGAGCGTGCTTTCTGCAGCATGCTAATCATGTCATAACTGCAATATTTGCTGGTGTGGCTACTCTTTATGGCAGGTTGCGTGTTCTTCTGATAGCGCATCTTCACGCTGCACTGTCCGTTGGGATAACTGTACCACACTTCATTTCTGCGATAGGTTCCTCCCTCGAGTGCTTTCTTGACGTAGTATTGCGGAACAAGGTCAAGGCTGGTGTATGCCATGAGGGTGTCTCTCATGACAAAGAGTTTGTCTGCTTTTTTGGAACCTCGGGTGATGAGGTAGGAACGCCAGGCGGGTTTGCCGTGATAGATGGTTTGTGTGGTGTTCATGGAAGCAGTTCCCACTTTCACCCACACGAATTTCCAGTTGAAGTAGAGGTCATAAATCAGCGTTTCTCCGCTTTTGAAGGCACTGTTGGGAGCGGAGCATTGTGCTTGTACCTCCGGAGCATGGATCAGGAAGAGGGTGGAGGCGAGCAGTGTGCAAACGAGCAAACTGCGTTGAAGGAGAGAGCGTTTGAGAGTCATGATGAATGTATTTTTCATGAGATTACTTTTTTAGCGTTTGGCACGTTCGCGTTCTGCATTTCTGTTTTTGGGTGTTTTCTTCGGGTCAGCTTTTTGTTTCACGAGTTCCGAAGGTTTCTGCAGAAGGAACGGAATGGTCTTTACATTCCAACTTTGTTCGATGTCCCAGTTGACTTTGATGTGGAAGGGTTGAGGATAATAGTAAACCTCTTCTGCCTGCTTCTGTTCGGCATAGCACCCCGTGTCCCACTTACCGTTTCCGTTTTTGTCGGCTATGAGTCTGACGTAGTAGGTGCCTTTTTGGAGATAGAAGAAGTCGGCTCTTCCGTCTTTCACCTCCACTTGTTGGAGCGGCGTGCCATTGGATGCCAAGAGTTGGACAAAGGCAGGTCCTTCCACGCCGGAAATCATCAGGAAGAGAGAACCGAATTGTTCTTCCGTCGCCACCTGCACCTTTTGGTCACGCTGCTGATTCACCTTTCCCGACAAACCGACCATGCAGGCGGAATCAACGTTCAAGACATATTGCTGTCCCGGTCTCCACTCCGCTCGAAGCGTATATGCCAATCGGTTCAGCGAGTCTTGTTCCAGACGGAACGGAGCGGCGTGATAGGTGCTGTCCTTCAAGAGGAAGAGGTGGAAACCTGACGTATCGACTTTGGCTGGCTCGGGCAATGTGAAGTGAAGATTCTGCACCGGTGTGATTTCTCCGGGGAAGTCATATTTTATCTTCATCGGATCGACGGGCGGTGTCTCCTGCGAGAAGTCTCCTTTCTTGTGTCTTTTTTCCCGCTGCTTCTCCCACTTGGCAAGGTCTTCCGCCTTCATTCGCTGTCTTCGCTCATAGCTGAAGCGTGGAACGAACTCCAGCGTGTCGGATTTCATGACGTTGAGTTGGGTGCTGTCGTCCGTGGCTTCGTAGGTGAGGAGGATGCGAAGCGTGTCTTGGTTCACGAGTGCCGTGTCGCGAAGCCAATAGGTGATGGTGTCGTTTCCGACACTTCTCATTTCCTCAAAGGCATTTTCGTGGTTGAAGTTCAAACCGCGCACTTCGGGGATGTGGGTGGATGGCGCTGTGAAATATACTTTCATGTATTCCGGCTCACGCTCTGTTTTGAGTAAAACGCGTGTGGGATTTTGTTCGGAGAAGGCGAGCAAGAGAAGGTTGTCGGGCATGTAGTGCGTGAAATTCACCTGCTTCACCGTGTCAATGTGCACGGTGTCCGCCCAGAGGGTATCGTTACGGGTATCGGCGAAACAGTAGGGGCGGATGGTGTCGCGGCTGAACGCCAATTTCTCGCCACGCTGATAGCGATAGTCTCCATCCATGTCGCTGAGTGCGTAGAGAAAATACTTTCCCGGCTTCACACCTTTGATGGAAAAATGCCCTGCACCGTCTGTTCGTGCCACGCGGTCAAAGGGTTTTGAAACGAAGGCGGAATCTGCAAGGTCCGAGTGCAGTCCCACAATCATTCCTTTCACCGGCTCGAGATCCTCGGCTTGGAGCACATGTCCTGCCACTTCCAACGTGTCAATTTCTGCTCCGGTGGAGAAAACGTAGGTGAAGTTGCCGAGCGGGTTTCCTTCGTTGTTATCGACGATGGCGTCGCTAAAGTCAATGGTGTAGGTGGTGTTTTCTTTGAGCGTGTCAAGGAGATTGACGGAGATTTTTCTGCCGGAGGTTTTGATTTCCGGCATTTCAATTTGCGGAGGAGAGACGATGATTTTCTCTTGTGCATTTTCCACCTTGACTATTTCATCAAATTCAATGGTGATTTTCTTTGCTTTTTCTCCCTTTGCACCAAACGACGGAGTCATTCTTAGGATGCGGGGCGGCGTTTCGTCGTAGGGTCCACCGTCCGGCCCTGAACCGGGATTGGCACAGGAAAGGAACAAGAGAATTGACAGAAGAAAAGGAAAGAAAATATTTTTCATTGTGGAAGACGCCTTTTCAATTTTCAACTACGTTTGACGAATTTCAGTACTTCTTCAATCACTTTTCGGTCGTTGGCGAGGCGAGGGACTTTGTGCTGTCCGCCCAGTTTTCCTCGGCTTTTCAGCCAGAGATTAAATGTGCCCTGCGGAGCGATGACCAATTCCGGTTTTTGAAGCGTAATGTCTTTGTAGCGTTTTGCTTCGTAGTCCGAGTTCAGCTGTTGGAGTTGAGAGTCCAAAACCTCCATGAATTTTTCTGCGGAGTCGGGCATTTGCGAAAACTCAATGACCCATTGATGTCTGCACTTTCCCTCGCTGTTCATGAATATCGGTGCGGCGGTGTATTCGCTGACACGTGCACCTGTTATTTTACAAGCTGCTTCCAATCCTTTTTCGGCGTTGTCCACGATGAGTTCTTCGCCAAAGGCATTGATAAAAGATTTGGTGCGCCCGCTAATGATGAACTTATAGGGTTTAGTGGAAGTGAACTTCACCGTATCTCCGATTTGATAGCGCCAAAGACCGCCCGAGGTGGAGATGACAATGGCATAGTTCTTTTCCTTTTCCACTTCCCAAAGAGGAATTGCTTTTGGATTCTCGCTTCCCACTTCTTCAAGCGGAATAAATTCGTAGAAAACACCATAGTCAATCATCAGCAGCATCGCCACATCCGTCGGGTCGTCTTGCAGACCGAAGAAGCCTTCCGAGGCATTGTAGGTCTCCATGTAGTGCATTTTCTCGCTGCGAATCATGCGATGATATTGCTCTCTGTAGGGAGTAAACGCCACACCGCCGTGGAAGAACACTTCCAAGTCCGGCCATATCTCATCAATGCTTGACTTACCCGAGATTTCTAACATGCGCGTCAGCACTGCCATCATCCAGGACGGCACGCCCGAGATGTTTGTCACGTGACTCTTCAGTCCAATTTCGGCGATGCGGTCACGCTTTTCCTCAAAGTCTGAGAGCAAGGCTATTTTCTTTTCGGGCACTCTGACGAGATTTACCAGCGGATTGATGTTTTCAATGAGAATGGCACTGAGGTCGCCGACCAGAGAATGAGGAAGATTATAGTTCGATGCATGGCTGCCGCCGAGAATCAAAGCTTTTCCATCAAAGAGACGGCTTTTGGGATTGTTGCGCAGATAGAGCGCCACGGCATCCGTACCTCCGGCATAGTGTGTATCTCTCAAACCTTGCGCACTGACGGGAATGAATTTACTTTTGTCAGCGGTTGTTCCGGACGATTTGGCATACCATTTCACTTTTCCGGGCCATAGCACGTCTTTCTCGCCTCTTCTCATTCGGTCCACATCACCTTTGAGGTCTTCATAGGTGGTTACCTTGCTGTTGGCAGCAAAGTCTTCATAGGACTGCATGCGTTCAAAGCCGTGCCGAACGCCCCATTCCGTGTTTCGTGCTCGTTGAATCAATGCAGCGAGCACGTTCCGCTGTATTTCTTCTGCACACAATTCATATCGTCCAATTTCTTTCAGTCTTTTTGAAAAGAAAGGTCTGAGGATAGATGTTATACTCATAGTTAATGGTGGACAGCCTTATGTGGTTTTTACTACATTCGTTCTGTCTCTTCAAATTTGCGCAGCAAAGATAGCGAAAAACCAAACGTATCGTTACACCTATATATATAAAGGAGTGACTCAGACCGCCATAAAGGGGCAAAAAACAGAAAAACTAACAAAACAAGCTGCTTTTTTTCACGTTTTTCTTCCTTTCTTCCATTTTTATCTCATAAGGAACTTGAACACACTGCCCCTTGTTTCTTCTATTTAAGAAGAGGAACGAAAACTTACTTTCTCTATTCCAAAGAAACGGTGGAAAAGCCGGTGGAAAACCAGTGGATAAGTAGGTGAAATAAATAGGCAAGCTGAAAGCCTTCGCGCCGCCTTACGTTTTCCACCGTTTCACCAGCTTTTTCACCTAAAATAACCCTCTTTTCCCACGCTTTTCCCCATTTTTATTCACAGAAAACTTAAAGCATCATCTGTTTTTCACTACCTGTGCATAAATCAAACATCTTTCCACCACTCTTTCTCTTTTTAAAGGAAAACTGCGCGCTTTTGGGCTGTGGAAAAAGAGGTGAATAAAACAGTGAAGAAAGTGAATTATCAAAACACCAAATTTTCTCGCCCTTTTTTCTGAACGCTTTCCACAGCCTATATATATCAGCATGACTAACTTCTAAATATAAGAGTATATCCAACGAAGATAAAAATATAAGATGATGAAAGGAAAAGTGGAGAAGGTGGAAAAAGAGGGGAAACGAAGAGGGGAAACGAAGAGGGGAAACGAAGAGGGGAAACGAAGAGGGAAGGGAAGAGGGAAGGGAAGAGGGAAACGAAGAGGGAAGGGAAGAGGGAAGGGGAATGAAAAAGGTGCACCGGGGATTTTTGTGTAGCTGAAAATATTTCCTTCCGTAAAAAGCTATAATAATAGGATTAGCGAGGGTGTGTAAAAAATCCAACAATTTTGAGAGTTTTTTCGGCGATTCTACATTAACATTTTTAACCTTCGGGAACACTTTCTGCCTTCCAATTTTGCCTACTCGGCGCATAATTTTTCTTTGCCTTCCTCTAGTTTAAATTAGGGGAAGGCAAAGAAAAATTAGAGGAAGGCAAATTTTTCCCGGATGCGCTTCTAAAACCCCCGTTTTTAAAGGGAAAGTGACGAAAAAAGGGGGGAGCCGAGGCTCCTCCCATATCTCTGTACAAATATAATACATTTCGTCGCCAAAAGCAAGAAGTGTTAAAACCGAAAAAGGTCGTTGGGTGTGGAAAATTATGGAGGCGGTGTGTCATAATAACCAATCTGCTTCGTTGCTATCGGATTAGGCCTTGGTCATGTACTTCAGTACACTCCCTGCACCCTCATCCTCTGCGCCTTGCATCTTAGCCATTCTTACACACCGCCGATTATGAAAAAAACTTCTACCACTCATGTGCTATATTCTGCCACATAACACTCCAAAAATACCACTCATGACGAATAAAGGAAAACTTTCTAATTAATTTTTAGATTTTTAGTCATTATAATTTATATTTGCAGCGAATAAAAGGCTCTTTACTTGTAAAACTTTACTTTTTAGAAAGGTATTCAAGAGAACAAATGAAACGAAATATATCAATATAATCAATTATCAAAAAAATTAATGCTTATGTGCAGGACATTGTTATTTCTACTTTCGTGCTGCCTTTCTTGCAGTCTTTTCGCTCAGAATTTGAGTGTGGTAACTAATGAAAAGGGAAAGAAAGGCTATGCCAACGAACAGGGCGCCGTAGTGATTGCCCAAGACTACACCGACGCAGAGCCCTTTGAGAACGGACTGGCGATTGTAGGTAAGAAAGGTAAGTTTGGTGTCATCAACACCTCCGGAGCTTTTGTAATTCCCATGAAATATTCCTCCATCAAAGCCTGGGGCGAAAAACTTTTCTTGGTGAATGCGGGTAAAAAAGTAGGTCTCTATGACCAAACCGGTGCAGAAGTACTGAAACCGGAGTACAGTCACATCGGTCCCTTGAACTGCTACGGCGTGGCTTGGATTACCAAAGGCGGAGCAGTATTAAAATCCAATATGATATATAATAGCAAATGGGGTGTAGTGACTTCAAAAGGTGTGGTAAAAGTAGTTCCCACCTACGCCGGACTGATGGAGTTCAGTGACACACTGAAAACGGTGCAGTATCATGAAGGTCTCGCGCTTGCTATCAATAAAATGATAACCACTGACACGATGAAGACCGATGGTGAGTTTTTGGGCTTCAACAAGAAACCTTCCACCGCTCGCGAAGCCGGTATTCTTGACGCCAACGGCAACATCATCATGCCCACAGGCATCGCCACTTGGGTGATTCGTCCCGCCAGCGGCATGGTGCGTTGCTACAATCTCTTCTCCAATTCATGCAAATTTGGCTACTACAACCTGACTACCCAGAAATATATACAGGTGAGCAGCGACAACAAGTCTTTTGACAAGATTGAATATTGGACACACACCGACTTCGCCGGAAAATTTGCAGTGGTAAACCATGCCAGCGGCTGGTTCTTCGTGGACAAGGACGGCAACAAGATTCGCGAGGGCTACAACTTCGTTGGACACAGCAAGAAAAGCAAGGTGTGGTATGCCCGCCGCAACAGCGACAAAGTTTGCGATGTGTTTGACGAAGAAGGTAATCCCTTCTTCAAGAAAGATTTGAAGATTCAAGACGCTTCTTTCCCCGAAACCACGATGGCTGACGACCTCTTCGCCGTGCAGATTGACGGTAAATGGGGTATGATTAATCGTGCCGGCGAGGAAAAGATTCCTTTCAACTATCTCAAAATGAACGGTCCTAACTACGATCGCGTGATAACAAAAACGGAGAGCGGATGGGGTGTGATTGACTTGGAAGGCAACGTTGTGGTTGAAAACAACTTCAAAGACATCTACACCAACATAGAGGCTTCTCCCCGCTATTATTGGGTGCAAAACACCGCTTCCGGACTCTGGCAGGCTTACGACACTACCGACAAGACCGCCAAGGGTAACGAATATGCCACCGTCTATAACTTCAAGGATGGTTATGCTTTCGTCATTCCCAAAAATTTCACTGTGGACGACAAATCTGAACTCGTCACCTTCCAACTCGGAACAACCTACGTCAAGGCTGACAACAAGGTGAAAGTAATGAACGACAACAAAAAGTATTTCGGCATGCTCATTGACTCCAACTTGGATGTGCAGTGTGAAGGTCCGCTTTATCTGGGACACCGCAAAGTGGCTGTCGAAGCTGCCAAGAAGGTGGGCAAACCGTTCACCAAAGCGCAGAACAGGGCATTGTTGCTCAACCTCACTCGCAAATATCGCAGCTATAACTTCTTGAATGGCAAAAGCGTAAATGTGATTAAAGAAGAAAACTGGGACTTCTGATTCCATATAAAAAAATTTGAAGCATTATGAAGAAATTGACCATAACCCTTCTCGCTTGCACCATGATGTGCGGCGGAAGCCTGCTTCCCGCTGCGGCACAGAAGAAAGCAGAGCAGACGGACATGAAATATCGCCGCAGCTCCATCTATTCCCTGCTCATCAATCACTCCGACCAGACATTCGGAGAGGAAATCCGCAATGCCTTCATGGAGATGCCCGTGCCCGACAAATACAATGACCACGAACTCAGCGTGAAGGTTGTTGAACTCTCCAGCAAACTGAAGGGCGCAGGTTCGAGCGACGAGAACGAACAAGTCACTCAGTTCCTTGAGAAAAACCAAATTGCCTCCCGCCTCGTTGCCAAATGGTTCAACCGCGACATCTTCACCGGACAGTGCGACATGGAACTCATCAAAGAGCGTGGTCTTTACAACGCCACCAAGTTTGACGAGATTCTTGCCGAGCGTTCCGTAAGAAGCCAGGCTCTCATGATGGACGCCGGCGAAGACCTCATCGGAAACACCTTCGTGCTCGTCAATGACATTCGCTACATTGACAAAGAAAAAACAGCAAAAGTTGTAGGTGGATTATTTCGTGTTTTAGGGGCACTTACAGGTTATGACGACTTGGGTAACAGTGTAGGATCCATGGTAGAATCCATCAAAGGTTTCCGCGTGAAGATTAACACCTTCCTCTATCGTTTGGAATGGAACGAGGAGACTGCCAATCTCTTCTACAAGGAACAGTATGCTGCTGCTCCCGACGTGACGAAGTGGCAGAACTTCAACAATGCCCGTGGCACTTACAAATTGAAATACTGCCAGAAGGTGGAAAGTAGCGGTAACCAGACTTCTTTCATGGGAATCAATGAAGAGGCGAAGGATATCATGGTTCGCAAAGCCTGCCAGCGCGCCCTCGATGAGAACATCGTGGACCTTCAGACCAAGGTGCCCGAGTTCCGCACCAAGTCTCCCATCGTGACCACCGAACCCATCACAGCCTACGTCGGCATGAAGGAAGGTGTGACGGAGCAATCCGTGTTTGAGGTGCTGGAAGAAATTGTGGACGAAAACGGAAAGCACACCTACAAGAGCGTTGCCACCCTGAAGCCCGAACCGGGAAAAATTTGGGACAACCGCTACATGGCTGTGGAAGAAGGTGCGCCCAACGCAAACCTCGGCGCCACCACCTTCAAGAAGGTAAGCGGAAAGGACATCTTCCCCGGTATGCTCATTCGTGAGAAGTAAGCATTTAGAAAATACACCTTATTATATATAAGCGCTCTTTGAAAGAAACCGTGAAAAGGGCAACACAACCTTGTTTGTGTTGTCACTTTTCGCGTTTTATTCTGCTTTTAAACAAATTTAGTTGTGAAAAACGAAAAGTAAAGGCTTCGTTTTCTATTTTTGCCGCAGAATCTACCACTTTTTGAAACAGAAAGAGAAATTTTCAGCCTTTTCTTTCAAATCGTATTTAAGAAAAATCTAATCATCAAATCTTTTCCGACATGAAACTTAAACTTCTCCTCACCTTTCTTCTGACCGTTTGTTGTTTCCAGCCGATTTGGGCGGACGATGACAAACCCATTGAATATGACATCACCTCCGCTGGCTCCGGCGTGCAGGGTACCTATCTTGTGAAGGTCTATGTGAACTCCAAAAAAAAGGATCTCGTGGATGCCGATTTGAAATATGCTGCCGTACACGGTGTTCTCTTCCGCGGTTTCAGTGGCAGCAACGGAAAGCCCGGTCAGCGTCCTTTGGCTGGCAGTGCCACCGTGGAGAGTCAGCACGCTGACTATTTCAATGCCTTCTTCAATAAAGAGAAAGCCTATTTGCGCTATGCTGACGTAGTGGTTGGTTCCTACGAACGCATGAAGATGGCAAGCAAGAAGTGTTACAAGATTGGCGCCGTCGTGCAGGTGCAAAAAGATCAGCTTCGCAAAGACCTCGAAAAGGCAGGCGTCATCCGCGGACTCACCAACGGATTCTGAGAATTGAGTGAGGAAGGGGTTTGCAAAATTGACCCTCGCCTCCCTTTCTGAGCTCCGCCTTTCCATCACAAACAAAACGTATTGAGATATGAAAAAAACATTCATCATTTTAGCCGCTCTGGCTGGCTCTGTGCTGACTGCTGCCGACTGCCGCGCACAAGCCACCTCCATCTCTCCTTTCCCCGACATGGAAATCGAGTGTCTCGGCACAGAACTTGACGGCACAGAAACCCTCCGCGTGCAGGGCAAAGGCTCCAGCAAATCCGACGCCATCGAACAGGCAAAAAAGAATGCTGTCTATGCTGTCATCTTCCAAGGCATTCGCAACGGTGCTGACAAAGGCTGCGACATGAGACCTTTGGTCACCGAAGTCAATGCGAGAGAAAAATATGAAGAATATTTTGACCGCTTTTTCAAAGACGGTGGAGACTACTCCAAATACGTCACCAAAGAAGACGAAAAGAAGCGTTCAAAGGACAAAGTCAAAACAAAGACTTATGTTGTGAGAGTAATTACCGTGCGTGTTCTCCGCACTCAACTTAAAAACAGACTGAAGGGCGACGGCATCATCAAATGACGCCTCTCCACAAGCCACAAAAAAGAAAATTTCATGAAACTGAAGACTTTGGCGCTGGGCGCATTCTTCACAGTTGCCCTCGCCGCATTCTCGCAGGCAAAGAAACCCACCCTCATGGTTTTTCCCAGCGACAACTGGTGCCAAAAAAAGGGTTACATGCAAACCTTCGACAATCAGGGAACCACACAGGAAATTCCTGACTACACTAAGGCTCTCCTCAATGATGAAAATTTGGACAATGTCATCTCCAAAATCAACATTCTCATGACGGACAGAGGCTTCCCCCTCAAAAGTCTCTCGCAAACAAAAAAGTCCATCGATAAGAATTCCGCGGAAGACCAGCTCATTCAAAGCAAAACCACCGGCGCAAGCCTCAAGGAAAGTCCGCTGGACCGCCTCCGCCGCGTCGCAAAGGCTGACATCCTCATCTATGTGAACTGGCAGGTCAGCACCGTAGGTCCCAAAAACACCGTCACCTATAACCTCGCCGCCATGGATGCCTATACCGACAAACAGATTGCCGGCGCACAGGGAACAGGTGCTCCCTCCTTCAGCGCGGAAGTGCCCGTGCTCCTTGAAGAAGCCGTTCAAAACAACATGGACGATTTTTGCGCACAACTTCAGGCACACTTCGACGACCTTCTTGAGAACGGACGTGAAGTGAGCATCGACGTGAAAGTCTTTGACGACGGCTCCGGCGTGGATCTTGAAAGCGAAGACAACGAAGGCACCGAACTCTCTGAACTCATTGAAAACTGGATTGCAGAGAACACAGTGAACCACCGTTACAACCTCTCCGACGCCACCGAGAACTACATGACCTTCGAGCAGGTTCGCATTCCCATCTACAAAAAGAACGGAATGCCCGAAGATGCCATGGGCTTCGGACGCGAACTCCGAAAATATGTGCAGTCGCTTCCTTTCAACATTCCCTGCAAACTGTTGAACAAAGGACTCGGACGATGCCTCCTCATCATCGGTGAAAAATAAAATTAAATCGGTCTGTTCTCTCTCAGAACCTCTGCACTCTCTGCGCAGTTGTTCTCCCGGAACATTCCTTTCAAAAAGATTCAGACTATGAAAATATGGAAGATAGCGGCTCTCGCCGCCCTTGCTGCCACCCTCGGTGGACAGCGTCTTGCAGCCCAGGAATGCGAAATTCCCGTCTCCGTGATGATTATGGAACAAAGCGAACCCATTCCTCAAGCTGCCGCTGAAGTATTCAGCAACAGCCTCACCCGCATTGCCGTCAACGGAGGCATGAACGCAGAACTCAACTTCTCGCAGTTCATCTTCTCTGCCCGCATGGATGTCCTTGACAAAGCCGTGCTCCCCGGACCTCCCACTCAGGTGATGTATAACCTCGGCGTCACCTTCTACATCGCTGACGTCTATAACAAAAAGAAATTCTCCTCTGCCTACATCGAAGTGAAAGGTGTCGGACAGAACGAGACGAAAGCACTCATCAACGCTTTCCGCCAGATGGGCAACCAGAAAGCCAAACTCGGACAGATGCTCAAGGACGGAAAAGCAAAGATTCTCGACTACTACAACACGCAGTATCCGAACATTCTCAAGGAAGCAGAACGCGCCGCTTCGCTCCAAAACTACGAGCAGGCAATCGCACTCACCGTCACCATCCCCGCTTGTACCAGAGGTGGAGATCAGGCTGTCGCTGCAGGCTTGAAGTACTACAACAAGGCGCGCAACCGCTACTGCCGTCAACTCCTCACCCAGGCTCAGACGCTGTGGGCTGGCAACCAGACACAAGAAGTAGCCGGTGAAGTAGCTGAAATCCTTCTTCAGATTGACCCTGAAGCCGACTGCTACTCCGAAGCACTCGCCCTCGCCAAGGAAATCAAGACGCAGGTGCGCAAGGACATTGACTTTGAGATGCGCGAGAAATACAAAGACGCAGTCAAACTCGAAGAACAGCGCATCGCTGCCATCCGTGCCATCGGCGTAGCCTACGGCAACGGACAGCAAGCTCAAACCACCAATTTGATGTGGCTGAGATGAGATTTTCTTGATTCAATTCTTTCAGATTAAATATCAAAGGCGTCAGACCGTTTTCCGGACTGACGCCTTTAATCATAGTTTTTGCAAAAGTATTTTTTCTGAAGTTTTTAGGAGAAGTATTTTTCTGAAAAATCAGCAGTTCTTTCTCTTTTTGGGCGGTTCAATGGAGGGGTGTACTATAAATACGGGATAACAACCTAATTTATAGAAAAACCCTGAATCTTCGCTCACTTGTTCAGTTTCCAGGTGGCACCGTCCTTGGTGTCCTTCACTTCGAAACCGAGTCGGGCGAGTTCGTCGCGGATTTGGTCGCTGGTTGCCCAATCCTTCTGTGCTTTTGCTTTGGCACGGAGGGAGAGCAGGAGATCCACGGCTTGTCCGTATGCCTCTTCGCGGGCTGCGTTTCCACCTTCCGCTTCGCTCTTCAAACCCAAAATGTCGAAAACCCAGGTGTGAACCACCTTTTTCAGTGCTTCCAGACCGGCGGCAGTGATGGTTGCCTGACCGTCTGCCAGTTGGTTGATGACGCGCGTCACGTCAAACAGGTGGCTGATGACGATGGGGGAGTTGAAGTCGTCGTCCATGGCGGTGGCGCACTTCTCGTTCACCTCTTCGGCGTAAGCCTCTGTCAGTGAGCCTTGTGCCTGCGGTGTGATGCGTTCCAACTGTGCCACGGCATCCATGAGTCTTTCAAAACCCTTTTGGGAGGCTTGAAGTGCTTCGTTGGAGAAATCTACGGTGGAGCGATAGTGTGCCTGAAGAATGAAGAAGCGGATGGTCATCGGCGAGTAGGGCTGCTCCAGCAATTCGTGTGTTCCTTGGAAGAACTGGTCGAGTGTGATGAAGTTGTTGTAGCTCTTGCCCATCTTCTTTCCAGCGATGGTAATCATGTTGTTGTGCATCCAATACTTCACCATCTCGTCTCCCTGTGAAGCCACCGCCTGTGCGATTTCGCATTCGTGGTGCGGGAAGACGAGGTCCATGCCTCCGCCGTGGATGTCAAAGTGTGTTCCGAGATATTTTCTTCCCATGGCGGTACACTCGCAGTGCCAACCCGGGAAGCCTTCACTCCAAGGCGAGGGCCAGCGCATGATGTGTTCCGGCTGTGCTTTTTTCCACAGTGCGAAATCCACTTGGTGTTTTTTCTCGCCCACGCCGTCCAATTCTCGGGAGGCATCGTGCACATCCTCAAGATTTCGTCCGGAGAGCACACCATATTTGTGGTCTTTGTTGTATTTCACCACGTCAAAATAGATAGAACCGTTGGATTCGTAGGCATAGCCGTTCTTCATGATTTCCTTCACGAGTTCTTCCTGTTCGATGATGTGTCCCGTGGCGTGCGGTTCGATGCTGGGCGGAAGGACGTTGAGTTTGTCCATGGCACGGTTGAAGCGGTTGGTATAGTATTGCGCCACTTCCATCGGTTCGAGTTGTTCGAGTCGTGCTTTTTTTGCAATCTTGTCCTCGCCTTCGTCGGCATCGTGCTCGAGGTGTCCGACGTCGGTGATGTTTCTGACGTAGCGCACCTTGTAGCCGAGGTGTTTGAGATAGCGGAAGACGAGGTCAAAAGTGATGGCGGGGCGGGCGTGTCCCAGATGCGCGTCGCCATAGACGGTCGGTCCGCAGACATACATGCCGACGTGTCCCTCGGTGAGTGGCTTGAAAAGTTCTTTACGGCGTGAGCGCGTATTGTAAAGGAATAAACTGCGTGTCATGATATATTTGGAATGTTTTGATTATACGGTGTTTTTATTTTGCAAATAAGGTGGATGGATTCACAAGATAAACAAGTGGTATAGTTTTACGCAGCAAAATTAGCACAAAATCCCGTCTTCTACGCTCTTTGTGTGTTTCAGATTTATGAGGTGTTCAAAAGAATATGTTCACTTTTAGGTTGACAACTGATTAAATGTGCTTTATTTTCATCCAAATTTTTCCACACCCAAGGCGGTTTTTCGGTTTTAACACTTCTTGCTTTTGGCGACGAAATGTATTATATTTGTACAGAGATATGGGAGGAGCCTCGGCTCCCCCCTTTTTTCGTCACTTTCCCTTTAAAAACGGGGGTTCTAGATGCGCATCTAAGAAAAACTAGATGCGCATCTAAGAAAAACTAGATGCGCATCCAGGAAAAACTAGGTGCGCATCCAGGAAAAACTGCGCGCCGAGTAGGCAAAATTGGGAGGCGGAAAGTGTTCTCGAAAGTTAAAGATGTTAATGTAGAATCGCGAAAAAAACGCTCAAAATTGTTGGTTTTTTCGGCGAAACTTCTCCACCTTTCTCTCCATGAATGCTCATGAATGGGCTCATCAAATCGGCGTTTATTTTGGAACACGAATAGCGCGAATGGATGAAAGACAAAGAGACAAAGTTTGTTTGTATGATGTTTTTCTCTATTTTTGCAATTGGTTAGAATGCGTAATCGCATTTTGACGGAATCGGTGACGGACACGCATTCGTTCGTTTCCGGTTGCCACCTAAGAGAATGCAATGTCTTACCATAAAAAAATATTTCTTCGCCATGCTGTTGCACCCCTAAAGCAAGCAGCATCGCCTCTACGAAACAGACACTTTACAACGCACGCACAAGCCTTCGCATCGTCTGCCCATCGCGCGACGGCAAGGCAAACGATTTTTAGACAGAGGCTTCAAGCCTCCCTATTGTTTAACACGGTGCGCGCCCGTTCCTATTGACTTGATTTAGGAAATACATCTTATAGAGCTTTTGCTCTTGTTCTCTATTTTCGAATACCGCCAAAATAGATTCGCATGAGAACAAGCAGTAAGAAGGTTCATGCCCTAAGGCGTGAGCCATTCTGCGCTTGTTATGCGAATGGGCCACTTGGCGGTAGCCTGAAAATAGACAAGCAATTGAATGGTTGCGCGCCTATTTTTTATTCTCATGAGAAATTACTTTTTACTCCTTACCCTTTTATGTTTTTCCCTTTCTGCCCGAGCTCATGACGCAGAGGTAGATGGAATTTTCTACAATTTGGATGCAGCCAACAAGATGGCTACAGTCACTTTTAAGGGAGACAATTATGACTCGTATAATGATGAATACTACGGTGACGTAGTGATTCCTGAAACAGTGACTTATAATGGTATCACATTTTCCGTCACGAGTTTGGGAGATTACTGCTTCTATGATTGCAGCATTTTGACCTCCATCACCATTCCCAACTCCGTCACGAGTTTGGGAGAATACTGCTTCTATGGTTGCATCAGTTTGACCTCCATCACCATTCCCAACTCTGTCACGAGTTTGGGATGGAACTGCTTCGAGGGTTGCAGCTTTTTGACCTCCATCACCATTCCCAATTCCGTCACGAGTTTGGGAGGAAGCTGTTTCCGTAGTTGCAGCAGTTTGACCTCCATCACCATTCCCAACTCCGTCACAAATTTGGGATGGGGCTGCTTCTCTAATTGCTACGGTTTGACCTCCATCACCATTCCCAACTCCGTCACGAGTTTGGGAGATTACTGCTTCTCTTATTGCAACAGTTTGACCTCCATCACCATTCCCAACTCCGTCACGAGTTTGGGAGAATGCTGCTTCTGGAATTGCAGCAGTTTGATCTCCATCACCATTCCCAACTCCGTCACGAGTTTGGGGGAATTGTGCTTCTCTGATTGCCCCAGTTTGACCTCCATCACCATTCCCAACTCCGTCACGAGTTTGGGAAAAGACTGCTTCTCGTGGTGCAACAGTTTGACATCCATCTATATGCTCCCCTCCACACCTCCCAGCACAGGATATAGGATGTTTTATGGCACTCCGTTAGAAACAGTCTATGTGGTGGACGAGGATGCCAAGACTGCCTATCAAACTCAAGCGCCTTGGAACGCATATGAGATTGTGGTTATGCCCACCGGCATAGATGAAGTGGAGACAGACAAGACTGCCCCCACCATTGTCGGCTACTACGACCTGAATGGCAAACTAATCAACGGCAAACAACGCGGCGCGGTCATCGTGCGCTACTCCGATGGCACTACACGCAAGGTGCTGCTGAAGTGACTGCGCGAAAAGTGCCGGTGAAGTGACTGCGAAAGAACAGTCCGTCACACAGCCGACGCAATTATAGTGCTCAGAGATACTCTCCAACATTCAATGGTTCATCCGTTTGAGTAAGGAGACTTTCGGAGATGCACATGGAAAATGAACAGTAGGAGGTAAATGCCAACCCAAAAGGCATTTGCCACCTACTTTCTCTTTGCCACCAACTTTCGCTTTGCCTCCTACGTTCACCTTTACCGACCTCTCACGAAGCGGTGTTCCTTAGTGTGCTGTTTTGAAACACGAATCTCGCGAATGGGTGAAAGACAAAGAGACTAAAAGACAAAGAGACTAAAAGACAAAGAGACAAAGAGACAAAGGGATAAAAAGACAAAGAGAGGAAAAGACAAAACCAAGAAATCCCCTTGAGATAAACAGCAATAAACCTTTTCTTGAAAGAAGTGCATGCCGTCTGCAGCATCATCAACGTAAATTGCGCTTTCGGTGCTGCGGCTCTCGCCGCCATCTTCGCGGGCGTACAGCCTTCCAGGCTGATACTGAAGGAGTTCCCTGCTGTCCGGGGGCGTTGCCCCCGGTTACTCACAGTACAGCCTTTCAGGCTGGATAGTCTTGCTGGCCAACAGACTGTCCGCTCTTTGGGCTTTCAGCCCGTTCGCGGCAAAAGTAGTGCGGCTACCGCCGCCATCTTCGCGGGCGTACAGTTTTCCAGACTGGATAGTCTTGCTTGCCTTATCTTCCCCTAAGACATGAAGCGCAGCGTAACCGCACTTGCTGGCTTTATCACCTGTGCAGCAGCAGTATTTTAGCCTGGAAGGCTATACTGTGAGTAACCTCGGGCAACGCCCGAGGATAGCTGGACGCAAGAAAAGTTTAGCCTGGAGGGCTATACGCCCGCGAAGATGGCGGCGGGAGCCGCCGCGCCGAAGGCGCACTCTATCTTGACGCAGCATGGATGCGCAGTAAGGGAGCACAGGTCACGCCCCGCTGTGGCACAGAGGAACGGTTTTCGCCCTTCGTCCCTTCGTCTCTTCCTCTTTTCCTCTTTTCCTCTCTTTGTCCCTTAGCCTCTTTGACTCTTGTTCAACACAATTCTTTAAAAAACATCCACACTTTTTTCACAAAACCTCTAAATATTTTTTCAAGGGTAGAAAAAAGACGTAATTTGTTTTTTTCTAAAAAAAACTCTTTACATTTGCATTCGTACAATCGTTATTATGTTTTTAGAGTTTTACTCGGTTGTGACATAGATTTTTACCGCTTGTGACTTAAATTGTATCCGAAACACCTTTTTTGAGAGAACAATCATTTCAGAAAATCATTTTTTTACCATTAAAACAGATAGATATGGCACCTATCCAAATCAAACAATTTCTCTTCGTAGGAGCCCTCTGCGCCGGTTCGGCATTCTTGACGACAGCGTGCGTGGACAATTCCTATGACCTCTCCGAAGACCTTGACCTCACCATGGGGCTGGGTTCCAACGGACTGTCTGTCCCCATGGGAAACGTTGAAAAGATTTATCTCAACGACATTCTCAGCGTGGATGAATCTGTCAAACTGGACGCCGCGAACCAGTACTACCTCGTTGAAGACGGCACGACCAACTTCGATTTCACCATTGACAAAGTCACCACCAAGGTGGACAATCCCACCTTGCGCACCAACCCAGGTAAACCTGCTCTTCCGTTCAACAAAGTGTGCGAAATCCTCGGTGCGGCAGGCATTTCTTCCATCACGTTGCCCGCCATTCCCCAAGTCTTCTCGGGTGAAGCAGAAGGTACCGAGAGCATGGATTTCAGCGTCACTGACATCTCTTCTGACATCAAAGCCATTCACTCTGTGTCCTTCACTCCGCTTAAGGTCAGCCTCAGTCTTGAATGGTTCAAGAGCAACGCTGCTCTGAAGTTTGATTTGAAAGAACTGAAGGATGTGGAAATCACCCTGCCGTCCATCCTTCATGTGGTGGATGGTTCTGTCTCTGAAGGTTGGACACTTGTGGAAGGCCACAAACTCGTGGCTCATTCCGTTGCTTTCAATGGTGCCAACATGAAGGAGATTGTCAGTTTCATGATTGACCAAACTCAGCTCAAGGATTGCAGCACAATTGAGAATGGAAAACTCTCCATCTCTCCCGAAGTCCTCCACATCAAAATGAAGGGTGGTGCAGACTTCGTGAACACCGGAAGCTTCACCATGACCAGCAACGACTACATGGACGTTCGTCTTCACATCAAGGTCGGCACTCCCGGCGCGAACAACAAGACCAACATTGTTGTGACCAGTGCGAAGGGCGTTTTCGATCCCCTCATCAACCCCGATGTGGAATCCATTGACATCGCTTCCGAACTGCCCGACTTCCTCAAAGACCCGGAAGTGCGCGTGAACGTCTCCAACCCGACGCTCAAGTTCAACGTATATCCCAAGAACAACGTGCAGATTCCTGCTGACGTGGACTTCTATGCCACGCTACACTCCATCAAGGATGGTCAAGACCAGGTGAGTCCCGTGGAATTCCCGAAATACACCCGTCTCTACAAGAACACTTCCAACGTCATCTACTTCTATCAGGATGTCGCACCCTACGACCCCAACGGTTTAGAGGCTGACGCTCCCAGCAAAAAGGTACAGACCCAAAAGGTGGATAACATCTCCTCGCTCATCAGCGTTCTTCCCGACCGCATTGAAGTGGATCTCGGAGCCAACGGCAATGACAAACACATCCGCGTGGTAGGAGAAAACGAAGTAGCCCTCGGACAGAAGTACAGTCAAGTTGTGGATTACACCATCTATGTTCCCTTCGAATTCAAGAACGGCGTCACCATCGTCTATACCGATGAAACCGATGGCATGAACGAAGACCTCAAGGACTATGCTGCCGATGGCATTCAAATCAGTGCTGAAGCAGAGAACACCATTCCGCTTGACCTCAAAGCCACCATCTCGGCATACGACATGTACGACAACCTCATCCCCGGCATTCAGTTTGACGAAGTGGATGTGAAAGCCGGCGGAGGCACTGACGCGACAGCCGTCACCACCGCTCTCACCATTAAAGCCACCCTCACTGACCCCAACCTGCTCAAAAAACTCGACAAACTCGAATTCAAGATTAACGCAGCCAGTGAAGCCACTTCCAACGCCACCCACAAACTCGTCTCCACGCAATATGTGCAGCTCAAGAACGTCAAGCTCAAACTTGTCGGACAGATTGTGGCAGATTTCAATGACAACTAATTCTCTTTTCACGCCTATTAAGTTATGAAAAACAAGATATCAGCCTGCATTCTGGCAGCAGCCCTCGCACTTCCCGTGGCAGCACAAGAACTGCGCTCCACCTATTTCATGCAGACCTCAAACAATCGGCATGAAATGAACCCCGCGTTGCTTGACAGCAGCTATGTTTCCATGCCGCTCTTCATGGGCAACCTCAACATCGGCTCTACCGGTAATTTCGGTCTCGCCAACTTCGTCTATAAGATGCAACCCGGCTGGCAGGGCTACGGTGTGGACAATCGCAACCTCACCACTTTCATGCACCCCTCCGTCGATGCCGGTGACTTCCTTGGCGACCTCAAGGACAACAACCGAATGTCTTTGAATTTGAAATACGGACTCGTTGCCGTGGCGTTCAAGGCTTTCAAAGGTACGAACATCGTGGAACTCAACCTCCGCTCCAACACCAACGTCAATCTCCCGAAGCAACTCTTCGCCTTCATGAAGGAAGCCGGAAAGAATGAGTCCTACGAGATTTCTGACCTCGGCATCCGCACGGAGAACTTCTTGGAAATCGGACTCGGTCACTCCCACAAGATTAACGACAAAATCACCGTCGGCGGTAAGATGAAATTCCTCTTGGGCATCGCCTACGCCGACTTCAGCGCCGACAATCTGCACGTGCAGATGCAGGGCGACCAGTGGGCAATCAGTGGTCAGCCGAAACTCTCCGCTGCCATCCTCAAGTCCGAGTTCACCCATGAAAACAACAATCCCAGCGGAAAGATTGACGGCATTGACGACGTCACCTTCGGTCTCCCCGGCTTCGGTCTCGCTTTCGACCTCGGTGCAACCTACAAAGTGTTGGACGACCTCACCGTCAGCGCAGCCATCACCGACCTCGGTTTCATCAAGTGGAAAGACGCTTTGCAGGCAGCTCCCAACCGCACCAGCTGGACCTTCAACGGCTTTGCAGAGGATGTCTATGCCGGTGGCACCAACACCGGTTCCAACAAGATTGGCGACCAGTTCGAGCAAATCGGCGATGACCTCGAAGAAATGCTCCCGCTCTACGACCAGGGCAAGAAGAACGAAACCCGCGCTCTCGCTGCCACCCTCAACATCGGTGCAGAATACACGCTTCCCGTCTATCGTCCGCTCCGCTTCGGCTTCCTCTACACTTCCCGTTTCGCCGGAAAATACTCCTATCATCAGGGAATGCTGAGCGCCAACATCCGCCCCGTGAAGTGGTTTGAGTTTGCTCTCAACGGTGCGGTCAGCTCCTCCGGCTGCACTGCGGGTATGGTGATTGACCTCCACGCCAAGCACTTCAATTTCTTCATCGGTGCTGACCGTTTCCTCGGCAAGGTTTCCAAGCAGTTCATTCCTCTCCACAACATGAATAGCAGCGTGTCACTCGGCATGAGCTTCCCGCTTTGAGAGAACATCCCATAAATAATTAAGGTGTAGCGTTTGCTGCACCTTTTTTATTTCCTTATTTTTGCGGGGGTGTTCTATAAATTACGGGATAAGGAGCGTTCAAAAATCAACTCAACCTAATTTATAGAACACCCCTTAAAAGTTCCCCACCTTAACCCTACGCACCATGTCTTCACAGAAAAACAGCCTTGCAGAGGCGATAGTTTCTTTTCTCTTTTTTTCGCTCGGCATGTGGATGACCTATTTGACCCTTTCGTCAAGTTTCTTCTACGTGTTTTTGATGTACCTGTTTTTCTTCATTTCCGGCTTGTCTTTGGTGGATTTTCAAAAATCGGATGGGAAGAAGCCGGGCTGCTCCTTCACGTTGGGTTTCGTCGGTTTTTTACTCATTGGTTTGGCTTTTTTGTTCAAAGGAGAGAGCCCGATTTTTGTGGTTGTTTTCATGGGTTTGGGGTCTTGGGTCATCATGTATGAAATCGCAGCCTTGATGGGTTCCGACGCTATTCAGAATGCAGAGAAGCAGAAAGAGGAAGAGCGAAAGAAGTTGGCGGACCAAGTGGGAGACATCATTCGTCGGAACGAGCGCAAAAGAATATTGAGCGAAGCCGGTCTGCCCGAGGACATGACCGACGAAGAACTGGAAACTTTGTCCAAGCACGTGGAAGAATTGACAGAGGCAGCCGAGGAGGAATCCGCTTTTCGTTTTCTCAAAGAAGAGGATTTTGAGCGTGTCCACGATGCTGTTGAAGATTTGGTGTCGTTCATCCGTTCCATTGAAGGGCGCGACGACGTAAAAGAGATGATGGAAAAGGTGATGAATTTCCGCGAGTTGGACGGCTCACCGAGCATCATGGAGAACGACGTCAGGTTCCGCCTCACTTTCATGGCAGATGTCTATAAGTGCATCCGGAATCTTGGCGGTGACTTCAGCGAGTCCGGTCTCAACATGGAGTGCTGGCGTGTTTTCCTCCTTCTCTACGTCTCCCCCTCTCAGGATTGGAACTATGCCGAGTGCAACCGGGAGTTTATGGATTCTATTTCTTCGTCGGAACTGGACGAAACCCTCAAACAGATGGTTGACGCCGATGCGGCGAAAGAGGATGAGTTCTATCTCGCTCGCGTTCTGACCTACTGCGAAGAAGACCTTCGCACCCGCTATCTTTCCCTCCTCTATCGTTTCACTTCCACCATTGCCAAACTCGACCACACACTCAGTGACACGGAGAAGCAATGGCTTGCCCGCATCATGAAGGCAAAGGAACTCTCTTCCGGAAACGGTACCACCGTCACCACCGCTGAACAGATGAAGGAAGGACCTTCCCCGGCGGAACAACTCAATTCGCTCATCGGACTTCAGGGTGTCAAGGAAGAGGTGAAACGTCTGACCAATTTCATCCGCATTCAGAAACAGCGTGATGAAGCAGGTCTCAAGACCGCCGGTATTTCCTATCACTGCGTCTTCACCGGTAATCCCGGTACGGGCAAGACCACCGTGGCACGCATCGTGGCGGGAATCTACAAAGAACTTGGCATTTTGAAGAAAGGACATCTTGTTGAAACAGACCGCTCGGGGCTTGTGGCAGAATATGTCGGGCAGACAGCCGTCAAAACGAACAAGGTGATTGACTCAGCCTTGGATGGCGTCTTGTTCATTGATGAGGCTTACAGTCTCGTCGGAGGTGCCAACGACTTCGGTTCTGAGGCGATAGCCACGCTGTTGAAACGCATGGAAGACAACCGCGACCGCCTGGTTGTCATTTTGGCGGGTTATGAGGATGAAATGCAGGGGTTCATTGACTCCAACCCCGGTCTTCAGTCTCGTTTCAACCGTTACATTCATTTTGAGGACTACAGTGCCGATGAGTTGTTCTCCATTTTCAAGATGTATGTGAAGCGCAACGACTACGTTTTGGACGCCGCAGCAGATGTGGCACTTCGTCAGCGTTTGGAGAAAGCAGTGGCGGAGAAAGACCGCAATTTTGGCAATGCCCGCACCGTGCGCAACCTGTTTGAAAAAACGTTAGAGAATCAGGCGATGCGTCTCGCCGTCATCTCGGATTTGACGCGCGATGACCTCCTCACGCTGAAAACAGAGGATTTGGGCTAAGTAATCCTCAAAAAATAACCTGCATCATCTTTGAAAATCTTTTCGGTCCATATTTTCTCCCTCATCAGTCACATAACTACGGCTATGCTCCTTCTTCGGGTGAAAATCTGACCTCGAAAATGTCATTCAAATCTGACGCAACTTATTATTTTCATATTACTAAGTTTCCGCCCGGCGGGATGGCAGCCCGTGGACTGGCAAACGATTTACCGGACAGCAATAAAATAGAATCAGAAAGATACAAAGCACCTGCGGTGCGATTCAAGGAGGTTGAGCCTCGTTTGAGTCGCACCGCAGGCGCTTTGTGGGTGGCTGCTTCGTTCCTTTCAAACGGTGGCGAGCCTGTGTCGTGTGGTGTCAGAAGGAGAATCTGGTTCCGATGGTCAGACGAAGTTCACCTTCGAAGGGGTGAGAGGTGGCAGGGCGCTCAATGCTCTTGGCATACATTGCCGCTTCGGGTTGCACGTAGATTTCAAAAGCGGGGGAGAGACGGAAGCCGCCCTGCAGTGCAATCTGTGCGCCCGGTGCCCACTTCGTGCTCTTACCGTCGCCGGCAGCCACGTTCATCGAAGCACCAGCCAAACCGCGAACGCGGAAAAGTTTGTCCTCGGAAGAAGTGTCGGAGAAGAGGTCCGAGATGTTCAGCACATAGTTCAACTTGATGGCGGTGAGATTCTCTTTTCCGCTCATTTCTCGCTTCGCCACTGTGTTGGAAACTGAAATCTGAGCGCCGTGGATGGAATGAAGCCAGCGACCGTAGGCTGCCTCGCCGACCAAGGTGAGTTTACGAATACCGGAGACTTGACCGAAGTTCACGGAATAGACGCCTGTGCCCACTCCGACGGAAGCCCATTGCTTCTTCTCTGATTCGGGACGCGAAGACGCTTTCTTCGCCGAATGGCGGAAGTGATAGTCCACACCGAGGAGCGCCATCGGAGACCAGCGTCCCCAGCGTTCCACGCTTGAATGTCCGAAGAGGCGAAGACCCCACTGAGGCTCTACGTAGAGGCGCACCTTTTCGCCGGCGCGAACGGAGAACTGTCCGCCGACGTGCAGGTCGGCATAAAAATAGGTGCTGCCCCCAAAGTATTGCTGTCCGGCATTGAAACCAGCCAAAGCCAGGAGGGAAACGGGGCGAGAGGAGTTGGGACCGTAGGTGTAGGCACTGAAATCGCCAAGCCAGTCTGCTCCGAGGAGTCCTTCGCAGTGACGAACGCCTTCATATTTTCCAACCTGTCCTTGAAGGTTCAGACGAAGCGCGGAGACGGCATTGAAGGGATGCACGTAGCTGACGCGTCCCACGGGATAGTAGTAGTTGCCATTGGTGTAGTGGTTGGCAGGTACGGCGGCGCCGCCGGCGATGGAGACATAGTCCTCGGGCGTTTCATCGCTGAGGGTTCGTTCTCCTCTTCCGCCTTTGTTCATGCTGAGTTGCACGCCTGCCAGTCCTGTGAAGATGAGGTCAAGCTTTCGGTTCGTCAATTCTTCGGAGAGGAAGTTGTTGTTGTAGCCCTGCATTTTCGCTTCGACGAAGAGACTGAGCAGGGGGTTCAGGTGCCACAAGCCGCGGAAGGAGCCTTCAAGTCCATAGGACAGACGGTGATCGTTTTCCATGTTGCCAAGGTTCATGCCGGCTGCTGCCTGCAGTTCCAATTTGCGCTCGGGGTTCACGCCGTAGAACAGGTTGCTCAGTCCGAGCAAGTAGTCCACTCCGATGGCGACGTGTTTTTTGCGCACGTCGGTGGAGGTGAGCGTCTGTGCGAACTGACCGTTGAGACGCACGCCATGAACTCCTGTGAACCAGTGTCCGATGCCGATGTAGCCGGAGGGTCGGGCATAGTCCCAAGGTGCGGAGAAGTTGTTGCGTCCAGCCATGAGGTTCGCTCCGATGCCCGCTTCGACGAAGAGGAGTTCTTCGACCTTTTGGCTGCGGGCGGTTTTGGCTTCGTTGGTTGCCTTTTTGCGGTCTTTTGCGGTGGAGGTGTATTGGAGTCCGAGGAGAACGGAGGGAATGGCGTCCAATTTCTCAAGCGTGGAATTAGCGGATGCGAAGTCTTTGGTGTAGATGTCCACTCTCGGTTCAAGGGTGAGTCCGAATCCTTTGTAGATTCTGAGGTTGCCTTGCAGACCGGCTCCCAGTCCATAGGATCGAAGCACGCCTCTTTCGGCATCCGTCCAGTTGAATCCGACGCCTGCCACGCCGTTCACCCACCATTTTCGGTCGAGTCTCGTGCCGCCGAAGAGGTTGTAAAGGTTGAGCAAATAGTCAGCCTGTGCCGTGATGCCCTTCAGGCGTTCGCCTTCGGGCTGCCGCAGGAGGGTGGCACCGGCGGAGAGGCGCACGGCACTGATGGAGTTGAACCATTTTCCCACTCCGGCGTAGATTCTTCCTCCTTTATGTTCTTTCCATTGAGAAGATTCGGGCATGAGCAGGAATGCCGGACCGCCCGACACGGAGATAAAGAGACTGTCGTTCCAGCGAGAGCGTGTCTTCTCTTCATTGCGCGGAGCATTTCTGACTCGTTCCGGAACGCGATAGCCCATTCCCGCAAAGACGGAAGCCATGGGGCGGGCGCGGTGTGTGGTTTCAATCTGTGACACGTCGTCTTGCATGAGAGAGGCACGCGGTTCCAGCCAGAAGTAAATATAGTCATTCACAGCCATCTGTCCTCGCAGACCGAGTCGAGCGCCAAATCCGAAGTCATTGTGAAGATAGCGGCGGGAATAGTCTGCTTCCACGCCTGCCACGCCGATGACTTCAAAGCGATGGGAGGAGGGAGAACCATAGGAAGCAAGTTCCGTGAAGTTCATGAGATAGTCCACGGAAACTCCGGCATATTTTGTTTTGCCTCCTACGACATGATAGTAGCCGGTTTGTGCGCCAAATCGCCAGCCATGTTCCGGCGTACACCAGTCACCGAAGGATGCTTCCATTCCCACGCCGGGTCGAATGTGGTCTCGTGTTCCCATGAACTGGAGTCCGATTCCTCCGTCGAGGAAGGCGTGGTCCATCCAGGTTTTGTTTTCAAATCGTTTGGAGACGCGCGGTTTTTGGAGCACGTGACGGAAGGCATCCTCTTGTACCTTCTGTTCAGTTTTCACCGAGTCAGCAGGAGACTGCGCGAAGGCGGGAGCGGCAAGCAGCGCTCCTATATATAATATATGTGTGAAACGTGTTTTCATTTTCTTGTGAGGACGAATGATTCTCAATTTTTTCATTTTGCAGTCGCAATCTTGTCGATGTCAATGCTGATGTCTGCGTCCGACTTAGCAATTTTGGCGAGTTCGGGGTCCAGTTTGATGGCTTGTGCGAACTCCTGTTCTGCTTCAACGGCGTGGTCGAGGCGGCAGTGGCAGACGGTGCGAAGATAGTGGGTCATGGCTTCGTTGGCGGGAAGGTTGTCGCAGAGGCGGAGTGCCTGTTCGTTTTTCTTCTGCACCAGAGCCATCACAACGGCGTTGCGCGGCGAGGATTCGGCAACGACATCGGCGTTGCCTTCCAGTCTGCCGCTGAAGACGCCGCAGAGTGCCCGCAGCATTCGGTTGCGTTCGGTGGGCACGATTTGGTTGGAAACCTGCCATGCCTCGCCGTAGCGTTCGTCCATCAACAACGCTGCGGCTTGGTTCTCATTCACCTCGTTCGGCACGCGTTCGGTGAGAATCCATTTCTTTCCGGCGTAGGGTTCCAGCCATTTCGGTTCGGCTTTTCCCTTCTCGATGAGGAGAGCCTGCAAGTCGTTGGCAGCGACCCAGAAGGAGGGATAGACTTCCAGTGCCTGTCGCAGCAGTTTCTCTTTGCGGAGCGTGTCGGTCTCGGCGCGGTAGAGTGTGAAGAATTCTGCTCGGTCGAGGAGGTGATAGTCCTTCTCATAGTTCTCCTTGATTTCCTCGGGCAGGAGTTTGCGCTGAATGATGTAGCGCATCTCGTAAGCCATGGAGCGCAGTTGCGGGAGATATTTTTCTTTGATGAGCGTGTAGCACGCCAGTTTTCTGATGGCTGCGCCCTGTCGGTTGGGGTCTGCGTTTTTGGCGATGATGTTTTCAATGGCGTCAGCCTCATCGTTGAGGCTGTCCTTTCGGAGCAAATCGGCTACTTCTTTCCAGCTTGCCACGCGTGCTGCCTTTTTCATTTCGACGCCTTCTCGGAGACGTTCGGGAAGGAAGCTGCTCACGGTTTGCAGGGCGTAGCCCAAGCGTTCATCGGCAAGTTCGGCGTTGCGTGCATAGTTTCCTTCAGGCGAGGCGGTGGCAGTCAGTTTGACGCTGAGGATGCTGGCGCCGGAGGTGCCGAGGATGTTCTTCATTCGGTCTTCGAGTTTTTTCATTTCCGCCGCGTTGTGTGGGTCGGAAAGGTCGAAGACGGCTTTGTTCACCGGGAAGCGGAGGTCGATGCTTCCTCCTGTGGGGCGCGGTGAGAGGTTTTGTTTGGGGAAGTAGGCTGAGTCTGCAATTTCCCATCCGTGCAAGTCATAGTCCAGCCAGCGCATCGGATTGATGAAGCCTTTAGCGATGGTGACGGTGGTGTCGCTGAGGAGGTGGAGATAGTCTTCTCGGGTGAAGCGCACCTCGAGATAGGAGAGGTCTCGCTTGTTTTCAACGGGCACTTTGTCGGTGTAGGAGATGACATAGTCCTTCGTTTTTTCTCGGTAGAGGCTGTCGTTCAGAATGGTGGTGAAGGGCGCGAGGGGATCTCCTTGCAAGCCCTTCTTGTTCAGTCCGTAGAGACGTTCTTGCGTGAGGTGATAGGTGGGAGCGTCGATGACGATTGGCCGCGTGAGGACGGTGTCTCCCGTGTTTTTGTTGATGAGTCGTCCTTGTGCCACAAGGCGGCAGTTGTTGGCGAAGTCCGTGTTGCGAATGTGGAAGTTGGTACCGAAGCGCATCGTGTCGCCGAAAACTTCCATCGTGGTGGCTTCGACAGAGTTGGTCTTCAGGGCACGCACCGTTGTGCCGGCGGTGTCGAGTTGCGTCATGAAGATGTCGTCTTTGAGATACACCTCGATGTAGTTTCTTCCCTTCACCTTGACCGTGACGGGGTCGAAGATGTAGGTGAAGCTGAGTGTGGCTTTGGGACTGGTGTCAAAGGCGAAACGCCCATCGATGTCGGTCTCATATTTCTTTTTTGTAAAAAAATCGTAGATAGCCACCTGATAGAGTGGCTTCTTGCTGTCTTTAGACTTGACGACGCCGGTGACGCGGATGACTTCCTGCGCTGAGGCGGCAAGACTCACGGCAAAGAAAAGGAGGAAAATGCGAAGAAAACGATTCATGGTGTGGCAGGGAGTTTGAAGTCCTTTATTTAATCACATAGACAAAGGAGAGTCCGATTTTCAGCGGGGCGAGGGTGAAGCCTTTGTGGTTCACGTCTTCGGGAACCATTTCTGAGGTTCCGTATTTTTTTTCACGATAATAGAGCAATCCGGCGCCGACCGAGGCTTCCATGTTCCAATGACGTCCCAGAGGGAGGGAGTAGCCATAGACCGGTCCCATGCCAAAGGCATCGCCGTTGTGGGTGGTGCCGCTGAGCGTGAAGCGATAGTTTGAAATGAGAGAAGTGCCTCCCACAAAGTGTCCGGTGCCGGGGCGACGGCTGAACCAGTGGCGCACTTCGGGAGAAAAGGAAATCATTCGGGTTTGGAAACTCGAAACGTGGTATTTGTTGAAGGCGCCTTCCAAGTCCAGCGTGACGTGGCGACTCAAACGAAATTCGGCACCAAGATTGGGGGTGCCTGCCAACCAATAGAGGGCGTTCGTTTTCAGTGATACGCGCTGGGCTGAAGAGGGGAGACAAACTCCCATCCACAATGTCGCTGCAACCAAACACCCGCGAAGAATATTTTTCATGTGTATGTATATGGAAAAAGAATGTTCAACACACCTTGCGGCACGGTTTAGTAATATGAAAATAATAAGTTGCGTCAGATTTGAATGACATTTTCGAGGTCAGATTTTCACCCGAAGAAGGAGCATAGCCGTAGTTATGTGACTGATGAGGGAGGAAATATGGACCGAAAAGATTTTCAAAGATGATGCAGGTTGTTTTTTGAGGATTACTTAAACGGGCTTACTCTCCGAAGAGTCTTCCCAAGGCTCGTGCTTGTTCCAGGGTTTCGGCGGTGACGCCTTGTTTCCATTCCAAGCCTTCGCCCACCAGTTCCATTTTCATTTTCTCGTTGTAGGCGAGCATGTTTTTCACCGCTTGTCCGCTCCAGGTGAAGCCGCCGAAGATGCCGAGGCGGTGTTTGCTCACGCTGCGTCCGCAGAGACGTTTCAGCAAATCCTCCACCACGGGGAAGAGTCCCCCGTTGTAGGTCGGACTACCGATGGCGAGAGAGCCGTAGCGGAAAATGTCCGCCAAGACATAGGACGGTTGCGACACACTCAGGTCGTGCACCACAATGTTTCTCACACCCGCTTCCGCTGCGCCCTCAGCCACGGCTTCTGCCATGCGGCGCGTGTTGCCATACATACTGCCGTAGCATATCACCAACCCCGGCGTTGTCGTTCCGGAAGAGAAGCGGCGGTAGGTGTCAACGGCGCGATTCACTTCGTTCACCCAAACCGGACCGTGGGTTGAGCAAATCATGCGGATGTCCAAGTCCTTCAGTTTGCGCAGTCCCGTCTGCACGGGTGCGCCGAACTTACCGAGAATGGCGGCATAGTAGCGTTCCATCTCTGACCAGTAGGGCGTCGTGTCCATTTCTGTGTCCACGACGTGACCGTTGAGTGCGCCGAAACAGCCGAAGGCGTCGCCCGAGAAGAGGATGTGGCTGGTTTCGCAATAGGTCATCATTGTCTCCGGCCAGTGGAGCATCGGAGTCAGATGAAAGCGGAGTTTGTGGTGTCCGAGGTCGAGGCTGTCGCCGTCCGCCACGCAGAGCGTGTTCTCCGTGTCGAGTCCGTAGAATCCCTGCACCATCTCCAGGGTCTTTTTGTTTCCGACCAGTTTCACGTTGGGGAACTGTTGGCGAATGAGTGCCAGCGAGCCCGAATGGTCGGGTTCCATGTGATTGATGATGACATAGTCCAACGCACGCTCGCCGAGCACCGCCTTGATTTTCTCCAAATATTCGGGGAAGAACGCCATATCGACGGTGTCCACAAGCGCCGTGGCTTTTTCGTCGTGGATTAAGTAGGAATTATAAGACACGCCTTGAGGAAGAATCCAAAGTCCTTCGAAGCGATGTTTCGTTCTGTCGTTCACTCCCACATAATGAACCTTACCTGTTAATTTCATATAGTTTGTATAAGTCTTTTAGTTTGCCGCACCGAATCATTCATTCGTACTACGGGCTAAAACAAAAATTGAAAGAGGGTGTGTCAAAATGCACATTTTGGGCTTCCCCCTCGAAGGTACGTCAGAATGGCTAAGATGCAAGGCGCTGAGGATGAGGGCGCAGGGAGTGTACTGAAGTACATGACCAAGCCCGAATCCGATAGCAACGCAGCAGATTGGCTATTATGACACACCGCCCATGTTAATATATTAATGACCTGCAAAGGAACACTTTTTTCTTCAAACAGAGCACTTTGTGTCTAAAAAAAGTGTGAAGAATTCAGCGAGTTAGCAGCAAAAGTGCATACCACGACTCTGCGCTCGTTGGGGTTAGACCGTCATCCGCCCAAGGCATCCGGATTTTTTGCCACGCCTTGGCACTACACTATACGTAAATTAAAGGGGAAACAAAAAAACTCTGCAAACTATACACAAACCCTACATTCTCCCCTCTATTCCTCTGATTCTCCGCGCATTACGAAATGTATAGTTTGTGCTTCAAACTATACACAAACTATACATTAACTATACACTAAGACGTTCAAAACCCTACACAAAACGGAGTGCAAACCCTACATGGGAACTAAGAGTCAAAGAGACTAAGAGATAAAGAGACTAAGAGACAAAGAGTCAAAGAGACTAAGAGACAAAGAGAGGAAGAGTGGGAGAGAGGAAGGCAAAGAAAAATTAGGGGAAGGGAAAGAAAAACTATGGGAAGGCTGGTTAAAACTATGGGAAGGCTGGTTAAAACTATGGGAAGGCTGGTTAAAACTATGGGAAGGCAAATTAAAATTTGAGGAAGGGAAAGAAAAATTTGAGGAAGGGAAAGAAAAACTAGGGGAAGGGAAAGAAAAATTTGAGGAAGGGAAAGAAAAATTTGAGGAAGGGAAATAAAAATTTGAAGAAGGCAAATTTTAACCGGGTGCGCTCCTAATTTTTCTTAGGTGCGCTCCTAATTTTTCTTAGGTGCGCTCCTAGTTTTTCCTAGGTGCGCTCCTAGTTTTTCTTAGGTGCGCTCCTAGTTTTTCCTAGGTGCGCTCCTAGTTTTTCCTAGGTGCGCTCCTAAGTAGAACTGCGTGCCGTTGCCATGTAGGGTTGCGGTGTAGGCTTTTGTGTATAGTTTTTGTGTAGGGTTTGAAAAGTCTCAATGTATAGTTCAATGTATGGTTTGTGTAGGGTTTGCGCCTCAAACTATACACATTGTAACGTGCGGTAAATCAGATGGATGTAGGGTTAAATGTAGGGTTTGTGTATAGTTTGCATAGTTTTTTCTTACCCTTGTAATATGGTATATTATTGCTGCCCGCTAAACTATTCATGAACTTTTCAAGACGAAGGTGAAGAATTAGGGCTAGCACCCGTTGCAGGAGTCAGCCCTAAATGGTTACGTTGCTTTTGCTGATGAACGTAGATAACCATGAGCGAAAGTCGTAAATTCTTCGGACAGCCGGTATATGGTCAACTAATAAATTCCAACGCTGCTGTGACGGGTCGGTGACGGCATCACCGAGGCGTCATAGCAGTGTCATAGCAGCGTTTAGACATAACTTCAAAAGACATTTAGCGGACAGCAATAAAACAAACAAACCGTCCCCGCCTCTCCGTCCCCTCGTCTCTTCCTCTCTTCGTCTCCCCAAAGCTCCCCTGTGTGCGGAGCGTCTGCGCCGCAAAAAAGCCCTTCCCTTTAGGGAGGGGTTGGGGAAGGCTCCTCTTCGTCTCTTTGTCTCTCCGCCTCTTCGTCTCCCCGTCTCTTCGTCTCTCCGTCTCTCCGTCTCTTTGACTCTCTGTCTCTTCGTCTCTTCGTCTCCCCGTCTCTTCGTCTCTTTGACTCTTTGTCTCTTTGTCTCTTTGTCTCTTTGTCTCTTCGTTTCTTTGTCTCTTCCTCTCTTCGTCTCACAAGAGCGAACATCAGAAGATGGAGAATTTCACTAACTTTGCACCCGAAATCACAAAATCTTCAGAATGAATCCTCAAAAATCCCAAGCCTCCGCACAAGCGGACCAAGTGACAGGAGCCAACTGCCAAGGGCAGAACGAAGCCTCCTGCAAACGTCAATGGCTCGCCGACCTCGTTGCCGTTGCCATCTTCCTCCTCCTCAGTACCTTCTACTTCCTGACGCCCATGAGCCAGGGGCTCGTGCTCGGCGGTCACGACTCCGTCGCAGCACAAGGACTCGGACAGGAGCAACGACAGTTCCGCGAGAGCCACGACGGCGAAGTCACCCGTTGGAGCAACGCCATCTTCAGCGGCATGCCCACCTTCCAGATGGCACCCTCCTATTCCTCCTCCGACACCGTCACCACCCTCTCCGAGATTTATTCCCTCGGAACGTTGAAGTGGTTCCCCGCCATCGGTTTCCTCTTCCTCTATCTGCTCGGCTTCTATGTCCTGCTCCGCACCCTCCGCATCCGTGCCTGGCTTGCCATCGCCGGTTCGGTGATGTGGGCGTTCTCCTCCTATTTCCTCATCATCATTGCCGCCGGTCACCTCTGGAAAGTGCTGACGCTCGCTTTCATCCCGCCCACCATCGCCGGTTTGATTCTCTGCTATCGCGGGAAACTCCTCAAAGGCATGGCGGTCACAGCCCTCTTCACCGCCTTCCAACTCGTCAGCAACCACTTGCAGATGACCTACTATTTCCTCTTCGTCATGGCACTCCTCGTCATCTGCTTCTTCGTCAGTGCCCTGCGGGAGCGCCGTCTGAAACAGTGGCTGAAGTCCACCGCGGCGGTCATCATTGCCGGTTTGCTCGGCTTGAGCTGTAACCTCTCCAACCTCTACCACACCTATACCTATTCCAAAGAAACCATGCGCGGCAAGGCAGAACTCTCTCCTCTGCCCGGCTCCTCGCAGGCTGGAAAAGCCACCGACGGACTTGACCGCGACTACATCACCGCTTGGAGCTACGGCGTCGATGAAACCCTGACGCTCCTCATTCCCGACTACAAGGGCGGCGGCTCTGCCTCCATCCTCGACCACGAGGGCGTGGAAGAACTGGAGGGTTTTGATGCGTTCTATTCCTGTGCCGGTCAGGCGCAGGCAGCTTTCCAGGAACAACAGTTTGACGCCTATCCTCCCGGCATCATGCAGTATTGGGGTGACCAGCCCTTCACCGTCGGTCCCGTCTATGTCGGCGCCATCGTCTGCTTCCTCTTCCTCCTCGGCTTGTTCTATGTGAAAGGTCCCGTCAAGTGGGCACTGTTCTTCGCCACCCTCATCGGTCTCATCTTCTCATGGGGCAAGAACACGCCCGAGGTGACGAACTTCCTCATCGACCACCTGCCGCTCTATTCCAAGTTCCGCACCGTCAGCTCTGCCCTTGTCATCGTCGAGTTCACCATGCCCGCCTTGGCGATTCTCTGCCTCGCTGCCATTGTGCGTTGCCCCGACCTCTTCACGTTCGGCGATTGGAGCATGAAGGACGGTGGCTGGCGCAAGTGCATCGGTCTCCCCGTGGCATTTGTGCTGACCGGCGGACTGTGTCTGCTGATGTGGCTCACTCCCTCTGCCGCCGGCGACTGCCTCTCCGCTTCTGACGCCCGCACCTTTGCCGCCATGACGCAGGCAGGCTTCCCCGCCGACTTCGTGGGAGAATATAGGAACGCCGTCACCACCATGCACCATGCCATCCTCTCTGCCTCGGCGGCTTCCTCCTTCTTGCAGATAGCCCTCGTGACCCTCGTCCTCTTCTTCGTTGCCACGATGATGAAGCAACAGAAGGAACATCAGACCCGCTGGGCGGTGGTGCTCGGCGTAGCAGTCACCCTGCTCTGCCTCGTGAACCTCTGGCAGATTGACAAACGCTATCTCAACGACTCCTCCTTCACCGATGCCTACGACATGGAGGCTTCCTTCGCCAAAACACCGGCGGACGAACAGATTCTGGCGGACACGACCTACTTCCGCGTCGCCAACCTCGGAGCGGGGAATCCTTTCAACGAGACTTCCAACGCCACGTCCTACTATCACCACTCCATCGGTGGCTATCACGCTGCTAAACTGCACCGCTATCAGGACCTCATCGACCGAAGACTCAACGCGGAACTCCAGAACTTCGTCACTGCCATCAACGAGAATCAAGGTGACATGACGCTCATCCCGGGAGATAGCATCGCCCCGTGTCTGAACATGCTCAACACGAAATATTTCATCTTCGGCTCGGGCAGTAAAGCACTCGCCATCTGCAACACCTACGCCAACGGCAACGGGTGGTTCATCGACTCTCTCTCTTTTGTGAAGAACGCCGACGAAGAGATGGCTGCGCTCAACCACCTCGACACCAAGCGTGCCGCCGTCGCCGACAGCCGCTTCAAAGCGCAGTTGGAGGGCAGTGCGCTGGACAGCGGACGTGTGGAACTGACGCACTATGACACCAACGAACTTGCCTATCGCGTAGAAAGCGCACGAGGCGGTGTCGTTGTCTTCAGTGAGATATACTATCCCGGCTGGACGGTGACGATTGACGGCAAGGAAGCCGAGCTGGGGCGTGTGAACTATGTCCTCCGTGCCTTGAAGGTGCCTGCCGGCAAGCATGAAGTGCGCATGGAGTTCCGTCCCGCCAGCATCCGCACCACCGAAGCCATCGCCTTCATCGCTCTCGCCGCCATCCTCCTCCTCCTCGCTGCCGCCCTCTACTGTCAGTGGAGGGGACGCAGATAACAACCAGAGCGTAAATCATAGTCTGGAGGGTTGAACATCAAGATGGGCGGCAAAGCCACAATTGCTATGAGGTTGCTTCACTGCGCCTTCGGCGCTGCGGCTCCTGCCGCCATCTTCGCGGGCGTACAGCCCTCCAGGCTGATACTGTGGGTGTGGCACGCTGTCCGGGGGCGTTGCCCCCGGTTACTCACAGTACAGCCTTCCAGGCTGGGTAGTCTTGCTATGCCTTATCCTCCTCCTAAGACATGAAGTGCAGCGGAGTCACACTTGCTGGCGTTGTCACCTGTGCAGCACAAGTATCTTAGCCTGGAAGGCTATACTGTGAGTAACACCCGGCAACGCCCGGGGAAAGCAGATGGCGAGAGTGAAATAGCCTGGAGGGCTATACGCCCGCGAAGATGTAAAAGCCGCGTTTGCTGTGGCAGACACCATGTATCGTCAAAGGTATCTTAGCCTGGAAGGCTATACTGTGAGTAACCCCGGGCAACGCCCGGGGATAGCAGGTGGCGAGAGTGGAATAGCCTGGAGGGCTATACGCCCGCGAAGATGTAAAAGTCGCGTTTGCAGTGCCAGACACCACTCATTCGACACAGCACTCATGACACTGAAGGAATTTAAGAATGCAAACAGCGAAGTCTTAGAAGTCTATACGCCATAATATAATATATATGTCACATGTAAGTCTTACCTATCATATTGTCTGGCGTACCAAGCGCTCTGAGCGAACCTTAACTGAGGAGTATGAACGCCATTTGTATTTTTACATACTCGGGATATGTAAAGATAAGCAGTGTTATCTGTACAGAATCAACTCCATGCCCGACCACATCCACTTATGTGTTGAGGTTAATCCTTCAATATCTTTAAGTGATTTTGTAAGAATTGTAAAACAAGAATCTTCAAAGTGGATAAAAGAGAATCGTGATTGGTTCCCGAGGTTTGATGGTTGGGGGAACGGTTATGCAGCGTTTACGTACAGCGGCAAGGAACGGCCTTCGGTCATAGAGTACATCAAGACTCAGAAGGAACATCACCGAGTGAAGTCCTTCCGTGAAGAGTATGAAGAGTGGATGCGTGAGATGGGGATTGACCTTGAGAACGATCTATTCTTTAATGATTAAGCATCTTCGCGGGCGTACAGCCCTCCAGGCTGATACTGAGGGTGTGGCACGCTGTCCGGGGGCGTTGCCCCCGGTTACTCACAGTACAGCCTTCCAGGCTGGGTA
>NZ_JADYUH010000121.1 GCF_021531665.1 Prevotellamassilia timonensis
ATATTTCTTGTACGCTCCAGATGATGGAGTTTTGGAGTCTTTCGTCCATGACTCTGAAGGGGGCATCTTCTCCCTTGCGGCGCGCTTCGGGTGCGAAGTTCGTGGCGTTGCAGCGCACCTCCCACTGTGCCTCAATCACTTCCTTTACCTGACTCGGGCGTACGTAGAAATCTACCGTGCGTCCGGCTTTTTTCTTTGAAACGTCTTGTGCCTGAGGGGCTTTTTGAGGCTGAGCGAGTTTTTGAGGCTGAGCGACAGCCTGTGCTGCCTGTTCTGCCTGCGGTTCTTGCGCTACCTGTGCTTCTTGCGCTTCTTGTGTTTCTTGTGTTTCTTGTACATTCTGCACATGCGACGCCGGAGGAGTGGCGAAGAAGTCGGGGTTCTGCCACTCGGATGCTTTTCTCATCGGGAGGGGATCCTTCGCCATCAACGCGAAGAGTTCCCCAAGATTTGCGAAGATGTCCTTGATCAGTCTCTTCGCCAAAAGGATCTTCAAATTCTTTGTTTTCATATATATTTTTTTGAGTTTGTTACGGAACTGAGTGGTTCGGAGTAGTATGTGGAAATCGTCCGAGAAGGCGTTCGGAAACCGTCCGAGAAGGCGTTCGGAAACCGTCCGAGAAGGCGTTCGGAAAAGGTAATACCTCACCCTGTCTTGACCGAAGCGTCAAGATGATTCTTTCCTGGTTGCAAGTCAATTGGAACGGAGATTCATACTACCCGAACCCGTTTGCAAATATACGTTCCGAAAAAGGCGAATGCAAGTTTTT
>NZ_JADYUH010000122.1 GCF_021531665.1 Prevotellamassilia timonensis
ATTTTTTGTTGAGCGCAAATTTATTTTTTGGGGAGTGCGAATTTATTTTTTGAGAGCGCGAATCAGGCGGATGGAACGAGTTTCTTTGAAATTAATGAGGCAATTCATGAAACCATTCATGAGCATTAATGGAGAAAAGAGAGAAGGAATGTAGGGTTTGTGCGCGGTTCGCTGGTACAGCCCCATTCGACATAAAAAGGGAGTGCGAAAAAACTATGCAAACTATACATTGAACTATACATTCCGCTGATATTTAGTGCGTTGCGGTGTGTATAGTTTGCGCGCAAACTATACACAAACTATACATGGAGCCTACATTGAGAGACTAAGAGACAAAGAGTCAAAGAGACTAAGAGAGGGGGAGTCAACGGTCAACGGTCAATGGTCAATAGTCAATGGTCAATAGTCAAAGAGTCAAAGAGTGGGGGAGACTAAGAGACAAAGAGACAAAGAGTCAAAGAGAGGAAGAGTGGGGGGGAAGGCTAGGAAAAACTATGGGAAGGCTAAGAAAAATTAGGGGAAGGCTAGGAAAAACTAGGGGAAGGCTAGGAAAAATTTGAGGAAGGGAAAGAAAAATTTGAAGAAGGGAAATAAAAATTTGAGGAAGGGAAATAAAAATTTGAGGAAGGCAAATTAAAATTTGAAGAAGGGAAATTAAAATTTGAAGAAGGGAAATTTTAACTGGGTGCGCTCCTAGTTTTTCTTAGGTGCGCTCCTAGTTTTACTTAGGTGCGCTCCTAGTTTTTCTTAGGTGCGCTCCTAGTTTTT
>NZ_JADYUH010000123.1 GCF_021531665.1 Prevotellamassilia timonensis
TACAAATATAATACATTTCGTCGCCAAAAGCAAGAAGTGTTAAAACCGAAAAAGGGCGTTGGGTGTGGAAAATGTTTGAGGCGGTGTGTCATAATAGCCAACCTGCTTCGTTGCTATCGGATTCGGGCTTGGTCATGTACTTCATTGGGTGTGGAAAATTTTGGAGGCGCTTTGAAAGACAACCCCCTTTTCTCGGTAGAGGTGCATGCCGTCTGCTTCATCTTTAGGAAAGTGTGCGCCTCCGGCGCGGCGGCTCCCGCCGCCATCTTCGCGGGCGTACAGCCCTCCAGGCTGATACTGAGTGAGTTGTCGCTATCCGGGGGCGTTGCCCCCGGTTACTCACAGTACAGCCTTCCAGGCTGGATAGTCTTGCTTGCTGTAAACCTCGACACACTAAAATGCAGACGTCGGCGCATAGTGGATCTGAAAAACGGTGATACCGAGTCATTTTTGGTTGCCTAAAACATAAAGCGCTGCATAGCCACATTTGTTGCCGCTACCACCTGTGCAGCAAAAGTATCTTAGCCTGGAGGGCTATACCGTGAGTAACCCCGAGTGCGAAGCGATATTGAGCGCGGCGAATCTTTTCCCGTGCCGCTACCACCTGTTCAGCAAAAGTATCTTAGCCTAGAGGGCTATACCGTGAGTAACCCCGAGTGTGAAGCGATATTGAGCGCGGCGAATCTTTGCCCGTGCCGCTACCACCTGTTCAGCAAAAGTATCTTAGCCTGGAGGGCTATACCGTGAGTAACCCCG
>NZ_JADYUH010000124.1 GCF_021531665.1 Prevotellamassilia timonensis
GTCCTCGACCTCATAACGTAGCGACCGTTGATTGGCTTTGAGCTCTATCAGGAAATCTCCGCCTTTTGCCCGTATTATCTCGATGATGTCCTTCTGCATTGACATGGCATCGGCGGTGACAATCTTACCGGATATGTCGATTTTGTCGATCAATATTGGAACTGCCTTTATCTCATTACTCTTTTCCTGGCATGCCTCTGTCGCGATTGTAATGCCGGTGTTGTACGAATATGCGGACACGATGTCCGGATTGCGCCCGTTTTCCTGAACGGTGCCACGCTCAGCCTTGCCGTCCACACAGATTATCTCCTTGTCACGAAATGCATTAAGCAGTTCGTCACGGAAGCCCTCGGCAAACGCTTGCATCTTATCTGCCATAGCTGAATCGTCAATACCGTTCTCTACCCGGCAAAGGGTGGGCTCCGAGGGTATTCCATTTTTCAGCAAACCCATTCTGCGGAATTTACTTAGATTGTGTTTGCCGAACTCTATTATATCGGCACGCCCGGCGTGCCCGCACGCTCGCCCGAGTATCATCAGGATGATGATATCTCCGAGACGGTGACGGATATTCCCTTTGTCGCCTCTGCGGAAATCGGGGACTGAGTCAGCAAAATTCATCAGTTGTTCCAAGATACTGCCCTGCGGTACGGATTTATTTATTACTTTTGTGGTGTGATTGAGCTTATGTGCGTCAATCAA
>NZ_JADYUH010000125.1 GCF_021531665.1 Prevotellamassilia timonensis
CACAGGATTGCCATCGCCATCGATCCGAGCTACATTCCCAAGTCGGGAAAGCACACTCCCGGCACGGGATACTTCTGGAGTGGATGCGAATCTGCTGCGAAATGGGGACTTGAGATTCTGGGCATAGCGCTTGTTGATGCGGATGATCGTGATGCCGTACATCTTAGGGCTGTGCAGACGGTGGACATCGTGTCCAAAGGTCGTCCTCCCAAGTACCTTGCGGGAATGGATAATCCAAATTCTCTTCTGGCATGGTATCTCAAGGTCATTGCCTCTCAGAAGGATGCACTTTTAGAAGTCTGCAAGACGATAGTTGCTGATGCCTATTTCTCAAAGAAACCTTTTGTGGATGGTGTCATTGATTTGGGATTCAATATTATAAGCAGATTCAGAAGTGATGTAAGACTGCGTTATCTTTATGATGGTCCAAAGACCGGTAAGCGTGGAAGGCCTAAGGTGTATGGTGACAGGGTGGACATTAGGAATCTCAACATGAATGTGTTTGTGAGTGAAGACATCACCTCGGATGAAAAGGTGGTAACACTCTATTCTTCGGTTGTCTGGTCGGTAGGTCTCAAGCGCAAGGTCAAGGTGGTCATTGTTGACTGCCTCGAGCCTGGTAAGAAGACTCAGGAAAGGAAGGTGTTCTTCTCTACTGAAACTTCAATGTCTGCCAAGGACATCATGGACATCT
>NZ_JADYUH010000126.1 GCF_021531665.1 Prevotellamassilia timonensis
ACGGTACTCAGCTTCTGCTTGATCAAGTCTATGACAGCATCGGTTTTAACCGGATTCCCGATGAGATTCTGCGCCATTTGGTAATCGCAAGGGTGTCGCAGCCCAGAAGCAAACTTGCCACAGTAGATTACCTGAAGTCATATTATGATGAAGATGTTGACCTCAACCACATCTACCGCTACATGGATAAGCTCTACAATACTCAGATGGAGCTTGCACAGCAAATCAGCGTAGAGCACACCCGAAAACTGTTCGGCGGCAAAATCGGCTTGATGTTCTACGACGTGACGACGCTCTACTTTGAGACAGCACAGACGGACGTATTGTGTGAAGCAATGGATTCTCTCTCTAGAGAAGGTTGATAAAGCCTGTTACAACTGCAAGCGTGAGAATGGGGAAAGACTTATCGTCAGTTATTCCGACAAACGTGCGAAGAAGGATGCCTACAACCGTGACCGCGGAATTGCCCGATTGAGAAAAGCTTATAAGACCGGACGCATTACGAAGAGTCAGGTGAACAAGCGTGGCTACAACAAGTTTCTTGAAATCAGCAAGGACATAGAGGTTGTCATTAGCGAAGAGAAGATTGCAGAGGACTGCCAGTGGGACGGACTCAAGGGCTACATCACCAATACAGATCTTGAAGCCGAGCGTGTCATTGCC
>NZ_JADYUH010000127.1 GCF_021531665.1 Prevotellamassilia timonensis
CTAGGAATGAAGCAAACTGACGCTCGTTGGAGAATCGTCCAAGGTCATTGTCAATCTCCGTAAGTAGTGACATGCCAGTTATCTTACCAATACCGGGGACGCTCGTTAGCAGCTCGAAGTTTTCTTTGTATTTGGGTGATACAGCCAGACGTCTGATTTCTTTTGTGATACGAAGGACTGCCTTCCTAAGATTCTCCACCTCATCCACCAGCAGCATAAGAGTACGTTTTTCCTCCGAGAGGAACTCAACCTCATTACGAAGCCAGGCGATGAAATTGCGAGACCAGTGCGTGCCATTCTTCTGGAATCTCTCAGGATACTCCACACCCTGATTATACAGCAAATGCTTCGTCCTACTCTTCATGCGGCCCAAATCCTTTACGAAACGGCTCCTCAAACGAATGAGATTGGTGTCGTCCATATACTCCTTACTCTTGATGTGGATAGGAGTCAGCTGCCCCTGCTTCAGGGCTCTTGCAATCTTTTCCGCATCCACGGCATCAGTCTTCGTCACCTTCTCCTTGTTCGAGGTAGGAACATCGGCTGGGTTGATTACGATGTTCTCGAAGCCTACTTCAGTAAGTTTGTAGTGGACTGAGAATCCACAAAACCCCGCCTCGTATGCACTTTTGAAGTGTGCATCTGGAAATTTT
>NZ_JADYUH010000128.1 GCF_021531665.1 Prevotellamassilia timonensis
ATGAATAATATAAGGAGTCCTGCAACAGCAACTCCACCAAGGAACCAAAGAATAAGCATTATGTTTGATTTTTTAATGATTGAACTTATATTAACCTACATAGTATTTCCAACAGTCATAGAAGATAAAACCTATAGCAATGGCAATACCAGCCAAAACTTTAGCAGCAAAGATTTTCTCTTCACGCTCTTCGCGATCCTGCTTCTCTGCAAACTGCTGAACAAAGTCAGGAAATTCTTCAGTTGATGTGATTTTTCGCAGGTGTACCAGTTGAGTTCTTCTGGTACACCTGTTACTCATTGACTACTATGCGTTGTGGATCTCTACTGTATGAGCCGACTCCCATTCAACTTCCGGATAGTCCCTTCGAGCAATGTTGAGAAGGAAAGACTCTTTCTCTCTTGCGCTGTTACAACCATGCCATCTTGATAATGCAACGATGCAATCATCGTATGTGTGGCCACAAACATCATAGAGCGTTACTTTACATCCGTTTCTATGCCCTTCTGCATAGTAGGTAATTCTTAACATGTCTGCCATAATAAATTAATTTTTTATATAGTTATGCCTACTTCCTTTATTACAGCGTTTCGGCTTCCTCTGTATGTGAAGATATATATCCTTTTATCATTGAACCTTCTGATTCTTCGTCT
>NZ_JADYUH010000129.1 GCF_021531665.1 Prevotellamassilia timonensis
CGCACAACTTGAAAAAGTAAGTAGGATTCGCGCGCAAACGCGCGTTTTCGCCTTTCAATCCTATACGGTTTTCCAGGGGTTTATACACTCTCAGCAAACCCTACACAAATCGGGCTTAAGATTTGATTATCAGCGGTGTTGGGTATGTAGGGTTTGGTCGGCAAAGCCTACATAAAACCTTACATGATGTAGGGTTTCGCGGCGTAGTGTGATGGGGCACTTTCGGGCGGCTTGTGGAGTGTAGGGGTGGCGGGGAAGTGGGCGAATTATTGGGAAAATTTGCGCCTAACGTTTTGAGTCTTAGCGCTTTCCCTTGACTCAAAATTTTGAGTCAAAAGTGTCTTTTTCTTAACTCTTTGGTTTTTAGGAAGTTGGCGGAGAATATGGGGCGAGTATTAAATAAACTTAATCCGTCGTTTTGGGCGGCTGATCTGCCGAAAACGATCGGACGAAAGGCAAAAGGCGAAGGACGAAAGGTCGTCTTTTTGAAACATGAATGTTCATGAATTATTCACGAATTGACCATGAATTGATTTTTGGAACATGACTGTTCAGAATCAGAATTAATGAGAGATTTAATGAGACAATTAACGGGCATTAATGGAGAAACATTTCTTGCTAGGAGCGCACCCAGGAAAAACTAGGA
>NZ_JADYUH010000012.1 GCF_021531665.1 Prevotellamassilia timonensis
AGCCTACCCCAACCCCTCCCTAAAGGGAAGGGCTTTTCAAAAGCCTACCCCAACCCCTCCCTGAAGGGAAGGGATTTTCAATTTCTACATTAATGCCCATTAATTGTCCCATTAATTTTCCCATTAATTGTCCCATTAATTCTGAACATTTCGCGCATGTTGTATTCCAAAACCAATTAATGCCTTTTTAATGAATCAAATTCATGAACATTAATGTTTCAAAAAGGCGGTCCTTTCGTCTTTCGCCCTTAGTCTCTTTGTCTCTTAGTCTCTTTGACTCTCAATGTAGGGTTTGTGTATAGTTTGTGTATAGTTTGAAGCACCAACTATACATTTCGTAACGCACGGGAAATCAGCGAGATGTAGGGTTGAATGTAGGGTTTGTGTATAGTTTGTATAGTTTTTTCGTTTCCCCTTTTATTTACGTATAGAACAAAATCTGAGGCGAGCCTACATCAAAGAAATTTTCAAACCAAATCATGAGCATTGACAAGAAAAAATAGATACAACCTGTAGTTTTTGACGAAACGGGGAAAACGAGAGAAGTTTCAATGATTTTTAGTGACAGAACCACAAAGTCCGTCGAGGAAAGGTGAGGTGTCGGACAGAAAAAAGAAAGGTTTTTATGAGATTTCTGAAAATAAGTTTTTGTATTTTCCGAAGAAAAGGACTACATTTGCAGCGTTTTATACCATTTCTTCACACGGAAACCGCTAAAACCGTATATTTTTCGGTATTCACGGAACGTCTTCCCATGAAGAAAGTGAAGAAAAGAATGAACAATAGACAGGTGTTTCTCTGAAACGAGACTACACCATATTATATAAGTATATAGGCAAAAGATTGTCCACGCCGGGCACGACATGCTTGCTTTCACGCACAACTAGACTAATCTAATCACTAAATAAAATTATTTATGAAGAAAATCTACTCTTTCCTCAGTGTGATGGTATTGAGTCTGTTTGCCATTTCCGCAAACGCACAGAGAACCGTCATCATCAATGTGGATGACCCCGAGCGTGTGGACATCCGAGTGAACTACACCAGTGTAGAAGGCATTGTTGCCGGCGACAACGCAGTGGAAATTCCGCAATACGGAAGTTTCTATGCGTATGCCAAAACCGGTGCCGTTCTGGAATCTGTTCGTTGCACCACAACCGGAACAAACTACCACATTGATAACATGGTACAAGCCTACGTGTATGTGGATCCTTCTGTTGAAGGAGACCTCAAGTATGAGGTGAAGTCCAACACGTTGGAAGCTCTGCGTACCGCCACGATGACGGTCAATGTGGACGACGCCAGTCAGGTGAGCGCAGTGCTCAGCACCACCAACGAAAGAGTGAGTCTCGTGAACGGTGAAAACACCGTGAAATTCATTCCCGGCGTGGAATCTCCCATCATGATTGCTCACTCAACCTACGGCAAAGTCCTTTATCAAGTTTCAGTCGATGACGTCATTCAAGAAGCGCAGGGTCAGCAATATCGCTTGAATGTCGTGGACGGCAGCAAGGTTGACATCAAAGCCAACTTCCCCGCAGGTCTTGCCTATCGCGTTCAGTTCCGTTATGTCAACGAAGGCACCGAAGACGCTGTTTCCGCAGTGACTGTGGACGGCGCACCCATTGAAGCAGAAAAATATAACGACCCCGACTTCACCGTTCCCGCAGGCAAGCAAGTTTCCATCACCTTCAACATGCAGGACTATCAAATCAATAGTTTCAAGGTGAACAGCGTAAACACTTCCACCTACGGCAGTTACCAATTCATCCCCACCGCTGAAACATTGTTGGAAATCGATGCCACGAAGTTTGCTGAATTCAACAGCACTCTGAACATCGACCACGCAGAGAACGTGACTGTTTATAAGGGTTACTCCTACAACAACAACGTCATCAGCGTGAAAGATGGCGACAACATCTTGACGATGATGTCAAATTCCAACATGATTGCCATCAAAGCCAACTCCGGCTGCAAGATTGAAAGCATCACTGACAACTTGGGTTCTTCTTTCTCTTCCGACTACAATGGCTGCTACAACATCTACTTGTCTGAAGGCCAGGTTGTGACCGTCACCACCAGCGCCATTGTTCGCAACGACGTGGTCACCATCAATGTGGACGCAGACCCCACCGACCAGAACGTTATCAGCTACTTCAGTTTTGCTCGCGCAGACCGCTCTGCAATCACTCTCAATGAAGGTGACAACGAAGTGAAATTCAGTTCTGTTGACAATCCCTTCGGTTTGAGTTGGTATGATTCTCGCGGCTACACCACAGCCTACCTCAACGGCGTGAAAATCAAACCCTACTACGAAGGAGGTAACTCCTATGAACTCAACTTCACCAACGGAGATGTGCTTGACGTCTTCATCATCACCGAATTCACTCCCTTCAATGTCACCTTCACCAACAACGACGAGAGCGTGGCTGCCAACACCACCGTCAGCGTGGATGGCAAGGGCGCTGCAATCAACTACTGGGCAAACGGTCTGACCGTCCTGAACGGAACTACCCTCAGCATTGCTCCCGCCGGAGAAACTCCCATCTACGTGATGAATGGCGAAAAAGTGCTGACTCCCGCCGAAGATGGCACCTACAAAGTCACCGTGACCGAGGACACCGCACTCACTCTTTCTTCCACCTCTCTCACCGGCATCGAAGAAGTGACTGCCAACAACGCTGCCGACAAGAACGCCGTTTACAACCTCCAGGGCGTGAAAGTCGCTAACCGCGCTGACGCGCTTCGCAACCTCCCCGCCGGCGTCTATGTCGTGGGTGGCAAGAAGGTCATGAAATAATGAACTAAATCCGGAATGACATTTCCGAACATCAGACACGTGAGGAAAGCACTTCCAAAACCGGTGCTTCCCTAACGAACTAAGAAATAAGGTGTTTGCGAGTAGAAAACAATTTTTCTTTTCTGCCCGCAAACCCTTTTCTCGTTTCTAAAAAAACACCCAATCACCATGAACAAAATTGTTTTATCTCTCCTCTTCCTTTGCAGTCTGACCCCGGCAGAGGCTCAAACCGGTCTTGATTTGCAAAGCCGAGTCCTGCTCCGCCGCCACCGTCTGGAAATGAAACAAGCGCAACAAAGCAGCAACGAAGGCGAAGCCAAGATGCTGAAGACGCTGAGCCTGACGCCCGGCGACTACATGCTCGGCATCGTGCGTCTGAAAGACGGAGCCACCGAGGACTCGCTGACCGCAGCCGGAGTGAAAGTGCTTCGCAGCCGCCACGGTTTCTGCTTCGTGGCTCTGCCTCAGGAAAGAGTGGAAAAAGTCGCAGAACTTTCCTTCGTGAAAAAACTCCAACTCGCACGTCCCCTGCAGCAAAAACTGAAAAAAGCACGCAAAGCCACCGGCGTGGACAAAATCCACCAAGGAATCGGCTTGCCCCAAGCCTATACCGGCAAGGGCATCATCTGCGGTGCGGTGGACGCCGGAGTGGACCCCAACCATCTCAACTTCAAAGACGAAAACGGAAACCTGCGCGTCAGCATGCTTGCCTACATGAAGGCAAACCAAAACGCCACCTCGCTCGACAACTTTGTCATTGAGAAATTCTATGACAAAACGAACATGAACAAGTTCACCACCGATGCCAACACCTCCTATCATGGCACACACACCCTCGGCATCATGGCGGGCAGTTATCGCGGCACGTTGCGCAGCGCACAAAAAATCTCTGACACCTTTTCCAAGGAAACAGTGGAGCCCAACCCCTACTACGGCGTGGCATACGATGCAGACCTCGCCCTCGGTTGCGGCGACCTCGCAGACATGATTATTGCCTACGGCGTGGATCACATCTTGGATTATGCCTACGAACAGAACAAACGCTGCGTCATCAACCTCTCCCTCGGAAGCAACACAGGCTCACACGACGGCATGGGAACCGTTCAGCAGTTCTTTGACGCCTGCGCCAAAAAAGACAACGCCATCATCTGCATCTCCGCGGGAAATGAAGGTGACATGAAAATCGCTGCCAACAAAACCTTCACCGCCACAGACAAGGAGTTCAAAACCTTCCTCAAAGGCTACGACACGCAGGACAACAACGGCGCAATCTACTACAACTACACCGCCGGCTCCACCACCGTTTACAGCAACAACGACAAACCCTTCTCCATCAGCGCAGTCATCTATAACCGCTCACGCGCAAGAATCGCCAGAACCTTTGACATCACCATCAATCCCGAAAAAGAGACCGATGCCGTTTACTGGGTTTCTTCCGCTGCCTTCCAACAAAGCAACAACGACATCATTGATAGCAACTTCGGACAGTATTTCACCGGATATGTCGGCATTCTCTGGGCAAAGGATGAATCAAGCAATCGCTTCTACGCCACACTGGACTATAACGTCTGCAACAGTTCCGGTAGCAACAAAGACGGGAACTATCTCCTCGGCTTCGTGGTGAACGGGGAGGAAGGTCAGCGCGTTGATGCATTCTGTGACGGTGTCTTCTCCGAACTGACCAACTATGACATCAAAGGCTGGCAGGACGGTTCTTACAACGGTTCCATCAGTGACCTCGCCACAGGCAAAGACATCATTGCCGTCGGCTCCTTCGACACTTCCGACAACTGGCCCGCCCTGGACGGCAATGTCTATCGCGCTTCCTATAACCTGAAAGAAGGTGAAGTGACTGTTTTCTCTTCCTTTGGCACACTCGTTGACGGTCGCAACGTGCCCGATGTGCTCGCACCCGGCGCTGCCATCATCTCCTCCGTGAACCAACACTATGAAACCGCCGGCAACAGCGACCCCTCCGTCGTCACAGCACGCACCACCTCTGAACGTGGCAACGAGACCTGGGGCTGGGCAGCAGGAACGTCCATGGCAGCACCCCACGTGGCAGGTGCCATCGCACTCTGGCTCGAAGCCAACCCCAACCTCACCGTGTACGATGTGAAAGACATCATCAAAGAGACTGCCGTGGTCGATGACGCCGTGCAACGCGCCGACCCCGTCAAAGCGGGAGCAGGAAAATTTGATGCCTACGCAGGACTGAAAGAAGTGCTCCGCCGCATGGCTGAAGGCATCGACTGCGTGAAAACCGAGCAACAAGAACTTCTCGTCACCCCGACGGGCAACCGCTCCTTCCGCGTCTATCTCGCCGGAGCCAACTCCCTCGACATCAAAATCTACAACATGGCAGGCGCCGCAGTGGGTCACAACACCGTCAGCGGAGCAGAGGCAGACATCACACTGCCCGGACTGCCCAAAGGCTCCTATGTCGTGCACGTCAATGGCAAACAGTCCAAGTGCGTGCTGATTAAGTAATCCTCAAAAAATAATCTGCATCATCTTTGAAAATCTTTTCGGTCCATATTTCCTCCCTCATCAGTCACATAGCCCGCTATGCTCCTTCTTCGGGTGAAAATCTGACCTCGAAAATCTAATTCAAATCTGACGCAACTTATTATTTTCATATTACTAAGTAAGTGGACGAGTCAAAGAATCTGACGAACTCATAACAATATTCCTATATTCAAAATTAAAGACACTACAAACCAATGAAGAACCATTTATTTGCAAGAATGTGGCAATGGATGTGCCTCCTCCTGCTCTGCTCTCTTCCCGTCACGGCACTCGCCCAGGAAGAGGAGCCCATGGCGGTGTTCCACACCAATGCATACATTCAAAACGGAGAAAACAACGTCATCTCCATTCTGATTGGTAGCTCCGAAAAGGATGTCACCATTGAAGTGGACTGCGGAAACGGACGACAACAGTATGACGTCCTGCCCTCCACCTTGAACAGTGAAACAGGAACTTGGGACGGCACGTTCATCACCTGCAACGTCTCCTCACAAGGAGTGGTGAAACTCTACGGCGACCCTTCCAAAATTGACGTGCTCATGGGCGACGGATGCTATTTCACCGACATTGACATCTCAAAGTTGACGAACCTCGCCATTCTCAGCCTTACGCACAACGAAATCACGGAACTCGACTTGACTGAGCACACCAAACTCAATGCGCTCTATTTGGACGACAACCCCTTCAACAAAAAACCACTCATCGTCGGAGCCAACAAACCCAACCTTCTCATTCTTGAAATGGCACAGATGGACGGTCTGGACGAGTCCTTCAATCTCTCTGACTATCCCAAGCTCCGCACCTTTGATGCCATGAGTAACCGCGGTCTGAAGAAACTTGACCCGACGGGATGCCCCTATCTCCAAAAAATCTCCATCGACTCCACGCCGGTGGCAGAACTTGACGTGACGAAGAATCCCAACCTCATGATTCTCAACATCAGCGACACGGGCATCAAAAACATTGACCTCTCCAAGAACGCGAATCTCACCCAATTCTATGCCGATCACCAATCCAGCACAGTCAACCCGGGAGTGAAACTCGCCTCACTGGACGTGACGAAGAACCCGAACCTGATGTATCTCTTCGCCGCAGGCAACGACCTCACCGAGATTGACGTCACGAACAACCCTTATCTGAGCAGACTCTATCTGAGCAACAACAACCTCAAGGAGATTAACCTTGACAACAACAACAACCTTGACAACGTCATTCTCCGCAACAACTGCTTCACCTTCGCCACCCTCCCGCTTCCCCGCGAAACGTGGGTTCAGTATGACTACTTCCAGAAAGAAATGGCCATCAACACGAGCATTCTGGAAGGTTCCGTCATTGACTTCAGCGACAAAGTGCTGCGCGAAGGCTACGAAACTGAATGTGCCCTCTTCATGGTGAACGACGAAGACCCGAGCAACGTCGCCGCGCTCGATGAAACCTATTTCACCTTTGAAAACGGCAAGGTCACGCTGCTCAAGGCAACCCCCCACCCCGTCTATCTCGCCTTCGCCTGCAACGCCTTCCCCGACCTGACACTGAACTACATGCCGCTGCGCACAAACAAATTCCGCGTGAAGACTGAAGCAACCTTCGGACAAGACGAAGTGGCTGCCGTCATCACCTTGCCTTCCACCACTCAACTTCCCTTGGACGTGGAACTCAAAGTCGGCATGGAAGGTGCAAAACTCACGAGTCCCAAGAAATTCTATGTGGACTTCGGCGACGGAGTGAAACAAGCCTTCAACGCGTTTGTTTCCAACAACGTCAATCTGGCGAATGTCAAAGGAACAGCCAAGGGCAAAACCATCACCATCTACGTGCCCGAAGACCAGAAGATGAGTTCCCTCGGCATAGATGGCATCAAACTGCAAAGCATCGACCTCAGCAACTCACGCAATCTCACCAACCTCTCTCTGACGGGCACCGGTCTGAAAGCCATTGACCTCGGATGGAACTATCTTCTGAAGGAACTGACCCTGACGGGCAACAACTTCGGAACACTCAACATCCGCGGCGTAAACGATGCCTTCCAGAAGAACCTGTTGCAGACCATCAACCTCTCTGACAACAATCTGACTGAAGTGACGCTCAACGACAACTTCACCATCCATCACCTCAACCTCAGCCACAACAAACTGACGCAACTCTCCTTCAAGGATGCAGACATGATGGAAACACTGGATTTGTCCTACAACCAACTGAAGGAACTGAACCTGAACTACAGCACACAACTTCGCTCGCTCAACGTGGCAGGCAACCAAATCAATTCCATCATCTTTGCCGAAGGTGTGAAACTGGAAAACCTTGACGTTTCTTCCAACGCCTTTGACTTCAGCACACTGCCTTCCCGCTCGCTGGCTGACACCTACACCTACGCTCCGCAGAACGACATCGTCATTCCGCGCATTGGACCGGGCGTTGACCTCAGCACCAACAACCTGAACGGAGTCACCAACTACGTTTGGAAACGCACCGCCGATGACTCTTCACTGACACTCGGCACGGACTACACGGTGCAAAAAGGACAAACCCGCTTCCTCTCCCCCGTCTTTGGTACTTCTGTCTATGGACTCATGACCAACGCTGCCTTCCCCGGACTGACGCTCCGCACGTCAAGCATCGAAGCTGCCGGCATGCCGACCCATCTGCTCGCCACCATGCAAATCACCGAAGCATCCCAGGGTCAGCTCATCATGACTGCCAAGTCGCCTGCCACCAACATCTTCATCGACTGGAAGGGGGACGGCGTGGAACTCCATTCCTACATTGTCGGCAACACTGCCACAGGCTTTGAAGTCAGCGCCACAAAGGCTGCCACTGCTAAGGTCTATGCCTACGATGCCTCTGCCGACCTCACCGTCTTCAGCATCACCGGCATCAAGATGTCCGAAGTGGACCTCACTCCCCTCCCCAATCTCATCTGTGCCACCGTGCGCGATGCCGGCTTGAACAACATCATTCTGCCGAAGAACGCACCCATCATTGAAATCAACCTCGACGGCAACAACCTCAAGACGGTGGATTTCACAGCATATCCCGACCTCGTTTTCCTCGCCTTGAACAACAACAAACTCGAAGCCTTCGATGCTTCACCTTATCAGAACCTGCAAGTGCTCGGTCTCATCGGCAATGACATCAAGACGCTCACGCTGAACAACCCGAAAATGTGGTCTCTCAGTGCAAGCGACAACGAAATCTCAGAAATCGACTTCACCAACGCGAAGAACCTTGACCAAATTGCCATCGACGGAAACCTCCTCACTTCCATTGACATCACAAAACTGAACAGCCTGCGCGTGCTCTTCATCGACCGCAACAAGTTCAAGTTCAGTACGCTGCCCGTGGGCGACCATCTCTCGCTCTTCACCTACGCTGACCAATATCCCTTGGAAGCCACAGTGAACGACGGTCGCGTGGATCTCTCCTCCGAAGCAGAAGTGCGCGGCGAAGCCACCACCTATCGCTGGTATCTGAACTATCCGGATTATGACGAAAACGGCGAACTCGTCGGCGAGGAACTCTACGTGGACGATGAGTATATGGTTAAGAACGGTGTGACCACCTTCCTTGTGGGCATCAACGACGTGGTTTGCATCTTGACGAACCCGCTCTATCCGAACCTCGTGCTCTTCACTCCGCTGATGAACATCCCCGGTCCTCCCGCCGGCATCCACGATGCACAGACCACCGCTTCCGGTGTGAAGGTGGAAGGCAACAGCATCGTCGTGAATGCTCCCGCCGGAAAAGACCTGACAATTTGCAGTGCCTCCGGCGTGTTGCTCCGCAAGACAAAGACCGTGGGCGGTGTCTCCCGCTTCACCCTCCCCACCGGCGCTTACGTCGTGACCGTGGGTGAAGACGCCACCAAGGTCGTCGTGAAATAACCCCGAACCACATCAGTTCTCCCATCATTCTTTGCTTTGAACTGATAAGTGCTTTGAAGTGATAAGTGCTTTGAACTGAAAACTCTCCGTTTCAAGGACTGTGACGCCACCCGCGCCACAGTCCTTTCTTCTTGCAAAAAAAGCAACCACTTTTCTTGTAAGAAAGATAGAGCCATGCCCGAAAAGCCAAAAGAATAGAGACGAAAAGCGGTATCTCACAAAAATATCGTACTTTTGCAGCAATATGGAAGCGAGGGCACTTACGCCCCAGCGAATCCTATACCTTTATATATATGTTCGGAACTTATCACGCATCCTGCATCTCTCGCCGCATCCTGCTCACCGCAGTGTTCTGCTTCGTGACCTGTCTCACCACATGGGCACAAAGCCACACCGTCATCCACGAGGTCGCTGCCGGAGAGACGCTCTACTCCATCGCACGAAAATATAACGTCACACCCGATGCCATCGCCACAGCCAATAGCATCCAAGACATCAACGTGATTCCCGTCGGCTCAAAACTGAAAATACCCGCAGCCGGACAAACACCACAACGACCCGCCGCAACAAAAAGCACCACAAGCAGCGGAAGACTGAAAGAGGCGGTTTATGACGAAGTCGTGACCTACGTGGAATACAAGACTAAGAAGAAAGACACGGTCTATAGCATCGCACAGAAACACGGTTGCACCGTCGATGACCTGTGGGAGGCGAACAAGAACGTGCTGACCGACCCCAGTAAAATCAAAAAGGGGACGATGCTCCGAATCCCCATCAAAAAACGTTCCACCACTCCCACGAGACAAGGTCTCCACACAGTGAAACTGGCGCTTGTTCTCCCCTTCGCGGGAAGTCATGTGGAAAACGTGCGCAGCGTGGAATTCTACCGCGGTCTGCTCATGGGCATCGAGACACTCAAAAACGCCGGACTGAACGCAGAGGTGCTGGCATTCAACGAACCGGAGCCGAATGCTTCCATTTCAACACTGACAAAGGAAATCTCTGCAGAGAAGCCCGACCTCGTCATCGGTCCCGTCTATCCCGGACACTTCGGAGAAATCTCTTCCATCGCCACGCGAGAAACAAAAGTGTTGATTCCCTTCTCCTCAAAAGTGACTCAGGTGGCTTGGGTGCCCAACTTGTTTGTCATCAATGCCTCGCCCGAACAAGAAGTGGCTCTTTCAGTGAACATGGCGCAAATCGCGCTTGCCCCGACCCACCATTTTGTTTTTATTCAATATGGGCAAGCCAACCGCACCACCTTCACCGAGACACTGAAAAAGAATCTCATTGCCAACAAAATTCCCTACTCCTCCATTCCCGCTTCCCTCTCGCTCGATGAAATCGCAGCAAAAACGAAAGCAAAGAAACTGCTGCTCATCGCAGACAGCGACAAACCGGAAACGATGAAAGACATGGCTGCAAAAGCTGCCGCGCTGAATGCAAAGAAGCCCGGAACTGCCGCCATGCTGGGTTTTTCCGCATGGATGGAAGCTGCCGAAAGCACAGAACGACAAGCCATGCACAAGGCTGACGCCTACATCATGACAACCGATTGGTTCTGTAAACTGACAGAAGCATCGCAAAAATTCATGAATGACTATAAGCGCTGGTTCAACACCAACCTGCTTGAGTCCAAACCACGCATGGCGCCGCTGGGTTATGACATCGCACTCAGAGTGATTGGAGGTATGGGGGACTATGGCTACGACTTCGGAGAACAAACACCGATGCCCGGCACCGTGGCTGCCACCACACCGCTGCAAAGCGAAATTCAATTCATGAAGGTCGGCAATGGAGCCGGCTACATGAACAAGAGCCTTTTGTTCGTGCACTTCAAACCGGACGGAAACATCGTCAAAGTGTCCTTGCAGAAATGAAGGCTCACAAAATAATTCACCCCGAAGCTTATTATCATCTTCTAAGAAATCATCTTCCTCCCCTCGAGGATTGAAGTTTTCTCAAACCACAACCGCGTCTCCAACGCACCACCCGCATGTTCCACTCACGTTCACTATCCATCATCTGTCTGCGCCTCGCCTTGACGGCAGTTCTGCTCGGAACGGGCTTGGCAGCACACGCCCAGATTGGAGAACCACGCAACAACTTCGCCGTGGGAGCAAACGTCGGATTGACCATGAACACCGTGGGGTTTGACCCCACCATCAAACAATCCATGCTGATGGCACCGACTTTCGGTGTCACGGCGCGCATCACCAGCGAGAAATATTTCACCATGGTCTGCGCCCTGCAGGTGGAACTCAACTACGCTACGCTGGGATGGAAGGAAGACATCATCGACGCCAACACCAATCCCCTGCCCGACCAATATGAACGTCAACTGCACTACCTGCAACTACCCTTGCTCGCCCGACTGGGTTGGGGACGCGAGAAGAAAGGAGTGATGGGCTATATCGTGGCAGGTCCGCAAGTGGGATTCATGTTGAGCGAAACCACCAAACAGTCCGAGTTCACACTCACGGAAGAGGGAGTGCCCAACCGACCCAACGGCATGGTGGCACAATATTCCATGCCCATCGACCGAAAATTTGACTACGGCATCACAGGCGGCGCTGGCATCGAACTCAGCACCAAAGCCGGACACTTCCTGCTGGAAGGACGCTACTACTACGGGCTGGGAGACATCTATAATAACTCCAAAAAGGACGTCTTCTCACGCTCCAATCACGGCACCATCATCGTGAAATTCACCTATCTCTTCGATATCAACAAGAACAAAAACAAATAAAGACTATACCATATTATATATAATACAAATGGAACTCCAAAAGAACTATAATCCCTCAGAAGTCGAAAGCAAATGGTATGAATATTGGAACAACCATCATTTGTTTGCTTCCAAACCTGATAGTCGCGAACCCTACACCATCGTGATTCCTCCCCCCAACGTGACCGGTGTGCTCCACATGGGACACATGCTCAACAACACGATTCAAGACATTCTCGTCCGCCACGCTCGCATGGAAGGCAAGAACGCATGCTGGGTGCCCGGCACGGACCACGCCTCCATCGCCACCGAAGCCAAGGTGGTGAACCGTCTCGCACAACAAGGCATCAAGAAACAAGACCTGACACGCGACGAGTTCCTGAAACACGCTTGGGACTGGACCCACGAACACGGCGGCATCATCCTCAAGCAACTGCGACGCCTCGGCGCTTCCTGCGACTGGGAACGCACCGCCTTCACCATGGACGAGAAACGAAGCGAAAGTGTGTTGCGCGTCTTCTGTGACCTCTATGACAAAGGACTCATCTATCGCGGCTTGCGCATGGTCAACTGGGATCCGAAAGCACAAACTGCCCTGTCCAACATCGAGGTTATCTACAAAGAAGAACAAAGTCATCTCTTCCACCTGCGCTACTATGTCGCCGATGCCGACACCAACCCCGTCGTACCGACCGGCTGTGAAGGCGAGGTGCTCCACCAGGATGCCGACGGACGCTTCTATGCCGTGGTCGCTACCACACGTCCTGAAACCATCATGGGCGACACCGCCATGTGCATCAACCCCAAAGACCCGAAGAACCAGTGGCTACGCGGTCACAAAGTCATCGTGCCGCTCGTGGGACGCGTCATTCCCGTCATTGAAGACCGATACGTGGACATTGAATTCGGAACGGGCTGTCTGAAAGTCACTCCCGCTCATGACGTCAATGACTACAACCTCGGCAAAACCCACAACCTCGAAACCATCGACATCTTCAATCCCGACGGAACACTCTCCGAAGCCGCCGGACTCTATGTCGGACAAGACCGCATGGACGTGCGCAAACAAATTGCCAAGGACCTCGAGGCTGCCGGACTCATGGAGAAAATAGAGGACTACACGAACAAAGTCGGCTTCTCAGAACGCAACCCCGACACCGCCGTGGAACCCCGCCTCTGCATGCAATGGTATCTCTCCATGCAACACTTCGCCGACATCGCCCTGCCGCCCGTGCTCAACGGAGACATCAAATTCCACCCGCAAAAATACGTCACCACCTATCGCAACTGGCTTGAAAACATCGACGACTGGTGCATCAGCCGCCAACTCTGGTGGGGACACCGCATCCCGGCATACTATCTGCCCACCGCTGAAGGTCAGGAAGAGAAATTCGTCGTGGCAATGAGTCGCGAGGAAGCACTCGAAAAGGCTCGTCAAATCCCCGGATTTGAAAACGTGACCGCCGAGCAACTGCGCCATGACGAGGATGCACTCGACACCTGGTTCAGTTCCTGGCTCTGGCCCATCAGCCTCTTCGACGGAATCAACCATCCCGACAGCCCCGAACTTGCCTACTACTATCCCACCGCCGACCTCGTGACCGGACCGGACATCATCTTCTTCTGGGTGGCACGAATGATTATGGCGGGCATGGAATACACCGGCGATGTTCCCTTCCGCAATGTCTATTTCACCGGCATCGTGCGTGACAACCTCGGACGCAAGATGTCCAAACAATTGGGCAACAGCCCCGACCCCATCGGACTCATTGAGAAATATGGTGCCGACGGCGTCAGAATGGGCATGATGCTCTCCGCTCCCGCCGGCAACGACATCCTCTTTGATGAAGAATTGTGCGAACAGGGACGTAACTTCTGCAACAAAATCTGGAACGCCTTCCGCCTCGTGAACGGCTGGCAGGTTGATGAAAACAAAACACAAACTGAAATCGCCGCACAAGCGGTGAGATGGTTTGAAGCACGTCTCAGACAACGTGCCGCCACAATGGCAGACCTCTATTCCAGATACCGTCTGAGCGAAGCCCTCATGGAGGTCTATCAACTCTTCTGGGATGATTTCTCCGGCTGGTTCCTCGAACTCGTGAAACCTCCCTACGGCGAACCCATCGATGCAGCTACCCAACGCAGCGTGCTGGAAGCCTTTGACCACCTGCTCCACCTGCTCCACCCCTTCATGCCCTTCATCACGGAAGAACTCTGGCAGCAACTCGAGACGCGAAAAGAGGGAGAGAGCATCATGGTGAGTCCGCAGCAAATCGCAGAACCGCAAGCCGGCGACGAAGCGCTGCTCCGCGAAATGGCAATCGTGCGCGAGGTCGTTTCCTCAGTTCGCGCGGTGAGAAACACGAAACAAATCGCACTCAAAGAGACCCTCCACCTGCAAGTGGTTGGCGAAAATCCCGTAAAGGCATACGATGCCATCATTGCGAAAATGGCAGGCATTGATGCTGTTGAAAGCGTGAACTCCAAGGGCGATGACGTCACCGCCTTCATGGTGGGCACGACCGAGTTTGCCGTTCCTCTTGGCGGTTTGGTGGACATGCAAGCCGAAATCGAAAAGGCTGAGGCAGAACTTCACCGCTTGGAAGGTTTCCTCCAGGGCATTCAAAAGAAACTCTCCAACGAACGATTCGTCAACAATGCCCCCGCTGCCGTAGTCGAAATGGAACGCAAGAAACAAGCAGACACCGAAACCAAAATGGCTGCTCTCCGAGATTCCCTTGCCGCCTGGAAGAAGGCATGAAGATGGGACTAATTGAAGAACAAAAAGGTCTAAGTGTCTAAAGAGCAAGGAGAAGCATTCCTTCTAAAACTTGAGACAGTGTCTCCGAAACTCTGAAGATTAGGACATTGTTTCCAATAAAATTGAAACTTTAAACAGCGGCTCTGCCGCTCAGAAACATGAAACACAAATTTCACTTTGCATGGCTCATCTGCCTCCTGGCATTTGCAGTCTCCGTCCAATCAGCACAGGCAAAGAGTAAGAAGGCAAAAGGACTCTACGTCTTCAACTATGCCAGTTGTCTGACTGACTCCACCGCCTACACCACTACCGTGGTTTGGATGGAAAAGGCTGAGTTGGAACAGAAAGGAAAGTTCTTTTCCGACGCGCCTGAACTGTCAGAAAAGTTCAGACAATACATGCAGAAGACCTACAAAAAGCCTTTCTTCGCCACCACGTTCTACGACAAGAAACGGGACAAACTGGAGAAAAAACTGGTGAAAATCAAACGCCGTTTCGCTAAAGATAATCCCGGAAAAACTCTCAAAATTCTTCCCGCTGAAGAATTCCGTCCTGTCATGCCGGAGCCCGAACCGGAACTTCCGGAAGAAACTGATGTTTCAAACTGAGGAAACACCTTTCTCTCATCTCACTCTTCTGAATCATGCAACTCCACTCTCTTGATTTCTGCGTGGCAGAACTCTTTTTCCGCCTTTCCGCTCCCAACACGGAAGAACTCAAGCAACGGCTGCCTTCCTACGCTCCTTTCTATATCCGACAAATTCCGGAACATGCCTCAATGATTTTTGAAGCACGCATAGCCGACGGACTCTGTGATCTCGAACCGGAAGGAGAAGAAATCGGACAATTCGACAGCTGCGGAACGAACCATGCCGTCTATCGTCTGAAAGAAGGAGGCTATAAAATCATCATCTCCTCCCCCGAAAACGTGCAGTCCAGTGCCATGAAGACCGATGCGAACTTCACAAAATGTGACGTGTCACTCTTTGGCTCGGAAAACAACAAAAATTTCGGACTTGGCAATGCGCTGATGATTACCTACGCCTTCTCCGCAGCCTATCACCGCACCCTGCTGATGCACGCTTCAGTGACCATGGCGGATGGAAAGGGCTATCTTTTCCTCGGCAAGAGCGGCACAGGCAAAAGCACGCACTCCGGACTCTGGCTGCGCCACATTCCCAACACGGAACTGCTGAACGATGACAATCCTGCCGTGAGAATTGACGATGAAGGACGTGCCATGGTCTATGGAACTCCCTGGAGCGGGAAAACACCATGCTACAAGAACAAGTCACTGCCCATCGGCGCCATTGTGCGCCTGGAACAAGCACCGCGCAACGAAATCAACAGATTGTCTCCGCTGCATGCCTTCTCTTCCGTGCTTTCCTCTTGCTCTTCCATGATTTGGGACAAACCTTCTTTTGACGCCATCACACGTACCTCCGAAGCGGTCGTGAAAAGGGTGTCGGTGTTCTTCCTCCGCTGTCTGCCCGATGAAGCAGCAGCCCGCCTCTGCCACGAAACTGTGGCAAACCACACATCCGAAAAAACGGACGCACAATGAAAGAGGTGAACAAGGAAATACCTAACAAAATTCTGATTGGCGAAATCAGAAACGCACTGCAACAAGGACACACCGCCACACTGCGAGTGAAAGGAGTGAGCATGCGCCCCTTCTTGGAAACTCTCCGCGACAAGGTGGTGCTGGCGCCGCCCCAAAGAGAAAAGATTCAAACAGGCGATGTGGTGCTTGCAGCCATCTCCAAAGACATCTTTGTGTTGCACCGAGTGACAAAAAGAGAAGGCGAAAGACTGACACTCCGAGGCGATGGTAATGTCTATGGCACGGAAGAGTGCACGATTTCCGATGTGATTGGCATCGTCACCGGCTTCTACAGAAAAGGCAGGAACAAGCCGGACAGCGTGGAAAGCAAGAAATGGAAAATCTTCTCCCGACTCTGGCCCTCCTCTCCTCTTCTTCGTCGCGTCATCCTCGCCGTTTGGCGAAGAGTGATGGTGTGAAACAGGGGGAAGCCTCCCCAAAAGCCTCTCCGACTCCTCAAACCGAAACATCCTTTTTTAGTCCCCTTTGACCTCCTTTACCCCAAAATAAACAGACTCATCATGAAAATCAAAACCGGATTTGAATTGCGCGACGTGTGCGGCGAAAAAGTCATCATCGCCACCGGCATTGAAAACATTGACTTCAGTCGCATGATTTCCCTGAACGAAAGCGCCGCCTTCCTCTGGGAAAACATCCAAGACAAGGAATTTGACGCAGGAACCTTGGCAGAACTGCTGCTTCAAGAATATGAAGTGGACAAAGCAGATGCCCTTGCCGACTCCCAAAAACTGCTGAACGAATGGCTGGAATGCGGAATCATTGAATGAGTGTCCTAAAAATCAGTTTGAGTTGATTTGATTTTTTAATCTTAGAGATGTACTCTGGTCTGTGAAGGAAGGGCATAGCGGACTATGGAACTTACGAAACTTACAAAAGAGTACGCTAAGAACTGAATTACTCATGAAGACTCTGCACCAAGACGTGAACGCTTTCTTTTGAACGCTACTTATTCCATAATTTATAGAATACCCCTGAATAAAAACATCAGATTATTCATATCAAACCCATGAAAGAACTGACGCTGAAATACGGGTGCAACCCGAATCAAAAGCCTTCAAGAATCTTTATGGAGGAAGGCGAACTGCCTGTGGAAGTGCTGGGCGGACGCCCCGGTTACATCAACTTTCTTGACGCTCTCAATGCTTGGCAGTTGGTGCGCGAGTTGAAGAAAGCCACAGGACTTGCCGCAGCCGCTTCCTTCAAACATGTCTCTCCCGCCGGTGCTGCCGTCGGAATCCCCATGAGCGACACGTTGAAGAAAATCTGCTTTGTGGATGACATTCCTCTCCCCCTCTCTCCCATCGCCACTGCCTATGCTCGTGCTCGCGGCGCAGACCGCATGTCCTCCTACGGTGACTTCATCGCACTGAGCGACATCTGCGACGAAGTGACCGCACTCATCATCAAACGCGAAGTGAGCGACGGCGTCATCGCTCCGGGCTATACGCCTGAAGCACTTGAAATCCTGAAAGCCAAGCGCAAAGGCACCTACGTCATTCTCAAAATGGACACGGACTATGTGCCCGCACCAATTGAGCGCAAGCAGGTCTTCGGCGTCACCTTTGAACAAGGCAGAAATGAGATTGACCTCGCCACGGATGAACTCTTCAGCCAAATTCCGACCATCAACAAGAACTTCACTCCCGAGGCACGCCGCGACCTGATGGTAGCGATGATTACGTTGAAATACACGCAGTCCAACTCCGTTTGCTACGTCAAGGACGGTCAAGCCATCGGCATCGGTGCCGGACAGCAAAGTCGCATTCACTGCACTCGTCTCGCCGGCGACAAAGCCGACATTTGGTGGCTGCGTCAGCACCCGAAGGTGATGAATCTCCCCTGGGTGGAGAAGATTCGCCGCGCCGACCGCGACAACACGATTGACATCTACATTTCTGAAGACCACGATGACGTCCTCGCCGAGGGTGCTTGGCAACAGTTCTTCACGGAAAAGCCCGAAGTGCTTACCCGCGAAGAGAAGAAAGCCTGGATTGCACAAAACACCGGAGTCGCACTCGGTTCCGATGCCTTCTTCCCCTTCGGCGACAACATCGAACGCGCTCACCGCAGCGGTGTCGAGTTCGTCGCACAAGCCGGCGGCAGCGTGCGTGACGACCATGTGATTGCCACCTGCGACAAATATGGCATCGCCATGGCTTTCACCGGAATCCGACTCTTCCACCACTAAACAGACCACCACTTATGACTGATAATCGCAAAGCATCAGACGATGAAATCATGCAGGCCATGATGGGCGGCATCAAGTTCAGCGGAACAAAATTGAATGCACCCGCCAAAACGCAAAAAGTGAAAACCATTGCGAAGAAAAAAGCCTACATCACCGGCTCCCACGGCTCTGCTTCAGCCATGAAAAAAGCCAAAATCAGACAACAGAGAGCGAATCGTCACAAAGGAAAAGCCTGACAACTGCACCTTCAAGACGAAATCTCCCGAATTATTTAACATATTGAATCGCTATGCTTACCATTAAACAAATCATCGACAATAAAGAAGCCGTCATCAACGGACTCAAGAAAAAACACTTCAAAAACGCGGAACAGGTGATTGAGCAGGTGCTCGCCATTGACAACAAACGCAAGGAAGCACAAGCACGTCTCGACAACCTCAACGCTCAAATCAATTCCACTTCCAAGAGCATCGGTATGCTCATGAAGCAGGGAAAGAAGGAAGAAGCAGAAGAGGCTAAGAAGCAAGTGGCTGACATTAAAGAACGCTGCAAAGTCGAAGAAGAGGCAATGAAAACGGCAGAGAACGAACGCCGCGAACTGCTCTACACCATCCCTAACATCCCCTACGACCTCGTGCCCGAAGGAAGTTGCGCAGAAGACAATCTCGTTGTGAAAACCGGAGGTCACGACACCGTGCTCCCCGAAAACGCCCTGCCACACTGGGAATTGGCAAAGAAATACAACCTCATTGATTTTGACCTCGGCGTGAAAATCACCGGAGCAGGCTTCCCCGTCTATATCGGACAAGGTGCTCGTCTGCAACGCGCCCTCATCAACTTCTTCTTGGATGAAGCACGCGCCGCCGGCTACACTGAAATCATGCCGCCCACCGTGGTGAACCAAGCCTCCGGCTATGGCACAGGACAGCTGCCCGACAAAGAAGGTCAGATGTATCACTGCGAAATGGATGACCTCTATCTCATCCCCACCGCCGAGGTGCCGGTGACCAACATCTACCGCGACGTGATTCTCTCCGAAAACGAGCTGCCCATCAAAAACTGCGCCTACACACAGTGCTTCCGTCGCGAAGCCGGCAGCTATGGCAAGGACGTGCGCGGTCTGAACCGTCTGCACGAGTTTTCCAAGATTGAAATCGTTCGCATCGACACGCCGGAACACTCTCAGGAATCTCATCAGGAGATGCTTGACCATGTGGAAGGCTTGCTGAAGAAACTGGAACTCCCTTACCGCATCCTCCGACTCTGCGGCGGAGACATGAGTTTCACCGCTGCCATCTGCTATGACTTTGAAGTCTATAGCGAAGCACAGAAACGCTGGCTGGAAGTGAGCTCCGTCTCCAACTTCGACACCTATCAGGCAAACCGTCTCCAGTGTCGCTATCGTGGCAACGACAAGAAGATTCACCTCTGCCACACGCTCAACGGCTCTGCCCTCGCCCTGCCCCGCATCGTGGCAGCCCTGTTGGAAGACTTCCAGACTCCCGAAGGCATCCGCATCCCCAATGCCCTGCAACCCTACATGGGCACAGACATGATTCGCTGACCTAAAAATTCCCGCTGCGAAAAACATGTCCAGAATCCTTGCCATTGACTACGGAAAAAAACGCACCGGACTGGCGGTGACTGACGTGTGTCAGTTGATTGCCAACGGTTTGACCACCGTTGCCACCCACGAACTGTTGGACTTTGTCGTGAACTATGTCACCCGAGAAGACGTGGAAACGGTGGTCATCGGGATGCCCGTGCAGATGAACGGACAGCCCTCAGAGAACCAAACCCGAGTGACGCAGTTCATCCAAAAACTTGAGGCAAAACTACCGAAAACGCTGAACATCGTGCAATGGGACGAGCGTTTCACCTCCGTGCTTGCTCACCAAGCCATCCTTCAAAGCGGAGTCTCCAAAATGCGCCGACAAAAGGACAAAGGGCTGGTCGATGAAATCAGTGCCTGCATCATCCTGCAATCCTACATGGACAGCAAACAATTCGGAGCAGCCGGATTGTGAGAGGTCATAGAACCCAAAAACAAGAAATATGATTCTACCCATTTATACCTACGGCATGCCCGTGCTCCGCAAAAAAGCGGAAGACATCACCCCCGACTTTCCCAACCTCAAGGAGTTGATTAGCGACATGTTTGAGACCATGTACCACAGCGACGGAGTCGGACTCGCTGCCCCACAAATCGGCAAGGCGATTCGCGTGGTTGTCATCACTCTTGACGTGCTGAAAGACGACTTTCCCGAATATGCTGACTTCAACCGTGCCTACATCAACCCCCACATTTTGGAATATGACGACTCTGAAACAGCCATTTCCGAAGAGGGGTGTCTGAGTCTGCCCGGCATCCACGAGCCTGTGCGTCGCCCCACCCGCATCAAAGTCAGTTATCTTGACGAGGACTTCACTCCCCACGAGGAATGGGTGGAGGGCTATCTTGCCCGAGTGATGCAACACGAGTTTGACCACCTTGAAGGCAAACTCTTCATCGACCGCATCTCCCCTCTGCGCAAACAAATGTCACGCAGCAAAACTTCCAATCTGCTGAAAGGAAAGTTCCGTTGCGCCTACAAGGTGAAAAGTCCGAAATAAAGTTTCTTCCCGAACTCCACGGAAAGAAACGATTCAAACACAAAAATTAATCAATGGACAAGAGCCGGTTGCAAGGTCTGCTTCTGTGGATGGCTTGTGCGTTTTTCTTCCTTCAAGGGAGGGCACAGGTGAATGCTGATGCAGCCGTCCGAATGGGCAGAAATGCCCTCAGTGCGGACGACTACATTGCAGCCGTTCGCTACTTCAACCACGCCATTGACGCAAAGCCTTTTCTCGCTGCACCTTATTATTATAGAGCCTACGCCAAGTTCACGCTCGAAGACTTCGTGGGAGCAGAAAAGGATTGCGACCTCAGCATCGAACGCAACCCCTTCATTGCGGATGTCTATCGACTCCGCGCCATCTGTCGCATCCACAACGAAAACTATGAAGGCGCTGTGGACGACTATGTCCGCGTGATTGCAGAAGAGCCCAACGACCAAGGCGTGCGCTACAATCAGGCTCTCTGCTTTCTCCAACTCAAACGCTATGAGCAGGCGGATTCTGCCCTGCAAACCTTGATGACGCCTCCCGATGTCTATGTCAGAGCGTTCTCTGCTTCCACGCAGTCACGCCTTGAACAAAAAGACACCACGGGCGCCATCATTTTTGTAGATAAATGGCTGACCTACGTGCCCAAAGACTTTGACGCCCTTTCCTTCAAAGCACGACATCTTTTCAACAAAGAGAACTACGCCGCGGCGGACTCCTTCGCCACACTTGCCATTCAACAACAGCCGGAAGACTACGGCTCCCACCTGCTCAGAGCAGCCATCCGACACGCCCAGGGGCGCTTCGGAGATGCCACCAATGACTATGACGAGGTCATTCGACTCTGCCCCGAGCATTTTGTGGCACACTATAATCGCGGCTTGCTCCGCTCCTTCACCGGCGACTTGAACCGCGCCATCGAAGACTTTGACTTTGTCTTGGAGAAAGAGCCGGAAAACGTCTTGGCAAGATATAATCGTGCCGAACTTCGTGCTGCCGTTGGAAACTATCAAGGTGCCATCAAAGACTATACCGCTCTGCTCAAAGCCTATCCCGACTTTCTCTACGGCTATCAGCAACGCGCACTCTGCCGCAGAAAAATTGGCGACATCAGAGGTGCACAGAACGACGAAACTGTCATCGCTCGCTTTGAACTCGACATGGCGTTCGGAAAGAAACGAACCACACGAAAAAGGGAAGTGCCCAGAGGCTCTGCCCATGAATTGGACAACTACAAAGCACCCGTCGAAGAAAAGGAAGACACTGTCAGAAACATCTTTGGCACACTCTACGGGAAGGTGCAAAACGTCAAAGTGAACGATCGCCTCTTCCCCATGTTCTCCCTTGCCTTCCGCAACACCGTCACGGGCAGCACCACGGGGTGGGCTTATCTTCCCGAAGTGGAAAAACTCTCCAAACAAATTGCCACAAAGACCTCCGTTCGTCGTCTCTCCCTTGCCACCTCCACCGCGGACTCCGCAAAAATCGTGCAGAAAACACCCGATTTCAAAGCATCGACGGACTCCGTGCTCAATCTCGTGCTGCAATCCGTGGTCGCCGTGGAGAACTATGACTTTGACACCGCACTCGAACTGAGTCGCAAAGCACACGCTGCCGCACCGGAGGCACTGCTCCCCCTGTTGCAATACACTCACACCCTCTTCCTCGTCTCACGCACCTCTGCATCCGAAGAAATGAGCGGAGAGAAAAGTGCCACACCGCGCAACCAGCAATTGACACTCTGTCAAAACCTGCTGCGAAATGCCTGCCGCACCCATCCCGGCAACGCCTGCCTGCTCTACAACCTCGGCTGCGCGCTTGCCGCCGGAAATGCCTCCAAAGAAGCCATGGAAACCTTCAGCAAGGCCATTGAAAATGACCCCGATTTGGCAGAGGCATACTACAACCGCGGATTGCTCCGCCTCCAAAGCGGAGATCGCACAGGTGCCGGAGAAGACTTTAGCCGCGCCGGACAACTCGGCATCCGACAAGCCTATTCACAAATGAAACGCATGAAATCTCGTTGAACCGCACAAAAAGTGCAACGAACAGCGATGAGAATGCAACGAACCGCGGTGAAGCAGCAATTTTGTCACACCGACTTCACAGTCATTGCCGCAAGCGCTCGTTTCAGTCGGTTTTCGCACCTTGTGTTTTGATTTTTACATACTTTACACTAAATTTGCACCCGAAACAAAGAGAAAACGCCCCTTCTGAATCTTGACGACGATGGATTCACCGAAATACAGGGGATAAATAATTTTATGGCAAAGAAAACAAACACTTCGGCATCACAGTCCGAAGCATCTGTGACGACCGAATTGCTGCATCCCGACTATGTCTTTGAGACCAGTTGGGAGGTGTGCAACAAGGTCGGCGGTATTTACACTGTATTATCTTCTCGGGCAAAGACCCTTCAAGAAGAGTTCGGCGATAAAAACGTTTTCATCGGTCCCGACCTTCTTTCTGACCACAAAAACCTTGATTTTGTTGAAGACCAGAAACTTCTTCCACGCTGGAAGAAGGCTGCTGCTGAACGCGGCATCAATTGTCGCATCGGACGCTGGAACGTGCCCGGAAACCCTGTGGCAGTCTTGGTTGATTTCACCCCACTTTTTGCAGAAAAAGACCAAATCTACGCTGATGCTTGGACAAAGTTTGGCGTAGATTCCATCCGTGCCTACGGCGACTATGACGAAGCCTCCATGTTCTCCGTCTGTGCCGGACGCGCCGTGGAAGCCTGGGTGAAAGCAGGCTTGGTGAAAGGAAAGGTGATTTATCAGGCTCACGAATGGATGTCCGGTCTCGGCATGCTCTTCCTTGAAGATGCCTGCCCCGAAGTCGCCACCGTCTTCACCACCCACGCCACGAGCATCGGACGCTCCATCGCCGGCAACAACAAGGAACTCTACGCCTACTTCTCCGGCTATCACGGAGACCAAATGGCTGAGGAACTCCACATGGATGCCAAACACAGCATCGAAAAGCAGAGCGCACATCGTGCCGACTGCTTCACGACCGTCAGCACCTTCACCGACAGAGAATGCAAACAACTGCTTGACAAACCCGCCGATGTGGTGCTTCCCAATGGCTTTGAACCCGACTTCGTACCTGTCGGAAACAAGTTCAACACCGTGCGCCGCGCCGCCCGCAAGCAAATTCTGCAAGTGGCATCGGCTCTGACCGGCTCTGAACTCTCCGACGACACACTGATAGTCTCCACCAGCGGTCGCAACGACTATCGTTGCAAAGGGTTTGACGTGTTCCTCGACACCATCTCCCAACTCCGCTCTGCCCTTCCCTGCGAAGACGGCAAGTCGCCCTCAGTGTTGGCACTGATTGAAGTGCCCTGCTGGCTGAAAGGTCCGCGTGAAGACCTGCAAACTCGTTTGAGTGGCAAAGAAAAATCGGAGACTCCGCTGCCCAATCCCATCATCACCCACGACCTTTGGAATCTCAACGATGACCGCATCGTGCGTCAGATTTGGCAACTCGGTTTCCGTAACCTGCCCGGCGACCCGGTGAAGATTCTTCTCGTGCCGTGCTATCTGGACGGCAACGACGGCATCTTCAACATGCCCTACTATCACCTCCTCGCCGCCAACGACCTCGCGCTCTATCCTTCTTACTATGAGCCCTGGGGCTACACGCCGCTGGAGAGTTGTGCCTTCCGCACCCCCTGTGTTACCACCGACCTGAGCGGTTTCGGACAGTGGGTGAACGAGACACTCGGACATGAAGGCAAATTGGAAGACGGCGTCAGCGTGCTTCACCGCGACGACAGCAACTACTGGGAGGTGACCCGAGCCATGTGCGACGTCATCCTTGACATGATTGCCCTCGCGCCGCGCCGCCGCACCGAAGTGCGCCGCCGTGCCGCAGAGTTGTCTGACAAAGCGCGCTGGACAAACTTCATCCGACACTACTATCAAGCCTGGGACTTCGCACTGCGCAAAAAACAGGCGTGAACAAAACGAGACATATATAATATATAAAGGAATTTTCGAGAAAAACGTAAGTAACGTTAGAAACGTTAGGAACGTTAGAAACGTTAATAACGAGAAAACAAATTTACCGAGAATCGAAAAATCATTCATTATTTCACATAAAAAACAATGAACGTCACAATCAGTAACTCTAACCAGCCCTCATGGAAAGTGATTAACGTGAAAAGCCACATTCCCGAGGCGCTCAAGAAACTTGACGAACTGTCCCACAACCTCTGGTGGTGCTGGAACACAGAAGCACTTGACCTCTTCTCTTCCTTGGACACAGAGCTTTGGCACAAGGTGCGTCGTAACCCCATCGACCTGCTCCGCAGCATTGACTACGACCGTCTCATCGAACTCTCCAAAAACGAGGAGATCATTCGCAAGATGAACAAGGTCTATGCAGACTTCCGCAAGTACATGGACGTGAAGCCCGATCCCAAACGCGCTTCCGTGGCTTACTTCTGCATGGAATATGGTCTCTCTCACGTGCTGAAGATTTACTCCGGCGGTCTCGGCATCCTCGCCGGTGACTACCTCAAGGAGGCTTCTGACAGCAACGTGGACATGGTGGCTGTCGGCTTCCTCTATCGCTACGGCTACTTTACTCAGTCTCTCTCCATGGACGGACAGCAGATTGCGAACTATGAACCCCAGGACTTTGACCGTCTCCCCATCGAACGCGTCCTCGACGCCGACGGCAATCAGGTCATCGTGGATGTGCCCTACCCCAACTTCATGGTGCACGCCACACTCTGGAGAGCCAACGTGGGTCGCATCTCTCTCTACCTCCTCGACACTGACAACGAACTCAACTCCGAATACGACCGCCGCATCACTCACAGCCTCTATGGCGGTGACTGGGAAAACCGCATCAAGCAGGAATATCTCCTCGGCATCGGCGGTATGCTCGCGCTCAACAAACTCGGCATCAAGAAGGACGTTTACCACTGCAACGAAGGTCACGCCGCCCTCTGCAACGTGCAGCGCCTCGCTGAATACGTGGAAAGCGGACTTTCCTTCAACCAGGCTCTCGAACTCGTTCGCGCCTCCTCTCTCTACACCGTTCACACTCCCGTGCCCGCCGGTCACGACTACTTCGACGAAGGTCTCTTCAACAAGTACATGAACCAGTTCCCCGCACGCCTCGGCATCAGTTGGGACGACTTCATGGGAATGGGACGCACCAACCCCGGTGATAAGAACGAGAAGTTCTGCATGTCCACCTTCCTCTGCAAAACTTGCCAGGAAGTCAACGGCGTCAGCTGGCTCCACGGACGTGTCAGCCAACAGATGTTCCGCGGAATCTGGCCGGGCTACCTGCCCTCTCCCGAACGACTCGACCACGCTGAACGCACACACGACGAATGGGAAGAAATCTACAATCCCAACCCCGAAGAAAGCCACGTCGGCTACGTCACCAACGGTGTTCACCTCCCCACTTGGTGTGCCAAGGAATGGCAGGCAGTTTACAAAAAATATCTCGGTGCTGAGTACTATCACGACCAGAGCAACGAGAAAATTTGGGAAAAGATTCTCCAAGTGCCCGATGAAGTCATCTGGAACACACGCGTTCAACTCAAGAACAAACTCATTGACTACATCCGCCGTCGCTTCCGCGAAAACTGGCTCAAAAATCAGGGTGACCCCTCCATGGTCGTAAGCCTCTTGGACAAAATCAACCCCAACGCCCTGCTCATCGGTTTCGCACGCCGCTTCGCCACCTACAAGCGCGCACACCTCCTCTTCTCTGACCTCGACCGTCTGAGCAAGATTGTCAACAACCCGAAATATCCCGTTCAGTTCCTCTTCGCCGGCAAGGCTCACCCCGCCGACGGTGCAGGTCAAGGTCTCATCAAGAAGATTTACGACATCTCTCAGCGTCCCGAGTTCATGGGCAAAATCCTCTTCTTGGACAACTATGACATGCAACTCGCACGCCGCCTCGTCTCCGGTGTAGATATCTGGATGAACACGCCGACCCGTCCGCTCGAAGCATCCGGTACTAGCGGTGAAAAGGCACTCATGAACGGTGTCGTAAACCTCAGCGTACTCGACGGATGGTGGTATGAAGGCTATCGCGAAGGCGCAGGTTGGGCTCTCACCGACCGTCGCACCTACGAAAACCAAGACCATCAGGACAAACTCGACGCCTCCACCATCTACTCCATGCTCGAGCAGGAAATCATTCCTCTCTACTACGCTCGCAACCGTCAGGGCTTCTCAGAGAACTGGGTGCGCACCGTCAAGAACTCCATCGCTCACATCGCTCCGCACTACACGATGAAGCGTCAGCTCGACGACTACTACACCCGCTTCTACAATCCCCTCGCCGCACGTTTCCACGCCATCTCCGCTGACAACAACCGCATCGCTCGCGACATCGCAGCCTGGAAGGAAAGCGTGGCAGAACGTTGGGACAGCATCAAGGTGGTCAGCAGCACACGCAGCGAAAACCTCCAGAGCGCATCCCTCATCAGCGGTAAGGAATTCACCGTGCGTCACGTGGTGGACGAACAAGGACTTGACGATGCAGTCGGAATCGACCTCGTGGTCATGACCGGCACCGATGGCAACGAACATGTCAGCGAAGTGCTCCCGATGAAACTCGTTTCTCGTGAAGGAAACCTCCACACCTTTGAGCTCACCGCAAGCATCGACCTCGCCGGCAGCTACAAGGTGGCTTATCGCCTCTATCCGAAGCACCCGCAGCTTGCCAATCGTCAAGACATGTGCTACGTTCGCTGGTTCAACTAATCCGCCGCGAACATCACTAAACAAGACCTCACCCCCGCAGAATTCAATCTGCATCCGGGGAAACACTTCATCCGGTTTGGAGCCCACACTCCAAACCGGATTTTTTGCAAGCGAGCACCTAAGCAGAAAACAATTTCTTAGATATTAGTGAACGATAAGACTTTCGCGGAGTCTCATTCGCCGCTGTGTAGCGTTTACTGTCACAGCGTTTCAACCCTACACTATACGTAAATAAAAGGGGGAAAGAAAAAACTATACAAACTATACACTAACCCTACATCAAACCCTACATCTTGCTGATTTACCGCGCGTTACGGAATGTATAGTTTGCGCCTCAAACTATACACAAACTATACACAAACTATACACAAAACTATACATTGCAACTCTACACAGACCCTACACGACGGCGGAGATGAACGCTGCCTGTGTAGGGTACATTGCGTCGTTGAGTAGGGTTTAGCGTCGCTTTTTTGAGGAAGGCAAATTTTAACCAGGTGCGCTCCTAGTTTTTCTTAGGTGCGCTCCTAGTTTTACTTAGGTGCGCTCCCAGTTTTACTTAGGTGCGCTCCTAGTTTTTCTTAGGTGCGCTCCTAGTTTTTCTTAGGTGCGCTCCCAGTTTTTCTTAGGTGCGCTCCCAGTTTTACTTAGGTGCGCTCCCAGTTTTACTTAGGTGCGCTCCCAGTTTTACTTAGGTGCTCTCCTAGGAAGAAATGTTTCTCCATTAATTCCCATTAACTGTCTCGTTATTTCTGAACAATTCGTGAACAATTCAAGTTCAAACAAAATCAATTCGTGTCTCCCCAACAAAAACAATTCGTGCCCCCCAAAAAATGAAAGCCGCTTTGATGAACCCATTCATGAGCATTGATGGAGAGGAAAGAGGAAAGAGCGAGCCGAAAAATCCAACAATTTTGAGCGTTTTTTCAGCGATTCGACATTAACATTTTTAACTTTCGAGAACACTTTCCGCCTCCCAATTTTGCCTATTCGGCGTGCAGTTTTCCTTTGCCTTCCTCAAATTAAAATTAGAGGAAGGCAAAGAAAAATTAGAGGAAGGCAAATTTTTCCCGGAAGCGCTTCTAAAACCCCGATTTTAAAGGGAAAGTGACGAAAAAAGGGGGGAGCCGAGGCTCCTCCCATATCTCTATACAAATATAATACATTTCATCGCCAAAAGCAAGAAGTGTTAAAACCGAAAAACCGCCTTGGGTGTGGAAAATTTTGGAGGCACTTTGAAGGAATGACAACCCCTTTTCTCGGTAGAGGTGCATGCCGTCTGCTTCATCTTTAGGAGTGTGTGCGCCTCCGGCGCGGCGGCTCCGCCGCCATCTTCGCTGGCGTACAGCCTTCCAGGCTAAGAAGCCTACCCCAACCCCTCCCTAAAGGGAAGGGCTTTTCAAACTTTGATATGAGGTTATATATGAGGGTTTATGATACCTCCGTGGAAGCCTACCCAACCCCTCTCTAAAGGGAAGGGCTGTTCTCCTTAATTGCGTTTAGCGGACAGCAAGTATTCAACAAAAGAATGTATCGTTTGTGTATAGTTTTGCGCAGTGCTTTTGACACCGTTGTGTTGGGTTCTGTGTAGAGTTTTGGACGCCGTTGTGTTGGGATCTGTGTATAGTTTGAATGTAGGGTTTGTGTATAGTTTGTGTAGGGTTTGCACCGCAAACTATACATTTTGCAACTGACTGAGAATCAGCGAGATGCATGGTTAAATGTAGGGTTTGTGTATAGTTTGTATATTTTTTTTCGTTTTCCCTTTTATATACGTATATAGTGATAAAAACGAACCGCGCGCAACCCTACATTTTCTTTGCCGTCCAAAATCTTTTGCTGACGTGATGGAGCATCGCCACGCAGACCAAACTACTTCTCCAAAAAAACAAAGGATTCATCGCGCCACTCGAGAAAAGGCTCTTCAATGCCCGAGAAGGGAAAATGGGCAACGGGACGGTTCGTGAGACGGTCAAAGACGACAATCTCACGAGGCAATTCCGTGCCATCAGAAAGAAGGACAAGGGAAAAGACAACGCGGCGAAAATGTGAGGGAGGAAAGGAGGATAAAGACATGAAGTGGGAGCGAATGTTCCTTATTCCATAATAATAAGAACAAACAGCAAATTATAGGACATCCCGTAATTCTATAAGAACACGCAAATAATCATTTGAAATGCGGTGCTTTCTCACGCATGGCATCTGCTGCGTGAAGACTGTCACGCATGGAGTGCAGCAATGAACGAGGCACACGCCGCTCTCCCGAGATGGAGTCTGCACCGTCGGGACGGATGAGCGTGCCTTCGTTTTCCGGCGTGAGTGAACGTGCGGGACGGTAGTCGCAAGTCAAGCGCAGCCGGGAAAGACAGAGGAGGCGGGGACGGATGGCTTGTGAAATACGGAGATAGCAGAAGCCGGTGATTTTCAGGATTTTTCTATCGCCGGGAACATTTAGGAACATTTTTCCGTCGCCTTTTCCGTAGATGGTTTGATGAACGGTGAGAACGGAATCTCCTTCAAGCCAGACTGAAAGTTGGACGGTGGCTTGACGCGGTCCCTCTGCGCTGTGCCAAGAGGAGGACCAACTGCAAGTGAGAACACGATCTGCTATGGAGTCGTTGGGAGGAGGTATGAAAGAAAAACTGTAGTGAGCTTTTCCGTTGGAGGTGAGCAAGATGGCATCGGGAGCTTTCCACAAGAGGTTGCTGTCTGCTTTTTGGGCATCCACGCCTTTCTGCGCAGAATTTCCTGAGCCGGAATTGTCGTTCTCCATGTTCTCATAGACAGCCAAAAGTTTGTCGGCGTGAGCACCATACCATTCCATGGAGCGACGGAAATCCTCCTCGCTGACATGGTGTTTGAGGAACACAGCCTGACGATAGCGAAGGCGCAAACTGTCCACGGAGTTCCCACCTTTGACACGAGCCATGGCGTCTGCCCACTGAAGGTCATACAAGACTTCACCCATGACTCCTTCCGACAACACTTTCTCTTCCTTTCCGGAGTGGCAGGAGAAGAGTGCCTGCAACAAAAGAGAAAGGAAGAAGATGCAGAAAACTGCACGAAACATCTTGCGGAAGGAATGAATTGAGAAAGTCAAAGGGGACTTTTTTAAGGGGGATGTTCTGAAATCAGGAAGCCTCAGTCTTGCGGAATGCCGGCAGACGAAAAAGGTGATGTTCGAGGATGGTCTTGTGATAAAACAAAAGACAGACAAAACCAACGCTGATGGCGGCATCCGCCAAGTTGAAGACAGCGCCAAAGAAGGTCTGACCGCCAATCCAAGGCAACTGTTCGGGCCAGGTGAAGAACGGGAAGTAGAACATATCCACTACCCTGCCCGACAGGAAACTGCCATATCCCTCTCCCCACGCGGTGAGCGCGGCGGGTTCACCAAACGGCAGACTCTCGGTGTAGATGAGACCGTAGCAAGCATTGTCGATGAGGTTGCCCACAGCACCGGCAATGATGAGGGAGAAGCAGACGAGGATGCCCCACGACAGTTGGGAATGGATGATGCGGCGCAGGACAATGGAGAAATAGGCTATCGCCACGACCCGAAAGACAGCGAGGAAGGCGGTTGCCATGAACTGCATGCCGAATGCCATGCCGGTGTTTTCGGTGAAGAAAATGTGGAACCACGGTGTGACCTTCACAGATTCAAAGAGCGAAAAGTTGGTTTTTACCACATACTTCACCACTTGGTCTGCTACCACAATGAGGAGAGCAACCGCCCAAGCGGTGAGGCTGCGCACGATGAAAGGATTCTTGAATGTCATGAGTAATAGAGGTGAACTGCCGTTCAGCGACGATTTTGTTTGGCTTCAATGCTGAGAGTGGCATGAGGCACGGCGCGGAGGCGTTCCTTCGGAATGAGTTTACCGGTGGCGCGACAGACGCCGTAGGTTTTGTTCTCAATTCTGACGAGAGCAGCCTGAAGCGCGGTGATGAACTTCTGCTGGCGGAGAGCCATGGCAGTGAGTTCTTCCTTGCTTTGGGTGGGCGAACCCTCTTCCAGCACATGATAGGTCGGCATGGTGTCATCGGCACCGGTGGCAGACTTGCCGGAGATGGCATCCATGAGTTGTTCGTAGTCGCGACGAGCCAGTTCGAGTTTAGAGAGAATGATTTGCTTGAATTCTTCCAATTCTTGATCGGAATAACGAGGTTTTTCTTCCATGGTCGAAAACGGCAAAGCCGTAAGTTTTAGGTTAAGGTATATACGATATAATAATAGGTACATCGTGAGCAATTACGTTTGTGGTAACTACTCACGGTGTACCGTTTTGTCTTATCGTTCAATGACCGCTTCAATGGTGAAGTCGCCAAAGTCAAAGGTGACGGCACCATCCGTGCCTGCGGGGATTTCTGCACAACGGAGTTCGTCGGCGAGCACCTGAGCGGCGATGTAGTCGTGGAAACTGTTCACAGCCTCTTCAATTTCAGGATGATTGGAGAGCGTGACGCGGATGCGGTCGGTGATTTCAAAGCCGCTTTCTTTGCGGTGGTTCTGAATGCGCTTCACAATCTCGCGGGAGACACCTTCGTTTTTCAGTTCGGGCGTCACGGTGAGGTCAAGCGCCACGGTCAAATTGCCATCGGTGACGAAAGCCCAACCCGGCATCTCGCTGGTGATGATTTTCACATCGCCACGTTCAATTTCCACCACTTCTCCGTCGGCAAGAGTGACAGAGAGGCGGGAGTCACGTTCAAGTTGGTTGATTTCGTCGGTGGAAAGTGCGGTGACGGCAGCATTGACGGAGTTCATGAGGTTTTTGAACTTAGCGCCCATGACAGGGAAGTTGCACATCACTTTCTTTTCCAACATATTGGCGTCAGCAAAATGAAGTTCCTTGACATTGACCTCTTCGAGGATGATGTGCTGATAGCACTCAAGGTCTTCTTTGAGTCTCGGCTCGGTGATGGGCACGGCGACGCAGCGCAGGGGCTGGCGCACGATGATGCGTTCCTTCTTACGGAGAGAGAGCACCATGGAGGAAACGCGCTGGGCAAGTTCCATGCGGCGCTCTGCGTCTTTGTCAATCAAGGTCTCGTCAGCCACGGGGAAGGAGTCGAGGTGGACGCTGTCGGCGCGGTGGTTCTCTGCCGTGAGGTCAAGATAGAGACGGTCGGCATAGAACGGAGCGATGGGAGCCATGAGACGGGACACTTCAAGCAGACAGGTGTAGAGCGTCTGATAAGCACTGAGTTTGTCCGTCGTGAGACCGGTGCCCCAGATGCGCTTTCTGGAGAGACGCACGAACCAGTTGGAAAGATGCACGGTCACGAAGTTCTGAATGCGGCGACCGGCACGTGTCGGTTCATATTCATCAAAGTCGCGGGTGACGTCCAAGATGAGGCTGTTCAGTTCGGAGAGAATCCAACGGTCAAGCGAGGAGCGTTCCTCCATCGGCACGGCGGGTGCCTTGGGGTCAAAACCATCGATGTTGGCATACATCGAGAAGAAGGAATAGGTCTGGAACAATTTGCCAAAGAAGGAGCGAGACACCACACGAACGCGGTCCACGTCAAACTTCAATTTGTCCCAAGGCGAGGAGTTGGTGAGCATGTACCAGCGCACGGCGTCAGAACCGTGTTCCGCAATCACTTCAAACGGATCAACGGCATTGCCGAGGCGCTTGGACATTTTGTTACCGTTTTTGTCCAACACGAGACCGTTGCTGATGACCGTTTTGAAAGCGACCTGGTCAAAGACCATGGTGGCAATGGCATGGAGCGTGAAGAACCAACCACGGGTCTGGTCCACACCTTCTGCGATGAAATCGGCGGGGAAAAGGTTGCCCTTGTCAAATTCTTCCTTGTTCTCAAACGGATAGTGCAACTGAGCGTAGGGCATGGAGCCGGAATCGAACCATACGTCAATGAGGTCAGCCTCGCGGCGCATGGGAGCACCGGAGGGAGAAACGAGCACAATCTCATCGACGTAGGGGCGGTGCAAGTCAATGCGGTCATAGTTCTCTCGGCTGAAGTCTCCGGGAACAAAACCTTTCTCCTTCAGAGGATTAGATTTCATGAATCCGCTCTGCACGCTCTTTTCGATTTCTGCATAGAGTTGTTCCAAAGAGGAGATGCACATTTCCTCTTTCGTGTCGGCGTTGCGCCAGATGGGCAGCGGCGTTCCCCAGTAGCGGGAACGGCTGAGGTTCCAGTCGTTGAGGTTTTCAAGCCATTTGCCGAAGCGTCCCGTTCCGGTGGAAGCAGGTTTCCACTGAATCTGTTCGTTCAGTTCCATCATGCGCTCTTTGAGGGCAGAACTGCGGATGAACCAACTGTCAAGCGGGTAGTAGAGCACCGGTTTGTCGGTGCGCCAGCAGTGCGGATAGTTGTGGACGTGTTTCTCAATCTTGAAAGCCTTGCCCTCCTGTTTGAGTTCCATGCAGAGGATGATGTTGAGGTCCTCTGCTTTCTGGGCTGCTTTTTCGTCATATTTTCCTCCCTGATTGAACTCGGGTGCATAGGCGTTCTTGACGAAGGCACCGGCGTGGTGAGCGTAGAGTTCTTTATCCACGCAGGTCTCGAGGAAGGAGGGAGCGAGTTCTTCAATGAGATAGTATTTTCCGGTCAAATCAACCATGGGGCGCGTCTCGCCGGCTTGATTGACGAGGAAGAGCGAGGGGATGCCGGCGGCTTTCGCCACCTTGGCGTCGTCCGCACCGAAAGTCGGGGCGATGTGTACGATGCCCGTACCGTCTTCCGTGGTGACATAGTCGCCCGGGATAACTCTGAAGGCAGCCTCGGCGAGTTCGACGAAACGGTCATCGCCCACGCTGAAACATTTCTCAGGATGCGCCTCGGCAAAGCGCACGGTTTCGGCGGAACTTTGGTCAGAGATTTTCTCGCAGGGTTTCACCCACGGCATGAGGGGTTCGTAGTTCATGCCAACGAGTTCACTGCCTTTCCAGGAGCCGACGATTTGATAAGGCACGACTTTATCACCTTGCTTATACGCCTCAAAATCTGCATTTTCTCCTTCCTTGTTGAAGTAGGAGTTCACAAGAACGGAAGCCATGACGGCAGTCATGGGTTGTCCCGTGTAGGGATTGAAAGTGCGGAGGGCGACATAATCAATGGAAGGACCGACGCAAAGTGCGGTGTTGGAGGGCAGGGTCCAAGGAGTCGTGGTCCAAGCGAGGAAGAAGGCATCGCCCCACCCTTGCATCTCGGGTTTCGGATTGACGATGCGGAACTGCGCCGTCACGGTGGTGTCCTTCACATCTCTGTAACAGCCGGGCTGATTGAGTTCGTGGCTACTGAGTCCGGTACCTGCGGCGGGAGAATAGGGTTGAATGGTGTAGCCTTTGTAGAGCAACCCCTTTTCATAGAGTTGTCCGAGCAACCACCAAACGGATTCGATGTAGGAGTTGTCGTAGGTGATGTAGGGGTTCTCCATATCTACCCAGTAGCCCATTTGACGGCTGAGTTCCGTCCACTCCTGGGTATATTTCATCACGTTGCGACGGCAGTGCGCATTGTAGTCAGCGATGGAAATGTTCTTTCCGATTTCTTCTTTCGTGATGTTCAGTTCTTTTTCCACGCCAAGTTCGACGGGCAGTCCGTGCGTGTCCCATCCTGCTTTTCTTTTCACTTGAAAACCCTTCATGGTTTTGTAGCGGCAGAAAGCATCTTTGAGTGAGCGCGCCATGACATGGTGAATGCCGGGGTGTCCGTTGGCGGAGGGAGGACCTTCGAAGAAGACGAAGGAGGGGCAACCCTCGCGTTCCGTCATGCTGCGGTGGAACAAATCCTGTTCGTCCCACGCCTTGAGCACGTCTTGGTTCACTTCACTGAGGTTCAAATTCTGATGTTGTTTGAATGAAGACATAGATATGACAAGTGTCTGCCCGGGCAGACTGAGTTAGATGGATTCTTTATATAAGTATAATTGGTCATCAACGAAAGGAGGCAAGAATCAATAACACTCACTTTCGGAGGGGAAGTCACCGCTTCTCACGTCTTCCACATAGTGTCCGACGGCTTTGGTAATTACATCGTGGAGGTCTGCGTAGCGTCGGAGGAACTTGGGTGAAAAACCTTTGTTCATGCCCAACATGTCGTCAGAAACGAGTACTTGTCCGTCGGCAGCACCGGCACCGATGCCGATGATGGGGAGGGGTGTCAGTTTGACGGCTTTTTCTGTGAGTGCAGCAGGGATTTTTTCCAACACGATGGCGCAGCATCCGGCTTCGGTCAGCACCTCCACGTCGCGGAGCAGTTGTGCGGCTTCTGCCTCGGCGCGCGCTCGTACACCGTAGTTACCGAACGCATGAATACTCTGGGGTGTCAGTCCGAGGTGTCCCACCACGGGAATGCCGACTTGAACGAGCGTGCGGATGGTGTCAGCCAAATGACTTCCGCCCTCGAGTTTGACGGCATCGACTCCGGTCTCCTTCATGATGCGAATGGCGTTACGCAAGGTTTCCTCGCGAGAGACCTGATAGGTCCCGAAGGGCATGTCGCAAACGACGAAGGCACGTTTCACGGCTCGAGCCACGGAGGCGGCATGATAAATCATTTGGTCGAGCGTGATGGGAAGAGTGGTTTCAAACCCTGCCTTCACGTTGGCAGCGCTGTCGCCAATCAAGATGGAATCGACACCCGCTTCATCAAGCAGACCGGCAGTGGTGAAATCGTAGGCGGTCAGCATGGAAATCCGAATGCCCTCGGCTTTCATTTCGGAAAGGCGCTTTGCAGTCACCTTTCGCTGGTCATTGTTCAGATATTCTGACATTGATTAGGTGTAGAATCCTTCTCCGTCACATCCTGCTCGCCACTCTGCTTCTTTCCTTAAGAAACAGAACTGACAAACAGGTAATGAGGAGATGAAGATAAATTGATGGGGAACAAATTTTTATTCCTCGGCGGGTTTCATGTTCGTATAGACGGTCTGCACATCGTCGAATTCTTCGAGTCGTTCCACCATCTTGTCGATGCTTTCGCGCTCTTCGGCAGTGACGTCTTTGAGGTCGTTGGGAACGTAGGTGAACTCAGCGCCGAGCACCTCGAATCCGGACTCTTCCAGGTGTTTTTGGATTTGACCAAAGGATTTCGGGTCGCCATAGATGGTGATGCTGCCTTCTTCTTCGTCCTCATCGAACTCGTCTTCAACGCCATAGTCAATCAGGTCGAGAATCATCTCGTCCATGTCGAGTCCGTCGGTCTTTTTGAAAGTGAAAACAGCCTTGTGGTCAAAGAGAAAGGCGAGCGATCCCATCGTGCCGAGGTTTCCGTTGAATTTGTTGAAGACGGAACGCACGTCGCCCACGGTGCGGGTGGGATTGTCAGTCAGCGTGTCCACAAAGATGGCGATGCCGTGAGGTCCGTAGCCTTCGTAGGTCATCACTTTGTATTCGCTTTGGTCCTTGCCCATGGCGTTCTTGATGGCGCGTTCGATGTTGTCTTTCGGCATGTTCTCGCGCTTGCAAGTAGCGATGATGGCACGGAGTGCGGGGTTGTTTTCGGGTTCGGGGCCGCCGCTCTTCACAGCGACAGCGATTTGTTTGCCAAGTTTGGTGAACGTGCGGGCCATGTGACCCCAGCGTTTCAATTTCGCAGCTTTTCTGTATTCAAAAGCTCTTCCCATGGTGTTTTGTGTTTATATATTATATGTATGATTATGATTCTCGCTGTATGATTTTGATTTTCGTTGGAGCATTTCTCATCTGAGTTTCGCACCAATTTCTTTTTCAAGCGCGGTGAAGATGCGCTTCATGGCAGCATCGGTCTGACGGTCGTTCATGGTTTTGCCTTCGTCCTGCAGCACAAAGTTCACGGCATAACTCTTCTTGCCTGCCTCAAGTTCTTTTCCTTCATAGACGTCAAACAGTTCGACGCGCTTCAGCAATTTGCGCTCAGCACCGCGGGCTGCCTTGACAATCTGAGCAAACTCAACGCCTTTGTCCACGAGCAACGCCAAGTCGCGGCTCACTGCCGGGAAGCGCGGAAGGTCGCGGATTTCACGATGCACACCGGAGGCGGCTTCGTGAAGCGCAGAGACAGAGAGTTCAGCGTAATAAACTGCCTGCTTGATGCCGGCACTCTGCAACAGGTCGCTTCTGACGGCACCCAACTCAGCAAGGAGCACTCCCTTCGCACTCTTCACCGCCAGGCTCTGGGCAAAGAGGTCGTTTTCGCCGGCTTCGCAAACCACGTCATCCCCACTCAGTCCGGCACGGCGAAGGAGGTTCATCACCGTGGCTTTCAACACGTAGAACGAGGTGGGCTCGTCGGCGTGTGCCCAAGCCCCCGTCACTTTCTTGCCGGTCAGCCAGAGTCCAATCTGGCGTGTTTCGTCGGCAGGAAGTTCGGGATTGGAGGAAACGCAGTAACAGTTGCCGCACTCAAAGAGTCTCAGGTTCGGAGACTGGCGGTTCATGTTGCGCGCAATGGTTTCCAAGCCTCCGAAGAGCAAGGACTGACGCATCACGCCGAGGTCAGAACTCAGCGGATTGAGCAGACGGATGAGCCGCTCTGCAGCGTAGGTCTTCAGCGGAGTATAATATGCCTCACGGGTGAGGGAGTTGTTCATGATTTCGCGGTAGCCTTCTCCGACGAGTTGTTCGGAGAGGAGGTTCTCCATGCGATGTTTGCGGTCTTCCTTGGTGGCAAGTGTCAGACAGGAGGTGACGGCAGAGGGAATCTCCACGTGGTTGTAACCGTAGATGCGGAGAATGTCTTCAACGACGTCGCAGGGGCGCTGCACATCCACACGATAGGAAGGAACGCTGAGTTTCATGCCTTCCTCGTTTGCTTCGACGACTTTCATTTCCAACGCTTCGACGATGCGACGCATCAAACCGCGGTCAAGTTTCTTGCCGATGAGTTCGTCTGCATAGTCATAACTCAAATCCACGGGGAAAGAGGCGGGCAACGTGCCGGCACTGACTTCGCGCACCGGAGAAACGAGGTGACCACCGGTCATTTCCATGATGAGTGCGGCAGCGCGGTTCAAGGCATAAATTTGTCCAACGGGGTCAATGCCGCGCTCAAAGCGGAAGGAAGAGTCGGAGGAGATGCCGTGACGGCGAGCGGTCTTGCGCACCCAAGTCGGGTCGAAGTAGGCGCTTTCCAACACCACTTCTGTGGTTTCTTCTGTCACGCCGGAGTTCAGACCACCCATGACGCCTGCCATGCAGACAGGTCCTTCCGCATCGCAGATGAGCAGGTCTTTGCTGTCAAGTTTCTTTTCTGTGCCATCGAGAATGACGAAGGGGGTGCCTTCGGGCATGGTCTTCACACGCAGACAGTTGCCACGAAGACGAGCACCGTCGAAGCAGTGGAGCGGCTGACCGTATGCCCAAAGAACATAGTTTGTCACATCGACCACGGAGTTCAGCGGTCTGAGTCCGATGGCGGTCAGTCTTTGCTTGAGCCACTCGGGACTTTCGCCGATTTTGCAACCGCTCAGTGCGATGGTGCAGTAGCGCGGACAAGCTTCGGGTTTCTCCACCGTCACTTCGGGACCTTTGTTTTCCGAAGTTTCGAGTGAAATCATCTCGGGACGGTGCAGAGAGGTCGGTATGTCGTGACGCACGAGATAAGCATAGAGGTCACGTGCCACACCGTAGTGAGAACAGGCGTCGGCACGGTTGGGAGTGATATCGACTTCCATGACATAGTCCTCACCCACATCATAAATCTGATTGGCGGGCACTCCGACTTTGGTGTCCAAAGGCAGTTCGATGATGCCTGCGTGAGATGTTCCGACACCGATTTCGTCCTCAGCACACAACATGCCTTCGCTGACCACGCCGCGGAGTTTAGAGCGTTTGATGGGAAAGGCTTTTCCGTCGGGCGCATAGAGCACACAGCCCACGGGAGCGAGGATGACTTTCAGACCTGCCGCAGCATTGGGCGCGCCGCAAACGACTTGCAGGAGAGGCACATCGGGAGAGTCGGAAGTGCGAACGCGACAAACGTTCAGGTGGTCGCTGTCGGGATGGGGCGTACACTCCACGATTTCGGCAGTGATGAGCCCTTCGAGTCCTCCTCTCACGCTATAAGTTTTTTCCACTCCGTCGGTTTCGAGACCGATGGAAGTGAGAGCTTCGGCCAAGCGAGAGGGGGTGAGGTCGAAGTCCACATATTGTTTCAGCCAGTTGTAGGATATGAACATGAAGAAAATGTTTAGGATTAAATCGATGTCGCCACAGCCTCTTTTCAAGAGACCATGGAAAACGCCCGCAAAATTACTTTATTTTTTGAAAACAAGCAAATACGTGCATGGGACTTTGGGGAACACGCATGTTCATGAATTGATTCGTCAAAATTGATTCATCAAAAAGACATTAGTTTCTTTTTGGGGAACACGAATCACGAGCATTGAACACGAAAGGTTCAGAATAAAATGAGACGTTCCTAAGGCGTTTAATATCTTCCGAAATAAGTTCAGGGATGTTCCAAAAATTAGGTTGTGTCTCTACAAAGTAAAAACAAATCAACCTAAATTCTCAGAACATCCCTGAAAAGGAAGGAGGAGCCTACTTACTTCACGCTCAACGCCTTGTCAATTGCAAAGACGAGGGACTCGCTGTGTGCATCTCCCTTGCGGGTTTGGCAGATGCGACGAATGCGCTGCAACTGAGCAAGTGCGGCGGCATAAGCCTCAGACAACGTACCGTAAGAAACAAGGGTAATCAGTGAGGTGACGGCTTCTCGCTGCAAGGCTTGCGCATAGCCGCGACCGGAGGCATCGGAAGGCATGCTCCTCTCAAAGAGAAGGTGGGTGAGATGAGCGAGATAGTCTTCAGCCGTCCAGTTGGGATTGAGACGGTTGAGGAGTTTGGGGGCGTAGAGGTTTTTCACCACAGAGATGCCGATGGATTGAACACTTTGGTCGGGGTCAGGCAAGAAACGCATCATCCATTTCGGTGCAATCAGCCAACGCGGCAGGGTCAAGACTTCGCGCTGAAGGAAATCTACGGCGCGCTGCTGGGCGGCGCGAGAATTGTAGGAATAGGTGACGCCCTCCTGGTCGGGTGCTTTGTAGTCGGCAAACGTTCCTCCGACTTGGTTGGCGACGTGCATGCAATAACGATAGAACTGGTTAACCACTTCAGAGTACATGTCTGAAAGGTTGCGTCCGTAGATGTCATTGCTTTCGTAAGTCCATTCCGGCAGTTGCTTCATCATGCGCTGCAGGTTGAGGATGCCATAGTGAGAAGCCTTGACGGCATCGTCGCCGAGGTCTTCGGTGAGACAGCGCGGGTCGTGGGTGGCGTTGGTTTCTCCGTCACCGAACCAGAGTCGCGGATTGTTTTTCAGACGCTCGGAGGTGATTTTCTCCAATTCCCAGTGGTCGCTTTCGGAATCGTAGGCTCCGAACATGGGACGATAGCCCCACTCAATCGCCCACTCGTCATAGTCGCCGATGCGGGGAAAGATACCGCTGCGGGAGATGCTGTCCTCGGGCTGTGCGACGTAGTTGAAACGGGCATAGTCCATGATGCTCGGCGTGTGACCGTAGCATTCCACGAAACTGCGGCTGCGCAGACTGTCCACGGGAACCAGCGAGGAGGAGCCGAAATTGTGGCGCAAGCCGAGAGTGTGACCGACTTCGTGGGAGGAGACGAAACGAATGAGTTGTCCCATGAGTTCCTCGTCGAACTTCATCTTGCGCGCTGCTTCGTCAAGGTTGCCGGCTTGAATCATATACCAATGATGCACAAGCTTCATGACGTTGTGATACCAGCAGATGTGGCTTTCAAGGATTTCTCCGCTGCGTGGGTCGTGAATCTGAGGACCGTAGGCGTTGGGGATGGGGGAAGCGAGATAACGGATGACGGAGAATCGGGCATCTTCCATGGACATGCTGTCAATGCTGTCGGGCCACTCCTCCGCACGAATGGCGTTTTTGAAACCGGCTTTCTCAAATGCTTTTTGCCAGTCGTTCACACCTTGAATGAGATAGGGTCGCCACTGCTTGGGGGTGGCAGGGTCGATGTAATAGACAATCGGTTTCTTTGGTTCGACCAGTTCGCCGCGAGCGAGGCGGGCGGCGTCGGCACTGTCCTTCGGCTCCAGACGCCAGCGAGTGATGAAACGCTTGGACTCGACGTGTTGCTGTGCGTCGGTGTAGCGTTCAAAACGGTCGGAGAAGTAGCCGACGCGCGGGTCGAACAAGCGTGCCAGCATGGGCGTTTTGGGAAGCAGGATGAAAGAGATGTTGAAACCAATGGTCACTTTCCCCGTGCGTGCTCCGGCTGCGGTTGCCGTGCCCGAGGAGTACCAAGTCTTAACCATGCGTACCTCAGTGTTGGTGGGGAAGGTCTTGATGCTTTCGATGAAACTAGCGTCTCTCATGGGAGACTGCAAACCGTATTGCTGACGGGTGCGGCTGTTGATGCCAAAGGCGCCGTTGTCCTCCAGGAAGAAGGACGTCACCTTGAATTTACTCTTGTTGTCTGCGCGGGATTCGATGTGGAAGGCACCGATGATGGGGTTCACGTTACTGATTCTGACGGCGCGGTCAATGGCGTCCACGCTGTCTGCATCATTCATGAGGATGCGGGAGCGCAACAACATTTTGTCTTTTCCGACCCGCTCGAAATAGACGGTTTGCTGGATGACGGACTCGCCGCCATATTTTCCCACCGAAGCAGGCGTGCCGGTGAAGCGAACACTGGCGAGAAACTCGCGCCCGAGCAGACTGTCGTGCACAGCGAAGAACCATTCTTCGTCTTTCTGGAAGACATCGAAGAGTCCGCTTTTTGATTTTTCAGCCGAAGTTTTCTCCGGTCTTGTCGTCTTTTCTTTTCGTGCATGAAGTTCTCCGGTGAAACAGAAGAGGAGAGAGAGAAGCAGGAAAACATATTTCTTCATGAGGATACCTATTATATTAAGGAGTTCTTATTTATGGAATGTTCTAAGCAGTCTTTCTCTGCCGCGTAGTAATATGAAAATAATAAGTTGCGTCAGATTTGAATGACATTTTCGAGGTCAGATTTTCACCCGAAGAAGGAGCATAGCCGTAACTATGTGACTGATGAGGGAGGAAATATGGACCGAAAAGATTTTCAAAGATGATGCAGGTTATTTTTTGAGGATTACTTAACAATCTTTTCCGATGAGGTCGTCGCAGTTTTCGGCGTGTTCGCCATTGACCACGGCACCTTCTCCTTGCAGGCGGCGGGAGATGCGCATGGCGCAGAAGTTGGGTCCGCACATCGTGCAGAATTCTCCGCCGTCGAGATGTCCTTCGCGGTAGTATTCTTCAGCGCGGTCGGGGTCGAGGCTGAGGTGGAACTGGTCTTTCCAGCGGAACTCATAGCGCGCCTTGGAGAGGGCGTTGTCGCGAATCTGCGCCGCGGGATGTCCCTTGGCAAGGTCAGCGGCGTGGGCAGCGATTTTGTAGGAAACAACACCGACTCTGACGTCTTCTCGGTTGGGCAGCGCGAGGTGTTCTTTCGGAGTGACATAACACAACATGGCTGTGCCGAGCGCACCGATGTTGGCAGCGCCGATGGCAGAAGTGATGTGGTCATAGCCGGGAGCGATGTCGGTGACGAGAGGACCGAGGGTGTAGAACGGTGCTTCGTGACACTTCTCGATTTGGCGCTGCATGTTTTCGGGAATCTTTTGCATGGGGACGTGTCCCGGTCCTTCAATGAATGCCTGGACGTTGTGTTCCCAAGCACGGGTGACGAGTTCGCCCATGGTGTCGAGTTCCGCGAACTGTGCCGCGTCGTTGGCGTCGGCGACACAACCGGGGCGCAAGCCGTCGCCAAGGGAAATCGCGGTGTCATAGGCGGCACAGATTTCGCAGATGTCGTCAAAGTGTTCGTAGAGGAAGTTTTCGCGGTTGTGAATCCTGCACCACTCGGAGATGATGCTTCCGCCACGCGAAACAATGCCGGTGAGGCGGTTCTTGGAGAGGGGGATGTTGGCAAGTCGGATGCCGCAGTGGATGGTGAAATAGTCAACGCCCTGCTCGCACTGTTCGATGAGAGTGTCACGATAGAGTTCCCACGTCAAGTCGGCAGCCTTTCCGTTCACCTTTTCGAGGGCTTGATAGAGAGGCACGGTGCCGACGGGCACGGGGCAGTTTCTGACAATCCACTCGCGGGTTTCGTGGATGTGGTCGCCCGTGGAGAGGTCCATCAAGGTGTCGCCGCCCCACTTGCAACTCCAAATGGCTTTTTCGACTTCTTCGGCGATGTCGGACGTCGTGGCGGAGTTACCGATGTTAGTGTTAATCTTGACGAGGAAGTTGCGTCCGATGATCATGGGCTCAGCCTCGGGGTGGTTGATGTTGGCAGGGATGACGGCGCGTCCGGCAGCGACTTCGCTTCTGACGAACTCGGGAGTGATGCGCGTCGGGATTCCCTGCGCCTCACAGTCCATGTTTTCGCGAATGGCGACATACTCCATCTCGGGAGTGATGATTCCCTGCTTCGCATAGTACATCTGGGTGATGCCTGCCCCACCCTTTGCCCGTAGCGGGAGCGGCGGCTGGGGGAAGCGGATGGACTCGGTGGCGGGGTCAGCCAAACGGCGGCGGCTGAAGTCGGAAGTGAATTCGCTGAGTCGCTCCACTCCACCGCGCTGTTCAATCCATGCGCCTCGCAGCGAGGGAAGTCCTTTGTGGAGGTCGTGCTCAAAATTGGGGTCGGAATAGGGTCCGCTGGTGTCATAGACGAGCACGGGCTCATTGGGATTCACGTTTCTGCCACCGTCTTCAGTGCGCGTGACGGTGGGAGTGAGGCGCACGCGGCGCATCGCTACTTTCAAATCAGGAAAAAGACGGCCGGGGAGATAGACCTTATCGCTGGCTGGATACTTAATCTGAAAATGTTGTTGCATAGTAAATATATAGGTATGATTAGACGGCGAACGAAACCGCATTGTCGGTCATGGAGACCACGGAGGAGGCGGTTCGTTGCCTTTTGTTTGACCAAGTGGATTCATTCTTCCCCGAGGAAGCGGCGCATGGCTGCCACGGGGTCGGGCGATTGGAGGATGGCACCGGAAACGGCGATGGCGTCCGCACCGGCGGCTTCCAGGGCGGGCACGTCGTCGGGGGTGATGCCGCCGATGGCACAGACGGGGATGTCGCTTCCCGCTTCGCGCAGTTTTCTCACTATTTCGCCGATGCCTTCTGCGCCAAGCAGCGGAGCGAGATTGTCTTTCGTGCGAGTGAAGCGGAAGGGACCGACGCCAAGATAGTCTGCACCGGCGCGTGCTCCTGCCAATGCTTGTTCGGGCGTGTTGGCGGTGGCACCGATGATGAACGCCGGACCGAGCAGTTTCCTTGCTTCTTCAACGGGCATGTCGTTGGCACCGAGATGCACGCCGTCGGCTCCGAGGGAGCGCACGAGTTCGACGCGGTCGTCAATCACGAAGACCGCACCGACCTCGCCGCAGGCTTTCAGAAGTCTTTCGGCGAGAGGACGAACCTCTTCATCGCCGGCGTGCTTCACGCGCAACTGAATCCAACGACAACCGCCACGAAGCGCAAGGAGGGCAGACTCTTCGTAGGTGCAGGTGGGAGTTTCGTGAGTGATGAACTGAACGGGCAACATAAGGCTATGTGAAAGTTTAGTATAATTCTATGATTTAATGTATTAAATATTTTTACTATAGAACTGAGCGAAGCAAATCGTTTCCCGACTTTAGCGAGGCAAGGGGCGGTTGTCGGCAGGAATCTGCGGACGGTGGCGACGCCAAAGGGAGGCAAAGGCGGCGGGGAGCGCAGCCAAGGTGGTCTGCAAGAGAACGTACCAAGGATAGGGGGCATCGCCCAGAGCGAGTGCGCTTTTCTTACCGATGATTTTCAACTCGAGACCGACGGAGAACAAGAAGGTCACCGGCGACAGAATAGCGGGGAGAAGTGACAGCCACATCTCATCAAAGACGGCACGACTGAACGAAACAACGAACAAAGCCAACGAAAGAAAAAGCGTGAGCCAAAGCAGGAAGGAAACGAGATTCGCCGATCGGTCGGAAAAGGAACGGAGTTTCACAAAGTCGCTCCCTCTGTCGCGGAGACGACGCTCGGGTTCGCCATGAAGCCAAAGACGGGTGTCCACATCGGCGGTGACACAAACGCTTCCGCCGGACGCCGCATCGGAAAGTGCCGACATCCAAACCACGTCATCCCACTGACGCACAACATCTTCTCGCTGCGTGCCGCAGGAAAGAACCCACTCGCGTTTCACCACGAAACCGTCCCGAAAAAAAGCGGAGGGTACGCCCTGGCGCGCACTGCGCCACAAAGCGGAGAAACGGACGAAGCGACGTGCAGCGGCACGACGGCTGACGGCAGTGTCTCCTTCGTGATTGGAGTAGAACTGCACAAACTGAACGCCATCGCCAACACGCGACATCAAACGTGCTGCCCACCCCGTGTCGTGGGGACGCATCCGTATGTCGCAAACCGCGACGCATGGAGCGTAGGCTGCCTTCACTGCCAACATACGCGCAAGCGCCGTCGGAATGATGTGGCGCGTGGTGGGCGGAACACTCACCAAACGCAAACGCTTGAACGAAGTTTGCAAACGGACACACAAAGCGGACAGCATGTCAGACTGTGCTTCCGAAACGCGGGCATCTGCCACAATCACCTCATAGAACCCTTCTATTTCCTGATTCAAAAAGGCTCTTAATGAGTCTTCTGCATCGTTTTCTTCCAGCAAATGTTCTGCCAAAAGAATGACGCTCAAACCTTTCGTTTCTGACTCCGCAGGAACTGACGGCTGTCCCGAAACGGGCACCGAACGGAACAAACGCCACAGAAGCACGAGCGTCAGACACACACAAACGAACCAAATGCCCCACCACACACAATGGGCGGCGGACCACTGAAAACAGTTCAAGGTGTGAAACATTTCTTCCATCTCGCGCAAATGACTGAAAGGCGGTTATTTTATTCGTAATTCATAGAATGTCCCTTACATAAGGCTACGACGCATCTCGGCACAAAGAATCGCCGTGGCAGCGCCGACATTCAAACTCTCTGCCCCGGTGCCGCCAGCAGGATAAGGCGGAATGAGCAGACGGTGCGTCACCCTCGCTGCCACTTCCTCGGAGATGCCGCGCCCTTCGTTTCCCATGACCAAAATGCCTCGGTCTTCAAAGCGAAGGGAACGAGCGTAGAGGTTGTCTCCGTCAAGGAACGTGCCATAGACGGGCACCTCTTCGGACACTTTGTCCAGGAAGGCGGGGAGATTGACATAGTGCATCCGCACTCTTGCCACTGCGCCCATCGTGGCTTGCACGACTTTCGGGGCATAGACATCGGCTGTCTCGGTGGAAGCAAAGATGTGGCGGATGCCAAACCAATCTGCGGTGCGAAGGATGGTGCCGAGATTCCCGGGATCTTGCACGCTGTCCAAAGCCAAACAGAGTTCGCGGGCAGGAAGGCTTGCTTCTGCCTGCGCGTCTTCGGAATCGGCGGGAAGAGGGAAAAGAGCAAGCATACCTTCTCCCTTGGGAGGATGAACCAGACCGGAAAGGGCGTTCATTTCGGAAGCACTGCACACTTCGGGCGTCACGCCGCAGTGAGCCAACACGGGCAAAAGCGGAAGGGAAGCCTCCGTCACGAACAAGGCGACGGGGCGCATGCCGCCGGCGACCAAATCTGTCACCAAACGCTTACCCTCTGCCACAAAAAGACGCTCGCTCTCGCGACCTTTCTTCTGACGCAGCGAGTGCACAAGTTTCACAATTCGCTTTGACACCATGTTATCTTTGTATTTGAAAAAGCCTACAAAACTACAAAGTTATTTCCAATTATGAGGTTTATCTGAAGGCATTAACGATACATTGCCGTCCCCCACCCTCCCTGAGTTGAGGAAATGGAAGCGAGTATTCGCCCGAAAAATCGCAACGGGGACGCGGTCACCAGTGAGAGATGTTCTGAAAAATCTTGGGGTTAGGAGCGTTCAAAACTATGCGCCGACATTGGGTTGGCTCTCACTTCTCCGAGCCTGTGCATCCACTCTCCGACAGTGTACATATACGTAAATAAAAGGGGAAACAAAAAACTATACAAACTATACACAAACCCTACATTTTGCTCTTTATCTCGTTGATTTTCCGAACGTTGCGAAATGTATAGTTTAAGACGCAAACTATACACAAACTATACATTGAACCATGCACAAAACCCTACACAGCGAGTGTTCAAAACCCTACACAGCGAGCGTTCGCAAAACTATACACGAAGCGGAACACAAACCCTACACAGCGAGCGTTCGCAAAACTATACACGAAGCGGAACACAAACCCTACATTTTGTTTTTGAACACGAATCTCGCGAATGGAACGAATGAACGCGAATGAATCGTCCGTAACGAACGTGACGAACGTAAAACAGGAAATGGCAATAGGAGGTGAACAACCTTTTCCACACCCAACGCCCTTTTTCGGTTTTAACACTTCTTGCTTTTGGCGATGAAAAGTATTATATTTGTAC
>NZ_JADYUH010000130.1 GCF_021531665.1 Prevotellamassilia timonensis
ACGTCCAGTATATCGGCTGTCCGAGAAAATAGAAGTCCCAGAAATCACCAAAGATTTTTAGCGGACACCAATAGTTGTTTAAGAAAAAAACGCTACTTTAGCAACGGAAAAAATATTTCTACGGACATATTTGCGCCGCATCCTTTCGCTCTATGACCTTCTCAACGGAGATGGTATCGGCGGAGGTAACATATTAAAAAAGCGTTTATTGACGCTGTGTTTTGACTATCGGAATTTCGAACACTCAGATATGTCATCAGAACATAGTAACGATAGATGCCATATTGTATGTTGATATGCATACGAATTCTCGTAATAGATTTTTATTATGGAGAGTTTTGGTGTATATATCATACGGCGTGGGGTCTTCGTTGCTCGTTCTATGACATGGGCAAGTTCGAAGGCCTCGATCGTGGAACAGCAACAATAAGGTTCCACGCTTTCTATATTGATGACTAACACCTTTGTTGTCTTGTAGTTTTTAAGTTAAATGCCTGATGGGAGCCTAGGGCTGTAACTAAAAATGCTGTTATTATTATGACTGATTTTTTAGACGAAATTAGTACTCAATAGTTCGTTAAAAATTCAACATATGGCCTAACGACTATGCCGCACAGCCAAAGAGTTCTTTGAAAATGT
>NZ_JADYUH010000131.1 GCF_021531665.1 Prevotellamassilia timonensis
CTACCCCAACCCCTCCCTAAAGGGAAGGGCTTTGTTGCGGCGCTGATGCACCGCACATGGGGGTCTTTTTTGGGGGAGTCAAAGAGACGAAGAGAGGAAGAGTGGGAGAGGGGAAGGCTAGGAAAAACTATGGGAAGGGAAAGAAAAACTATGGGAAGGGAAAGAAAACTAGAGGAAGGGAAATTAAAATTTGAGGAAGGGAAAGAAAAATTTGAGGAAGGCAAAATAAAATTTGAGGAAGGGAAATTTTAACCAGGTGCGCTCCTAGTTTTTCTTAGGTGCGCTCCCAGTTTTTCTTAGGTGCGCTCCCAGTTTTTCTTAGGTGCGCTCCCAGTTTTTCCTGGGTGCGCTCCCAGTTTTTCTTAGGTGCGCTCCCAGTTTTTCCTGGGTGCGCTCCCAGCAAGAAATGTTTCCCCATTAATGCCCATGAATTGTCTCGTTAATCGAAGAGTCAAAGAGACTAAGAGTCAAAGAGAGGAAGAGACAAAGTGATAAAAAGGGGAAAAGACAAAAACCAAGAAAACCCCTTGAAGAGTATGGCGGCTGTGCCGCTGCTGTGATGCTTCCGTTTTGGTCTTATAAGAGCAAGCTCTTAACGCCCAACCGACAGCATCCCCCGT
>NZ_JADYUH010000132.1 GCF_021531665.1 Prevotellamassilia timonensis
TTCCATGTAGCGTTCTGTGTAGGGTTTACCCCCACCTTTCGTGTAGGGTTTTGAACGCTTCAATGTATAGTTTAATGTATAGTTTGTGTATAGTTTGGAGCACAAACTATACATTTTGCAACACGCGGAAAATCAACGGAATAAAGAGCAAAATGTAGGGTTTGTGTATAGTTTGCATAGTTTTTTCTTGCCCTTGTAATATGGTATATATAATTTAGGTTCATCTATATTTCTGTCCTTAACGCTTCTGCCCCTATAGGGCGTCTCTCTTTTTTATTCCTACACGTGACCCGGGGTGTCGTTCGCTACGCTCACTTGCTCCGGGCTATGCGCTCGTTGGGCTTTCAGCCCGTTCGCGGAAAAAGTAGTGCGGCTACCGCCGCTACGGCTCGCGCCGCCATCTTCGCGGGCGTATAGCCTTCCAGGCTGACACTGAGGGGGTGCTGCTGTCCGGGGGCGTTGCCCCCGGTTACTCACGGTACAGCCTTCCAGGCTGGATAGTCTTGCTTGCCAACGGGTTGCCGTGCAGGGTTCTGTGTAGGGTTTCTGTGCAGGCTCTTTGCGGTGTTCTGTGTAGGGTTCTATGTAGGGTTTCTGTGCAGGCTCTTTGCGG
>NZ_JADYUH010000133.1 GCF_021531665.1 Prevotellamassilia timonensis
CGTTTCGTGTTCCAAAACAAATTAATGGCTTTTTAATGAATCAAATTCATGAACATTAATGTTTCAAAAGGGGGTCAAAAAGGGTGCGTTCCTAGCAAGAAATGTTTCTCCATTAATGCCCATTAATTGTCTCATTAAATGTCTCATTAATTTCTGAACAAATCGTGAACAATTCGTGTTCCCAAAAACAAATCGTGCCCCAAAAAATGAAAGCCGCCTTGATGAACCCATTCATGAGCATACTTGGAGAGGAAAGAGGAAGGAGTGCGCCGAAAAAACCAACAATTTTGAGCGTTTTTTCAGCGATTCGACATTAACATTTTTAACCTTCGGGAACACTTTCCGCCTCCAAATTTTGCCTACTCGGCGCTTAGTTTTACTTAGAGGAAGGGAAAGAAAAATTAGAGGAAGGGAAATTAAAATTAGAGGAAGGCAAATTTTTCCCGGATGCGCTCCTAAAATCCCCGATTTTAAAGGGAAAATGACGAAAAAAGGGAGGAGCCGAGGCTCCTCCCATATCTCTATACAAATATAATACATTTCGTCGCCAAAAGCAAGAAGTGTTAAAAC
>NZ_JADYUH010000134.1 GCF_021531665.1 Prevotellamassilia timonensis
AAGGTAAAAAAATACCCAAACAGCAGCATATAAATACTTAAACAATCACAACGCCACTTTTTAAAGTGGGCTCTAAATTCAAGTTTCGCAAGTGTTTACTTGTAGCTGACAAGCGTTTAAGGAGCGGGCTGAAGACCCACAAGCACATAGCCCCTTCTTGTCTTCTCCGCCTCCTCTGTTTTCTCAAATTCTCTCTTCTCCTCGCGCGCGTATCTTTAATATAGTCTTATATATACTCTCTCTGCCCTCCCCATTTTGTCAGTTTTGCCCTCCTCTCATTTTCCGCCCCTTCTCCACGCTGCCCCTCGCTCAGCCTTCCCTCCCTTCTCCTTATTCGCACCCTTCGCACCCTTCGCACCCTTCGCCCCATCCGTTTGATTCGCGTTCAAAAGAAAATCATTCGCGTTCAAAAGAAATTTCTGAGCGATTCGTGCGCAAACGCTCCCTTCAAAACTGTCACCTGCGCTTTACAAACCGCGCGGAAAACTTCCCGCAATCCCCCTCAAAAGCAGAAAAACGCAGATTTTCTCAAATTTTTTGAGTCAAAGTCTTGCACGGTTCAG
>NZ_JADYUH010000135.1 GCF_021531665.1 Prevotellamassilia timonensis
AAGTTTTTTTAATGTTCGCCCCGCACACGTAGCCAACGCTCTAAAAACCAAAGAGTTAAGAAAAAGACACTTTTGACTCAAATTTTTGAGTCAAGGGAAACCGCTAAGACTCAAAACGTTAGATGCAAAATCAGCCCAATGATCCGCCAACTTCCCCGCCGACCCTACACTCCACATGCCGCCGAAACCGCCCCTACATGCTATGCCGCGAAACCCTACACTATGTAGGCTTTCATGTAGGATTTGCCGACCCAACCCTACACACTCAACACCGCTGAAAATCAAATCTTAACCCTGCTTTGTGTAGGATTTGCCGAGAGTGTATAAACCCCTTGAAAACCGTATAGGGCGGAAAGCCGAAAACGCGCGTTTGCGCGCGAATCCTACTTACTTTTTCAAGTTGTGCGGTTTTTGTCGTTATAA
>NZ_JADYUH010000136.1 GCF_021531665.1 Prevotellamassilia timonensis
AGGGGTTTTTCCGGTTTTTGTCTTTCATTCATTCGTTCAATTTCTGAACATTTCGCGCGTTTCGTGTTCCAAACCCAATTAATGGCCTTTTAATGAATCAATTCATGAACATTCCTGTTTCAAAAAAACGGTCCTTTCGTCCTTCGTCTCTTTGTCTTTTTGTCTCTTAGTCCCTTCGTCTCCCCTCTTAAGTTTTTTTAATGTTCACCCCGCGCACACCTTCAACTCCCTAAAAACCAAAGACTTAAGAAAAAGACACTTTTGATTCCAATTTTTGAGTCAAGGGAAACCACTAAGACTCAAAACGTTAGGTGCAAAATGCGCCCAATGATTTGTTCACTTCCCCGCCGACCCTACACTCCACACGCCGCCCGAAACTGACCCTACATACTCCGCCGAGAAACCCTGCACTATGTAGGCTTTTATGTAGGATTTGCCGACCCAACCCTACACACCTAACGCTGCTGATTATCAAATCTTATGCCCGCTTTGTGTAGGGTTTGCCGAGAGTGTATGAACCCCTTGAAAACCGTATAGGTCGGAAAGGCGAAAACGC
>NZ_JADYUH010000137.1 GCF_021531665.1 Prevotellamassilia timonensis
CGCCCATTGACCAATATTCCTCACTGCTGCCTCCCGTAGGAGTTTGGACCGTGTCTCAGTTCCAATGTGGGGGACCTTCCTCTCAGAACCCCTACCCATCGTCGTCTTGGTGGGCCGTTACCCCGCCAACTAACTAATGGGACGCATCGCCATCCTTTACCAATAAATCTTTGCCGAATTTGCCATGCGGCAAACGCGGAACATCGGGCATTAATCTTGCTTTCGCAAGGCTGTTCCCGAGTAAAGGGTAGGTTCGATACGCGTTACGCACCCGTGCGCCGGTCGCCGGCGAAGAAAGCAAGCTTCCTTCCCGCTGCCCCTCGACTTGCATGTGTTAGGCCTGTAGCTAGCGTTCATCCTGAGCCAGGATCAAACTCTTCATTGTATATCTAATGTTTTGTTTTTTCTCTGTACTCGGACGCACCGTATCTTATTTATTAAAGGTGGAATCGACAGGGACTTTCCTTGTGCTAACTCATCTTCTGAGTTACCCAGTCTCCTGTACTTCTCTACAAATAGGTTTATGGAATCTTTTCAAAGAACTTTTGCTGTC
>NZ_JADYUH010000138.1 GCF_021531665.1 Prevotellamassilia timonensis
AGAAGAATGTTTGGCTGTCTGGCTGTATGACGAAAGAGGTAACTTGATAGATAAAAGACTATGTTCTAACATTTCTAACATTGGTATGTCAGAAGAGTTTCAGTGGAGGAGATATGAAGACCTAAGGTTTCACCCAGGTGATATTGTAGAAGTACTTGAAAACGATGAAGTTTATCTTGCCTATCTGCCTGGTCCGGCAATGTCAAAGGAAGATATTGAGTACTACAATGAGTTTGTCAGTGATAAGGTCAGTGATGCTTCAGATGATATCTATACCATCTTGACATCTGAATCTTATGATTCCCATCAGCATATAGATGCGCTTCATGTGTTCACTCCGCACCTCAAGATACATCCTTCAACATCAAAGAGATTCAAGAAGATATATGAAGCCAATCTGTTGAATGATTATAAAACGTAATATAAGACCCATAATAGAATTGAAATACAGACAGATAGTTCCAGAGTGTGCACTTATGAAACCTGCATTTAGAGAAGTTATAGCAAGAGCCGTCCAGAAAGATTCTCCATTATGGCTGGCAGATGACAA
>NZ_JADYUH010000139.1 GCF_021531665.1 Prevotellamassilia timonensis
GATTCATCTTGACGCTTCGGTCAAGACAGGGTGAGGTATTACCTTTTCCGAACGATTCCTTGGACGGTTTCCGAACGCCTTCTCGGACGGTTTCCGAACGCTTTCCGAATTCCACGAGCACACTGCTTCAAACAAGAAATTATTCATCAATTATTAACTCATAAAATTATCTTGTAATGAGCAAAAGTTTAAAATTACTTTTGGCGAAGAGACTGATCAAGGACATCTTCGCAAATTTTGGGGACCTCTTCGCGTTGATGGCGAAAGGCCCCCTCCCGATGAGAAAGAAATACGAGTGGCAGAACCCCGACTTCTTCGCCACTCCTCCGGCGTCGCATGTGCAGAATGTACAAGAAATGCAGGCAGCGAAAGAAGTACAGGAAACACAAGAAGCGCAAGACGCACAAGAACAGCAGGTAGCACAGGCAGCGCAGGCTGTCGCTCAGCCTCAGAAAGCCCCTCGTTCACAAAAATCCCCTCAGGCACAAGACGTTTCAAAGAAAAAAGCCGGACGGACGGCAGATTTCTACGTACGCCCGAGTCAGGT
>NZ_JADYUH010000013.1 GCF_021531665.1 Prevotellamassilia timonensis
GAAAGGGATTGGGCAAAGATGGTTCAAAACGCAAAGGAAACGCCTCCAGAACCGAGCCTGTTTGATTAGGGGGGCTTACTTTTGGGAAAGAAAGTCCCGAAGTCCTATTTCTGAGGACTCCGGGATGATAAATTGTGCACTTTTGAGATTTAGCGGACAGCAATATTTTTCTTAGGCTTCGTTACTTACCGCGGCACGGCGGTAAGTGACGAATCGGCGCGCAGAAACAAACAAGTCCGCCACTCGGAAGCGACGGACTTGCGGAAAATTTCAATTCGTGCCTGTATTCCTATGACAGGCTGACTAAAGAAGCTTACTTGCTCTGTGCGTTGGCAGCGTTAATCATGTCCTGGCTGGCGATGATGTAAACCTCAACGCGGCGGTTCTGCTGACGACCTGCAACAGTGCTGTTGTCAGCCACGGGATTCTGTTCACCGAGACCTTCAGTCTTCTTGATGCGAGATGCGGGGTAGCCGCTACCAACGATTTGGTTTTTCACGGCGTTGGCACGGTTCTGAGAGAGTTCCACGTTCTTGGCAGCGCTCTGCTCAACGGTACAACCCTTGAAGCCCTGGTTGTCGGTGAAACCGATGATGGCGAGATCAAAGGTATTGTCTTCAGCCACGAGCTTGGTGACGAAGGTCTTGATGGAAGTCTGAGCAGTAGCACTCAAGGTGGAAGAACCGGTATTGAAGAGCAGACCGCTGTCAAAAGTGGCACGAACATACTGCGTGCCGTTTTCGGAGGTGAGCACCTCAGCCTTGGCGTTGGCAGCCTCAGCGGCTTTCTTCGCCTTGTCCATCTTGTTGCCAATCAAAATGCCGGCACCGGCACCGACTACAGCACCAACGCCTGCGCCGATGGCTGCACCTTTGCCGTCACCAATCAGACCGCCGATGAGCGCACCGAGTGCACCACCACCGCCGCCACCGATGAGACCGCCTTTGGCTGCGTTGGGCATACCGCAGCTGCTGAGAAGCAGGATTGCGCTGAGCGCACAAACGATAACTTTGTTAGCTTTCATTGTGTTGAAAAAAGAATTTAGATTTATAAAAAGGAATTGAAATATGCTTGATTAAAAAAGCCTTTGTCAAGGCACGAGATAGCGTTCTCCGGCTTCTTTGACGATGATGCCGCGGAGGAGGCTGTCGGCGCCGAGGCGCGTGGGTCGTTTGCCGCGTCCGAACTCGTCACGCTCGAACTTTCCGTCTTTTTCGCTACGAACGGTCTGGTCATTGTGTTTGACGATGAGCCGGGTGGCGAGTTGCTTCCAACTCTTCATCATGAAGTCGGCATTCTGTGCGGCATGGTGGGTCAGGCTGTCTGCGAGTTGCGCCGTTTGTTTGCTGAGGGCGAGCATTTGTTTTTCAAAGTCCGCCTGTTGCTCAAGGAAACGATTTTCCACCTCACGACGCGCTGTGAGCAGGTCGGGGAAGAGGCGAGAGTAGCGCGGATAGACCATGTTTGCCACCCAGTTTTGCATCCAGAAGGCAGAATTCTCCGAGAAGTTTATCTCGTCGGCGTCTTTCGGGTCAAAGCAGGTGGGGGCTGCGGTGGCGCCACAGTGAACGGGCACGTAGGGAGCCATGTTGGCATCGTCGTTGGCGAACCAAATCACTCCGCCGATGGGATTGGGAAGCGAGGAGCGAACCTGCACGACCACGCTGGCAGCAGTCTGCTGGGTGGAGATGGGACGCTCGTGGAAATATTTCTTCCCTTTGTAGTCCCAAAAAAGAGGAGTGGGACGATAGGGCGCCGTGTAGAGTCCGCAACCGGGATCAGAGGTGAGGTCAAAGGGAGTGCCCTCATAGTGGTCACGCATGGCGTCCATCACTTGTGACAAAGAAACGGGCTTGGAAGGTTTGAACCAAAGGGGCAAAGGTTCGGCGGTGCCGATGTGACGACCATCCACGGAGGGAATATATTTGTCCATGCCTTCCACAAAGTGGTTGAAGAAACTCCAAGCACGGGCATCGCAGATTCTGAGCGCGGAGAAGTCTGCCGGAGCATACGCCTGAGAGAAAGAGAACTCGGAGTCGGGACCGTCAAAATAGCCCTTGGAACGAGCAAAGGAGATGACGTCCGGCGAACACATCACGTTCTTCTTGTCCTTCATGTCAAAACGGTGAATGCGGCTCTGGTTCGCGTGGCAAGAAATGCAGTCATCGGGAATGCGCACGGCAACCCAGACAACGCCCTTCTGGTCGGGTCCCTTGCCTATCATCTCAAGAATCCAAATTTCGTTCGGGTCACAAATGGAGAAGGATTCGCCGGAGGAGGCGTAGCCATATTCATTGACCAAAGAGGTCATGACGCGAATGGCTTCGCGGGCGGTCTTGGCACGCTGAAGGGCGAGCGTCATGAGCGTGGTGTAGTCCACGACTCCCTTCGGGTCCATGAGTTCCTCGCGTCCGCCGAAGGTGGTTTCAGTCACGCCGACTTGGTGTTCGTTGATGTAGCCCATGACGGCGTAGGTGTGGGCTGCCTCAGGAATGGAGCCGAGAGGGCGACCGGTGTCTCCTTCCACGATGGCGCGCATCGTGCCCTTGGGATGGTCCGCGGCGGGATAATAGCTCAAACGACCGAACATGCCATAGTCGTCTTGATTGTAGGTGATGAACGCCGAGCCGTCGGCGGAAGCCAGACGACCAACCAGAAAACTGGTGCAGGCAAAGACGGGAGATACAAGGAGAAGGAGCAAAGCCATGCACCATTCTCTTTTCGTTGGGTGGAGATGTTTCATTCGAGGGGTGTTCTAAAAAAAAGAAAGAGGAGTGAAAACGTCAGCACGCTTTGAAAGACATGTCAAGTCCTTTGACGGAGTGGGTCAAAGCGCCAACGGAGATGAAGTCCACGCCACAGGCAGCATAGTCCGTCAGCGTCTCGAGGGTGATGCCGCCGCTGGATTCGGTTTCAAAACGCCCGCCAATGAGTTCAACGGCTGCGCGAGTCATTTCGATGTTGAAGTTGTCGAGCATGATGCGGTCTGCGCCGGCTTCGGGATGAGCCTCCTTGTGAGCAATCACACGACGGATGTCGTCCAAAGAGCGACACTCGATTTCCACCTTCAAATGCAGTTCTTTCTCTTTCTGATAGGCAGCGCAGCGGTCAAGCGCCTGTTCGATGCCTCCGCAGAAGTCAATGTGATTGTCCTTCAACAAAACCATGTCGAAGAGACCGATGCGGTGGTTCACGCCGCCGCCGATTTTGACGGCTTCTTTTTCAAGCATGCGCATTCCGGGCGTGGTCTTGCGAGTGTCAAGGACGCGGGTGTGATAGCCCTTCAAACGGTCGGCATAGACAGCAGTCATGGTGGCGATGCCGCTCATGCGCTGCATGATGTTCAACATGAGACGCTCGGTCTGGAGCAAGGAGCGCACCTTGCCCGAAACCACCATGGCAATGTCGCCGGGCTTGACGCGAGTCCCGTCCGTCAGAAGTTCTTCCACCTGCAATTCGGGGTCGAAACGGCGAAAAACCTGACGAGCAGCACGCATGCCGGCGAGCACGCCTTCTTCTTTGATGAGAAGATGGCTCTTTCCGACAGCGTCTTCGGGAATACAGCAAAGGGTGGTGTGATCTCCGTCACCAATGTCCTCAGCAAAAGAGAGGTCAATCAGACGGTCATTGAGTTCATCGACAGTGTACATGATATAGGATTTATGAGAATTTACGCGGTTCAACAGGCGATTTAGTAATATGAAAATAATAAGTTGCGTCAGATTTGAATGACATTTTCGAGGTCAGATTTTCACCCGAAGAAGGAGCATAGCCGTAGCTATGTGACTGATGAGGGAGGAAATATGGACCGAAAAGATTTTCAAAGATGATGCAGGTTATTTTTTGAGGATTACTTAAACTTTCAAGCGCTGCAAAATTACGACAAATGAGGGAGACGCGACGCCTCCGCCACGCTTTTTTTGCTCTGAGGGCACGGCTCTTTCACTTAAAGAGTGTTCTAAAAATCAGGTTGAGTGAGTTTTGATTTCTTCGAGATGCACTTTTGTCAGTGAAGAAAGGAACACAACGGACTATGCGACAGACGAGGTGACAAAAGGGCGTGGCGAGGAAGTCGCCCAACGCGACGCCTGCCCGAATCCACCGCCCGAAAATTTGGCAAAAAGAAAGATTTTGTTGCATAAATAATAATTTTGATAAGTTTTTTCTCGTTTATGCGTTATTTTGAAAGATAATTCGTAATTTTGCGGCGACTTAACTAACACACGCTTTATGTCCATAGAAGATAGAACGAGCGGGGGACTCTATAGCCCCGACTACGAACACGATGCCTGCGGTGTAGGCATGATTGTCAACATTCACGGAAGCAAAAGCCACGAACTGGTGGACGACGCGCTCAAGGTGCTGGAACACATGAAGCACCGCGGAGCGGAAGGTGCCGACCAGAAAACCGGTGACGGAGCGGGCATCATGCTTCAAATTCCCCACGAATTCATCCTCCTGCAAGGAATCCCCGTTCCCGAAAAGGGACGCTATGGTTCCGGACTCATCTTCCTGCCCAAAGACCCCGAAAGGCAGGAGGCGATTCTGCGCATCATCATGGAAGAGACAGAACGAGAGGGGCTCACGCTGATGCACCTCAGAACCGTGCCCGTCAATTCGGACATCCTCGGCAGAGAGGCAAGAGAGTGCGAACCGGACATCAAACAGCTCTTCATCACCGGAGCGGAGGGCGACACTCTGGAGCGCAAACTCTATGTCATCCGAAAGAAAACGGAAAGCAAGGTCAGCGACAAGGATTTCTATTGCTGCTCCCTGTCCTCGCGTACCATTATATATAAAGGGATGCTCTCGTCGGTGCAGTTGCGAGAATACTTCCCGGACTTGACGCAGCCCTACTTCACCAGTGGATTGGCAGTGGTTCACTCCCGCTTCTCCACCAACACGTTCCCGACCTGGGGACTGGCTCAGCCGTTCCGCCTCCTGGCTCACAACGGCGAAATCAACACCATCCGCGGCAACCGCTCCTGGATGGAGGCTCGCGAGGCGGTGCTCTCCTCCGAAGCGCTCGGAGACATTGCTCCGCTCTGCCCCATCGTGCAACCGGGCATGAGCGACTCCGCTTCGCTGGACAACGTGCTGGAGTTCATGGTCATGAGCGGCATGAGTCTGCCCCACGCCATGGCGATGCTCGTTCCCGAAAGTTTCAACGACAAGAACCCCATCAGCGAAGAACTCAAGGCGTTCTACGAATACCACTCCATCCTCATGGAACCCTGGGACGGTCCGGCAGCCCTGCTCTTCAGCGACGGACGTTTTGCCGGCGGAATGCTTGACCGAAACGGTCTCCGACCCGCTCGCTATCTCATCACCAAAAACGACACCATGGTCGTGGCGTCGGAAGCGGGCGTCATTGACTTCGAGGCTGCGGACATCAAAGAAAAGGGAAGACTGCAACCGGGAAAAATCCTGCTCGTCGACACGCAAGAAGGGCGCATCTACTATGACAGAGAAATCAAGGAACAGCTCGCCAATGCCTACCCCTATCGCCGCTGGCTTTCCGAAAACCGCATCGAACTGGACAACCTGAAAAGCGGACGAAAGGTGGAGAACAGCGTGGACGACCTCGCCTGCAAACTGCGCGTCTTCGGTTTCACACGCGAAGACGTTGAACGCACCATCATGCCGATGTGTGCCACCGGCAGCGAGCCGATTGCATCCATGGGCAACGACACGCCGCCCGCCGTGCTCTCCGACAAACCGCAGATTCTCTTCAACTACTTCCGCCAACAATTCGCACAGGTCACCAACCCGCCCATCGACCCGATTCGTGAAGAGTTGGTGATGTCATTGACGGAATACATTGGCGCCGTCGGCAAAAACATCCTGCACCCCGACGAGAGTCACTGCAAAATGGTGCGCCTGCCCCACCCCGTGCTCGGAAACCGTCAGCTTGACCTGCTCTGCCACATTCAATACAAAGGCTTCAAGACGGTCAAACTCCCCATGCTCTTTGAAGTGGAAAAGGGACGCGCCGGACTGCAAGCCGCCCTCACCCGCCTCTGCCGCGAAGCCGAGCAGAGCGTCTTGGACGGTGTGAACTACATTGTCCTGAGCGACCGAGGAGTTGATGAGCACCACGCCGTCATTCCCTCCCTCCTCGCCGTCAGCGCCGTTCACCACCATCTCATCTCCGTTCAGAAACGCGTCGAAACCGCTCTCATCGTTGAAAGCGGCGAAATCAGAGAGGTGATGCACGCTGCCTTGCTGCTCGGCTACGGCGCAAGCGCCATCAACCCCTACATGGCATTCGCCGTCCTGGACGACCTTGTGAAGAAGGGGGAAGTACAAATGAACTATGACACGGCGGAGAAGAACTACATCAACGCACTGCGCAAGGGTCTCTACAAAATCATGTCGAAGATGGGCATCAGCACCATCCGCTCCTATCGCGGTGCGAAAATATTCGAAGCCGTCGGACTGAGCGACGAACTCTTGCAGACCTATTTCGGCACAGCCTCTTCCACCCTCGGCGGTGTACGACTCGATGAGATTGCACACGACTATGCCGCCTTCCACGCAGACGGTTTCAAACACACGCCGGCGCTGGGAGAGCCACTGGAACTGCTGCGCCACATCGGACAGTTCAGTTATCGCAAGGACGGACAACCGCACGCTTGGAATCCCGAAACGATTAGTACGCTACAACTTGCCACCCGTCTGGGCAGTTACAAGAAATTCAAAGAGTTCACGCATCTGGCGGACGAAAAAGAGAGCCCAATCTTCCTGCGCGACTTCTTCACCTTCCGCCACGCCCCAATTCCCATTGAAGAGGTGGAGCCGGAAGAAGAAATCGTGAAACACTTCGTCACAGGAGCCATGTCCTTCGGTGCCATCAGCAAAGAAGCCCACGAGGCACTGGCACTCGCCATGAACAAACTCGGTGCACGAAGCAACACGGGCGAAGGCGGCGAGGACAACAGCCGCTTCCACAACTCCTTTGAAGGAATCTCGCTCTCAAGCAAAACAAAACAAATCGCATCGGGACGCTTCGGCGTCACAGCGGAATATCTCTCCAACGCCGAGGAGATTCAAATCAAGGTGGCACAGGGAGCAAAGCCCGGTGAGGGCGGTCAGCTCCCGGGCTACAAAGTGAACGAGGTGATTGCGAAAACTCGCAACTCCATCCCCGGCATCTCACTGATTTCTCCGCCGCCCCACCACGACATCTACTCCATCGAGGACCTCGCGCAACTCATCTTCGACCTCAAGAACCTCAACCCGAGAGCGAAAATCAGCGTGAAACTCGTTGCCGAGAGCGGCGTGGGAACCATTGCCGCGGGCGTCGCCAAAGCCAAGGCAGACATCATCGTCATCTCCGGTGCCGAAGGTGGTACGGGAGCCTCTCCCGCCTCTTCCATGCGCTACGCCGGTGTGCCGCCCGAGATTGGACTCTCGGAAACGCAGCAGACTCTCGTGCTGAACGGACTGCGCGGCGGCGTGCGTCTGCAAACGGACGGACAACTGAAAACCGGACGCGACATCATTTCAATGGCTCTGCTCGGCGCCGAGGAGTTTGCTTTCGGCACCACTGCACTGATTGTCCTGGGCTGCGTCATGATGAGAAAATGCCACGCCAACACCTGTCCCGTCGGTGTCGCCACCCAAAACCCGGAGCTGCGCCAGCACTTCCGCGGACACTATGAATATGTGGTGAACTACTTCCGCTTCCTGGCACGCGAAGTGAGAGAATATCTGGCAGACATGGGCTTCCGCAGCCTGAACGACATCGTGGGACGCACAGACCTCATCACCGTGAAACCTGCACCCGCCGGAAGCAAAGCGGCGCTCCTGGACTTCTCCCGCATGCTCCACAAACCGGAAGGCACGGCGGCTCTCCACTTCACCGACACACCCGCTCCTGCCGAAACGGAGAAGACAAAGGACACGCTCTTGCTCGAAGCAGCCGCCGAGGCTGTGAACCACGGCAAGGAAGTCTCTTTGGAATATGTCATCTCCAACACAGACCGTTCCGTGGGCTGCATGCTCGCCGGTGCGGTGGCAACGAAATATGGCGCAGCAGGCCTGCCCGACAACACCATCACCGTCAAGTTCAAAGGCTCGGCGGGACAGAGTTTCGGTGCGTTCCTCACACGCGGCATCAATTTCAAACTGGAAGGAGAAGCGAACGACTATCTCGGCAAAGGCCTCAGCGGTGGACGCATCAGCGTCCAACCGCCCATCCGCGCCAACTTCCGTGCCGAAGACAACACGATTGCGGGTAACACCTTATTATATGGTGCCACAAGCGGAGAAGTCTTCATCAACGGCACGGTGGGCGAACGCTTCGCCGTCAGAAACTCGGGAGCCATTGCCGTCGTGGAAGGCGTAGGCGACCACTGCTGCGAATACATGACCGGAGGACGCGTGGTCGTGCTCGGCGACACCGGACGCAACTTCGCAGCCGGCATGAGCGGCGGCGTGGCATACGTCTGGGACAAGAACCACCGCTTTGACTATTTCTGCAACATGGAAATGGTGGAACTCTCCCTGCTTGAGGACTCCGCTTCCCGCAAAGAACTCCACGAACTGATTCGTCAGCACTACTTCCACACCGGCTCACCGCTTGCACGAACCATGCTGGACAACTGGGGACAATACGTGGACGAGTTCATCCAAGTCACACCGATTGAATATAAAAAGGTACTTGCGGAAGAACAAATGCGCAAACTCCAGCAACGCATCGCCGAAGTGCAAAGAGACTACTAAGTAATCCTCAAAAAATAACCTGCATCATCTTTGAAAATCTTTTCGGTCCATATTTCCTCCCTCATCAGTCACATAGCTACAACTATGCTCCTTCTTCGGGTGAAAATCTGACCTCGAAAATCTAATTCAAATCTGACGCAACTTATTATTTTCATATTACTAAACAAGCTGGCTTAACCCTATTTCTAACATTTCTCACCCTGAACACTCCCTTGAGGAGACTTGGGGCAATAACATAAATCAAAGTGGGAAATCCAAAAGCATTCCTGACCGTACCCCGCCAAAGTGCGGGCTACCGTCCCATCCACGAACGAATTGCCGACTTCGGCGAAGTTGAACAGACTCTCAACACGGGCGACAGAAAACTGCAAGCCTCGCGCTGCATGGACTGCGGCGTCCCCTTCTGCCACTGGGCTTGTCCGCTGGGCAACCGACCACCCGAATTTCAAGACGCGCTCTTCAAAGGACACTGGCGAGAGGCATATCAAATCCTCACCGCCACCAATGACTTCCCGGAGTTCACAGGAAGAATCTGCCCCGCCCTCTGCGAGAAGAGTTGCGTGCTGAAACTTGCCATCGATGCTCCTGTCACCATCCGTGAAGACGAATGTGCCGTGATTGAATCGGCGTTCCGAGAAGGATGGGTGCAACCGCAAACCTATCCGCGCCTCGGCAAGAAAGTAGGCGTAGTCGGCTCCGGACCCGCCGGACTCTCCGCCGCAGCAAGCCTAAACCGACTGGGTTACGACGTGACCGTCTTCGAAAAAGAAGAACAGGTCGGAGGACTCCTGCGCTACGGCATTCCGAACTTCAAACTCCAGAAAACGGTGATTGACCGCCGTCTCCGCGTCATGGAGGCTGAGGGCATCCGCTTCGTCACCTCCTCCCCCATCGACCCGAAAAAACTCCCCGAAGGCTTTGACGCCTGGTGTCTCTGCACAGGCACACCGACGCCGCGCAACCTCGACATCCCGGGACGCGAACTATCCGGCATTCACTTCGCACTCGACTATCTCTCTCAGCAGAACAAAGTGCTGGCAGGAAAAGAGTTCAAAGACAAAGAACGAATCACTGCCCACGGAAAACACGTCCTCGTCATCGGCGGCGGCGACACCGGCTCCGACTGCATCGGCACGGCTAACCGCCAGGGCGCAGCTTCCGTGATGCAAATCGAAATCATGCCCAAACCGCCCGTGGGATGTAACCCACAAACGCCGTGGCCTGCCTTTCCGCGCGTCTTCAAAACCACCTCAAGCCACGAAGAGGGATGTGAGCGCCGTTGGAACCTCGCTTCCCTGCGCTTCATCGGCACAAAAGACGGAAAAGTGCACGGCGTGGAGGTGGAAACCGTGGAATGGGAACCCGCAGCAGACGGAGGACGCCCGAAGATGAAACCCACGGGGAAAAAAGAAACACTCCAAGCAGACCTCGTCTTGCTCGCCATGGGCTTCCTCAAGCCGGAGCACCCGGGACTTCCCGAAAACGTGGTCGTTGCCGGCGATGCACTTTCCGGTCCCTCGCTGGTGGTGCGCTGCATCGCCGACGGACGCCGTGCCGCCGAAGACATCCATCGCATGCTTTCCGAGAAATAAGGCGAAACGACTGAACCACTGCTTCTAAAGTGAGCGGAGCAACTGCTCGCCTTCCACAACTCTTGACGCGACCGCGTCGTTTTGGGACTGTCTCAGAACGACGCGGTCTGTTTCATGAAAAGAGGTTTGAACGCAAATTTTCATGAGAATGGATATTGGAGCGGTGCTTTGTTGTTTTTGCCGTTGCCGTGACGGGCTGGCATCACCATGAACACCTCGAAAAAAGATTTTTCAGACACCACCGATACAATAAAACATCGTACCCGTCCGTTAGAAGAATAAACACAAACGGACGAAAGTCTTTCTGTGCATACGGATAACCCCGAACAATACTCATGAAAATACACTCAGAGAAAGAAACCTATACGGACCCCATGGGATTGTTTCCCAGAATCTTGACCAGAGGTTTTGACATCATCGTCTCCGCCTTCTGCCTACTCATCTTCTCCCCTCTCTACGCCTATTGCTACTTTCTGGTGCGAAAAGAATTTGGACCGCACGTGATTTACAAACAGGAGAGAATCGGACGCGGCGGCAAACCGTTCTTCATCAGAAAATTCCGAACCATGCGCATGGATGCCGAGAAAGAGGGACCACAACTCTGCGGCGACCTGGACGCCGACGACCGCCTGACACCCACAGGACGCTTCCTCCGCTCGCACCACCTGGACGAACTGCCACAACTCTGGAACGTCTTCGTCGGAGACATGGCTTTCGTCGGACCACGCCCGGAACGAGCCTTCTACATCGAACAAATCATGCAGCACAACCCGAGATACACGGAACTCTACAGCGTGCGCCCCGGCGTCACCTCCTACGCCACACTCTACAACGGCTACACGGATTCCATGGAGAAAATGCTGCGACGACTCGAACTTGACCTCTACTACCTCGAGCACCGCTCCCTCGCCATGAACATCAAAATTCTCTGGCTCACTTTCTACAAAATCGTCTCCGGAAGAAAATTCTGACACACAAGACAAACACATGAAACTCAAATACATCTGTCTCCTCGCACTCCTCGCCCTGACCTTCTCCGCCTGCAAGAAAAAGGAAAAGACGGAAGAGGACAACTACAGCGAACTGCGAAAAACGATGGAAAAGGACGCTGCCGTCTGCATGAAAAATGCACGCGAGCAATTCGCCGCAGGTAACTTCGAACAAGCACGCGAAACCATCGTCCAAATGCGAGAAAAATTCCCGCAAGCCATCACCGCACGCAAACAAGCCATCCTCCTCATGGATTCCGTGGAACTGGAGGAAGCACGAGAGGAACTCGCCCACACGGACAGTCTGCTCCGCACACAAAGCGTCGGCAATGCGGACATGCTGGACGAAGCCTGCAAAAAAGTGGAGTTCTATGGCAGAAAACTGAAACACGACATTGAACAATACAGAAACGGAAAATGAAACCCACCACAGCGGAGGGTTACTGCTTGACATCGCTTCCTCACGCTCTGAAACACTGAACTCTCGCAAAATGGATTTTCTGAAAAATCTGAATGAAGCGCAGTTGGACGCCGTTGTCTATCACGACGGACCGGAACTTGTCGTGGCAGGAGCCGGAGCCGGAAAAACACGCGTACTGACCACCAAAATTGCGCAACTCATCCAAAACGGCATATTTCCCTCACACATCCTCGTCCTCACCTTCACCAACAAAGCGGCAAGAGAAATGAACGAGAGAATCGCCAAAATGTGTGGCGAGGACTTCACCAGAGGACTCTGGAGCGGAACTTTTCACAGCATCTTCGCACGCATCCTCCGCATCGAACACGAAGCCACCGGCTATCCCGCCGACTTCACCATCTATGACACCTCGGACGTGCGCTCCCTGCTGAAACACATCGTGAAAGACCTCGAACTGGACGACAAAACCTATAAACCTGCCGTCCTGGCATCACGCATCAGCTGGGCAAAAGGAAAATGCGTCACCGCGGAGATGTATGCCAACGACGAGAGCATACAACGAAGAGACGCCAACAAGGACATCCCGAAAACAGCGGAGATCTATGCCATCTACGAAAGACGACTCCGACAGGCAAATGCCATGGACTTCGATGACCTGCTGCTGCAAACCTATTTCCTCTTCCTCCGTCACCCGGAAATTGCCGAGCGCTACCGAGAACGCTTCACCGACATCCTGGTGGATGAGTTTCAAGACACAAACTACCTTCAAAACGCCATCCTCTCGCAACTCACAAGTCCCGACTCACACATCTGCGTCGTCGGCGATGACGCACAAAGCATCTACGGCTTCCGAGGAGCGGAAATCTCCAATATTCTCGAGTTCACACAACGCTACCCCAAAACACGAACGTTCAAACTGGAGTGCAACTATCGCTCCACCTCTCACATCGTTGAAGCTGCCAACAGCGTCATTGCACACAACAACCGACAGATTCCCAAGAAGGTGTATGCCGCCGGCGAGAAAGGAGAACCGCTCCACGTCTTCGCCGGAATGAACGACAGAGAGGAGGCAAGACTGACGGTGGGACACATCCGGAGCCTGATGAGACGAGGCGTCGCCGCCGGCGAGATTGCCGTGCTCTACCGTACCAACGCACAAAGCCGCTCCTTTGAGGAAGCTCTGCAAACGGTCGGTGTGCCCTATCAGGTCTATGGAGGACAGTCCTTCTATCAACGAAAGGAAATCAAAGACATTCTTGCCTATCTCCGCCTCGTTTCCAACCCGCACGACGACGAATCCTTCCTCCGAATCGTCAACTATCCCGCTCGAGGCATCGGGAACACCACGCTGACCCGACTCCGCGAAGCCGCCCTGCAAGCACAGAAAAGTCTTTGGCAAGTCATCGCTGCACCCGAAGAGGTGGGATTCAAACCCGGCGGACGTGCGATGACTGCCCTCAAAGGTTTTCACGACATGATGACGGGATTTCAAAACGAAGCACAAGAGACCGATGTGCTGGGATTGACGCGCTTCATTCTCGAACGTGCCGGCATCGCCACAGACCTTGCCGCCGACAGCACACCGGAAGGCATCAGCCGACGCGAGAACATGGACGAGTTCCTTGCCTCCATCGCCTCGGAAGCACAAGAGCGAGAGCAGGCTCACTCGCAGAATCTCTCCCTGCAGGACTTCCTCGCCTCCGTCTCACTGCTGTCGGACAAAAGCGACAACGAAACGGACACCCGTGAAAAGGTCTCGCTCATGACCATTCACGCCGCCAAAGGCTTGGAATTTGATGCCGTCTTCGTCACAGGACTGGAAGACGAACTCTTCCCGAACGCCACAGCAAAGATAAATCCAAACGAAATGGAGGAGGAACGACGACTCTTCTACGTGGCAATCACACGGGCGCGCCGCCACTGCTTCCTGAGCTACGCACAAAGCCGCTTCCGCTATGGCGTCACAGAAGCCACCAACGAAAGTCCCTTCCTCCACGAAATTGACTCCACCCACCTCACCTACGCCACCGACTCTTTCTCCACAGCCGGAGGGAAACATACCTCTAACACAAGGGGATATGAACCAATGACAAGAGGATACACTTCCGCTGCAAAAGGATATGAACCAACGACAAGAGGAAACAATGTCTTCTCTGCATCTGGAGATTCCTCTTCTTCCTATTCCTCACAGACAAGAAACGCAAATCCCTATTCCTCACAGACAAGAAACGCAAATCCCTATTCCTCACAGACAAGAAACGCAAACCTCTACTCCACTCAGACAAGAAATGCAAACCCCTACTCCACTTCTCGGTTACGTCGTGTGAGTAGCCTCACTCCCGCCACCACTCCCGCCGCTGCCTCCTCACCCACAAGCGGCATCACGCCCGGACGTCGCATTCATCACGAACGTTTCGGCGACGGCACCATCATTGCGGTGGAAAACACCATGCAAAGCGAAAAAGTCAGAGTACAATTTGACACCCCCGGCGTAGGAGAAAAGAAACTCCTTGTCAAATTCGCCCGCTTCACCTTCATTGATTGACGAGGGTTTCATTCTCATTGACTGACGAGGGTTACACTTTCATTGACTGACGAGGGTTACATTCTCATTTTTTCCACTTCGCGTTTGGCGGGTCGCAAAAACTCACTACTTTTGCATTCGATTCTGAGCGAAAAGTTTTTAGGAACTCGCTTGAGTCTTATATTGGAAAGTTGCCGGAGTGATCGAACGGGGCGGACTCGAAATCCGCTGTACGGTTTATCCGTACCGGGGGTTTGAATCCCTCACTTTCCGCTGTTTTATCCAATGGGATGCGATTATCCGCATCCCATTTTGTACTTTTGCCCTCGAGAACTCATTTACGACCAAACGTTAAACCAACCGCTGACACCTTCTTAATGTCAAAGAAGTTGTGACTCGTTCCCAACAAGCCGAGAAAGAGCGCGACTGGACAAGCCGACCTGTTTGCCGGTGGCATTATGAGTCGCGAGGACATCTTGCGCGAAGTAATTAACTACATTAACGAGAATTATGGAAAACGAAAAGAAATTGAAGCAGCCCGTGCAGCAGCCGTTGAGCGGAGAAAAGCAGAGAGCGTTCAACAAGATGGCGATTCTGAAGAAGGCAGCGGAGGAAGCGAAGAAGCCTACACAGAAGTACCAAGCAATGACAGACGAGGAGGTGATGGAAGCGTTGCTCGACGACAGCCGGGTGATTTGGCGCAGACCGAAAACCTAAACTATAAACTCTCAGATGAGGTTGATGAGAATGGGCATCAGTTTGTTCTCAACTCGGATGGTAATATCGAATTCGGTCGAATAGGCGAGGAAACCAACCTCACTCCTGCACCCATAAAGTTAAGTCTTGGTAATAGCAAGTATGGACGAGTTCATCTTGAAAAGCGTCATGGAGAACAGATACGAAATGCAGGATTTAATTACATAGAAGAATTTGTTGAGTATGTGGCAACTAACTACACGCGGATTGGAATCGGTAAAACAGTGTAGGAGAACCAAACGGAACATATCTCCTGCAATTAGAAGACGACCACAACAACACTCTATATATTGAGTTGTCAACAGACAATTCATATTGGAGTGTCAATAGTGGTGGTGTTTTCAGAAAAGGGTACGGAAATAATAAAGAAGGAGTATGGTCTGCCTCCGAAGAGCAGAATAAGCAGTCGGCTACTGACAACACTTTGCGGGCTGCGGACAAGTCCGACAATCCAACAGTCCCAAACGGTAACGTGTCCAACTCTTCTGATGGCAAAGGTAAAGTAAATTCTTCAACATCGCAAGCGAAAGGTGTTAATGTTGCCGAAAACCAAGGTGCGAACGGTGTGGAGGGAGCAGTGGAGGCAGCAGAATCGGAGACCGATACCGAGCCTACCGAGTGGCATAATGATGCAGTCAGCGGAGGAAGCGAGAACACGGTAGGAAGTGGAAGAAGCACGAAAGAAACTCCGACAGAAAGAGAATTGGCAGATAATTTGAGAAGCAGAGAACGGCAACATCAAGAAAAGATACTGCCAAATCTCGGCAATAAATATTCATTGTCAGCCGAACAAGCCAACAATGGAGAACTATTCTATCAAGATGCAGAAGGTAATACCAATCTTGCTGTTATTCCAGATGAAATATTTGAGAGGCTTGGATTGTCACCTGTACCATTCAAACTGACTGAGACAATGGGATGGCATGTATATGACCATCATGCCAAAGAGGCTAAACTGAGCAATATTGGCGATGCGATAGACTTCGTATTGTCAATAATCAAAAACGTTGACCATGTTCGTTTAGGACGTAACAATTCTTATATATTTTCAGTGGAGGATGGTAGGAATAAAATTGGTAAACGTGCAGTTACTATTGTTGTCAATAGCGAGACTGGCGAATTTATGGGAATTAGCACATCTGGATATGAAACACTTGGTAAACTGAAAGAAAGACCATTGCTTTGGGAGCGTGGCGCAGACTTCGCTCCTGAAGATGTCGCGACTCCAACCATTTCCACTATCAAGTCTCAACAAGGCGACGAGACTTTGAGCCGCACTAAAGGTCAGAGCAATGCGTCTTCTGCCGGCAAAAGTACAGTCAATTCTTCAACATCGCAAGCGAAAGTTGTTAATGTTGCGAAAACCAAGGTGCGAGCGGTGTGGAGGGAGCATTAGCGGCAGCCGAGCAGGAAACCAATACCGAGCCTACCGAAGCACAGTAATGAGGGCAATGCAGTACACGCTTATGAGGTACAAAAAATCGAAGTGCTCGACGAAGAAACGCCGAACACTCCGAATGGTAGCCACACGTCTAAAGTCAATGCTTTAGTACCTGTAGCAGTTGCAAAGGTAATTAAAAATGTTGAAAAATCGTACGATAGTGGCAAAAACTTGCTTGATGAGAGCAAGATAGCCGATGAAAGCACCGACTTGTATCGTAACCCGGATGAGGTTGGAGATATTTTGAATGACCAAAGTTTGGGCTTGCAGGAGCGTATCACTGCTGCAGCACAGACGCACCGCTGTTGACGAGTTGTTCGGCAGGCTGTCAGAGAAACCGTTTGAGGAGTTCAGCGAGGGAGAGCGCACGTTGTGGCAGAAATTGAAGCCACCGTCCGCAGATTGCTTGACAAGTTCTTGGGTTCGTTGAAGTTGCCGAAGTGGTTTGAACTTGGCGACAACGAACTGCGTTACATTTTGTGGCGCAGCAAGGAGCGTTTGGAGCGTGGACGGGAACATCCAATAGACCTTGCACGTGACATCGTGAAGCGTAAGGAACTTGGACTGACAGATGATGCGCGTTATAATATGGGTGATGCTCCCGAAACTTTCAAGGCGCGTCAGAAACGAGCCGTAGAGAACAAGGGAACGGTTATGCCCGGGCTTAATGTCGCACAGGTGAAGGTGGTTGATGTGCCGAGGCATCATTATACTGGAAACATTGCAGAGGCAACACGGAAAGCCATCGAAGCTGCCAAGGCGAAGTATGCTCCTAATGGAGAAGCGAAGACCTTGCATTACAAAAATTTTGGTGTTGAGTTTGACTATTCCATTTCGGGTAATGCTATAGAAACCGTATTAAGCGCGAAACATCAAGGCAAGAGTGTAAACAAAGGTGTGCATCTTGCTCTTGCAGAACACCTTGACAGAGTAATCGGAGAAAGCATTGAGGTTGAAGAACATCCCGACCGCATAAAGAATGGCGATTTGCGCGATAATAGCAAAATCAATCCCGATGCCTTGATGCATCGTTTCTATGGTGTAGCGAGAATTGACGGTAAAGATTATCGTGTTATGACCTTGATGAAAGAGGAAAACAGACAAGGTGAGAGCAATGGCATTCACTCATACGAGGTACAAAAAATCGAAGTGCTCGACGAAGAAACGCCGAACACTCCGAATGGTGTGGGTACGCCTGCTATAAAGCGTGACGCCTATCCGCTTGCAAAGGTAATAAAAGATGTCGGCAAAACAATGGAAAAAGACAAAAATTTGCTTGAACAGAGCAAGATAGCCGATGAAAGCACTGACTTGTATCGTGACCCGAACGAGGTTGAAGATATTTTGAACGACCAAAGTTTGGGCTTGCAGGAGCGTATCACTGCTGCTGCAGCAAGGATTGCGAGCCAACATAAAGATAACAAGTCATTACGTAATGATGCTGTTCGTGCGATTGGTGGTAACATGTGTATTTTGACACACCCTCATAGCAGATGGCAAGGAAAGATTCGCCTTCCAGGCTAAGATTCTTTTGCTGCAATGTGCACTGCACAGGTTGCTGCGCCCTCATTGTGTTTTTTGGGGGCTTACAGCAAAACTTGTGCCATGATGCACACAAAAAGGAAGACGGCAGAAAAATATAAATAGGATACGCGCGCCTCGCGCGCGTATTCACCTTTCACACCTATACGTTTTTCAAGGGTACATGCATTTCCTTCAAATCCTACACTGTTTTGGTTTAAGTCTTGATAATCATAGGGGTTAGGTGTGTAGGATTTGGTCTGAAAATCCTACACAAAACCCTTCATCATGTAGGGTTACGCGGCGTTGTGTGTAGGGTTGTGGTGAAGCAAAAAATATAAATGTAGGATTGGGCGGAAATATGCAAAAAAGCGGTTTTCATCCTACATTTTTGCTCTTTGAGGGAACCTCGCTGAGAAAAGGTCTTGCCTACTCGGCACGCAGTTTTACTTAGGAGCGCTCCCAGTTTTACTTAGGTGCGCTCCTAGTTTTTCTTAGGTGCGCTCCCAGTTTTTCTTAGGAGCGCACCTAATTTTTCTTTGCCTTCCTCAAATTTTGCTTTGCCTTCCTCAAATTTTGCTTTGCCTTCCTCAAATTTTCCTTTGCCTTCCTCAAATTTTGCTTTGCCTTCCTCAAATTTTCCTTTGCCTTCCCCTAATTTTTCTTTGCCTTCCCCTAGTTTTTCTTTCCCTTCCCCTAGTTTTTCTTTCCCTTCCCCTAGTTTTTCTTTCCCTTCCTCTAATTTTAATTTGCCTTCCTCTAATTTTTATTTCCCTTCCTCAAATTTTGCTTTGCCTTCCTCTCTCCCACCCTTCCTCTCTTTGACTCTTTGTCTCTTTGACTCTTAGTCTCTTTGACTCTTAGTCTCTTTGACTCTTAGTTCCCATGTAGGGTTCAGTGCAGGGTTTGTGTAGGATTTTCGCTTTAAACCCTACACAGTGTAACGCGCGGAAAATCAGCGAGATACAAAGAGAATGTAGGTTTTTGTGTAGGGTTTGCAGAGTTTTTTGTTCGGCACGTTTTATGTATATAGATTTTGCGCCGTTAGCAGGTAACAGACAACGAGCGCAAGACAACGAACAATGGTCCTTTACCGTTTTCTTCACTGATTTCACAAAAAACAGAGTGAGAAATGCGGACAAGCAAGGGGAGTTTGTAAATTTGCCCAAATTTTGTACCACCTTGGCGTTAATTTCACCACCACTGCGTCGCCTTGGCGTTAATTTCACCACCACCGCGTAGCCTTGGCGTGCTTTTCACCGCCTCCGCGTCACCGTGATGATAGTATTTCACCGCCACCGCGTCGCCGCGATGGTAGAATTTCACCGCCTCCGCCGCTCTTTTGACCAATCTTTATTGCCACGGATTGTAAGGACAGAACGAATTCAGCGACACTCGTTTGATGTTTCTTAACCCCAAATGCCATGAAAAAGACCTTATTCTTTCTCCTTTCTCTTTCCCGCACTGACCATGGCGTCGTGTCCGCGATGATCTGCAATTGCAAGGCTTCTACAACTTCGACTACGAATTGACGAGACTGAAGGAAAGGCTGAAAAAAACCGAAACGAACATGAACAAGCAACCCATCATCACCATCCTGCTCGCCCTCGTCGCAGTGACGGGACAGGCGCAGACTTTCATCCCTGTTGTGGAGGACAGCATTGATTTCGTCATTGAGGGGACGGTCAGCGAAGGAGCCGACTCTGTATGTATGAACGAAAGACCCTATACTGGACCCTTATGGTTTCCCGTACACAATAAGCATTTTCGTATCGCCGTCCGTCAGCCCTTGCACAAGTTTTTGCAGATAGAGGATGGCAGGGACGGATGGATGCAAATCATCGTAGATAACCAACCGTCTCACATCGTTGTAGATTTTCGAACAAACACAGTGGTGGAAGGCTCACCACTCAACAAGCGCTTCAATCATTATAAACTCATTGAGGACAGCATCGAAAAAGAGATGGAGTTACATGAGGAGGACGATGACCGAACGGTGTATAACTCATTGGAGCAACGTTTGCATGATGCTAAATGGAAGAGCATCATTGAGAATACCGACAATGTGATTCCCGTTTATAACCTTGCATTGAATGGTCAGTTCTGCATGATTACACCTGAAAGATTGACTGAGTGCATGAAGGAGGAATATGCCTTCGCGCACCATCCAGAAATGAAACGTGTTTGGAAGTTTTATTGGGCAATGCAGAAGCGTCTGCCCGGTCAAGATTATCATGAACTTGAATTGCCTGACACAACAGGTACCATTCATCGTCTCTCCAGATATGTCGGTCAAGGCCACTATGTCCTGCTCGACTTTTGGGCGTCGTGGTGCAGCCCATGTATTGGTTCCATGCCTTTAATGAAAGAGATTCACAAAGCCTACGCTGACAGGGGTCTGCAAATCATTGGCCTATCATTCGACAAGACTCGTGAAGCATGGCTTTCGGCCATTAATCGATATGAACTGCCGTGGCTGCAACTCTCCGATTTGAAAGGTTGGGATTCCGTCACTTCCGAAGTTTATGGCATTCAGGCGATTCCTGAGACCGTACTTATTGCGCCCGATGGCAAGATCGTTTCCACGGGACTACGTGATGAGCAATTGAAATCAAAACTCGAAGATATTTTCTCTGGCAAGTGAATTATCAAATAAGATGAATAATATTTTGGTTCTAAGCAGTGTGCTCGCGGAGTTCGGAAGGCGTTCGGAAGGCGTTCGGAAAAGGTAATTAATGTTCATGAATTGATTCATTAAAAAGCCATTAATTTGTTTTTGAACACGAAACGCGCGAATGCTCAGAAATTCATGAGACAATTAATGAGACATTTAATGGGCATTAATGGAGAAACATTTCTTGCTGGGAGCGCACCCGGTTAAAATTTGCCTTCCTTTAATTTTAATTTGCCTTCCTCAAATTTTAATTTGCCTTACCCTCTCCCACTCTCCTCTCTTCGTCTCTTAGTCTCTTTGACTCTTTGTCTCTTTGACTCTTAGTTCCCATGTAGGGTTCAATGCAGGGTTTATGTAGGATTTTCGTTTCAAACCCTACACAGTGCAACACGTGTATAATCAGCGAGATACAAAGAGAATGTAGGGTTCTGTGTAGGGTTTGCAGAGTTTTTTGTTCGGCACGTTTTATGTATATAGATTTTGCGCCGTCAGCAGGTAACAGACAACGGGCGCAAGACCACGAACAATGGTTCTTTACCGTTTTCTTCACTGATTTCACAAAAAAACGGAGTGAGAAATGCGGACAAGCAAGGGGAGTTTGTAAATTTGCCCAAATTTTATACAACCTTGGCGTTAATTTCACCACCACCGCATCGCCTTGGCGTTAATTTCACCGCCTCAGCGTCGCCTTTGCGTGCTTTTCACCGCCACCGCGCCGCCGCGATGGTAGAATTTCACCGCCTCCGCCGCTCTCTTGACCAATCTTTATTGCGACGGATTGTAAGGACAGAACGAATTCCACGACACTCGTTTGATGTATCTTAGCCCCTAACACCATGAAAAAGACCTTATTCTTTCTCCTTGCCTTTCTCCTTCCCGCACTGACCATGGCGTCGTGCATGAACGACGATGAAACCGCAGCAGGCGACAGTGTGGGAATAGGGTCTCCCCTACCCAACTTCACCGTCACGCTCTCTGACGGGTCCACTGTTTCGACCGCGGATCTGCAGGGCGCGCCCTCTGTCATTGTCTTCTTCCACACCCTCTGTGGCGACTGCCAACGTGAACTGCCCGTGGTGGAACGCTTCAGCCATGAATTTCCCGGCGTGCGTTTCCTCTGCATTGCACGCAGTCAAGGAAAAGAAGAAATCAGTGCTTACTGGCAAAAGAACGGACTCACCCTCCCCTTCTCGCCGCAACCCGATGCCGCGGTCTATAACCTCTTCGCCAACTCCTACATTCCCCGTGTCTATGTGTCCGACGCTTCATGCATCGTCCGACAAGTCTTCGTGGAAGAACTCGACGAAGAGGCGTTCCAACAAATGCTGCAAACGCTGAACGCAGAAAGTTCAAAATGAACCACACGTAGCACGACAACGCCGAAAGACGAATAAAAAAATAGGAAAACAATAGAAATAACAAAACATCATAACTATCATGAAAAACAACTCCTTACTTCTCCAGGGCCGTTTGGTGGCAATGAATTTTCTTGAGTTTGCCGTTTGGGGTGCCTATCTCACCTCCATGGGCAGTTTCCTCGCCACGCACGGTCTGGCGACCGAGATTGGTTGGTTCTATGCCGTTCAAGGTCTCGTTTCTCTTTTCATGCCCGGTTTGATCGGCGTGGTGGCAGACCGCTGGATTCCCGGTCACCGTCTTCTCGGACTTTGTCACCTCATCGCAGGTGCTTTCATGTTGTACACGGGATATGCCGCCCTCAGTGCCGGCGAGACGGTCAGCATGACGCAGATTTTCATCACCTACACCCTGAGCGTCGCCTTCTACATGCCCACGATTGCCCTCAGCAACTCGGTGGCTTTCAGTGCGCTGAATCAGTATGGCATGGACACCGTCAAGGACTTCCCTCCCATCCGCGTCTTCGGCACAGTGGGTTTCATCGTCACCATGCTCGCCGTGAATTTCCTTGGTTTTCAGACCACTGCCCACCAATTCTTTCTGAGCGGTGCGCTCTCCCTGGTTCTTGCGTTTTATGCACCGACACTTCCTGCCTGCCCCGTCAGCAGCGGTGACGAGCGCAAGTCACTCTTCCACGCGTTGGGGCTTGACGCCTTCAGTCTTTTCCGCGAGCGACGCATGGCAATCTTCTTCCTTTTCTCCATGTTGCTCGGCGTGAGCCTTCAAATCACGAACGGCTATGCCAACCCCTTCATCATGGGTTTCAAGGACATCCCCGAATTTGCCAACACCTTTGGCGCGAACAACGCCAACGCCCTGATTTCGCTCTCTCAAATCAGCGAGACCTGCTGCATCCTGCTGATTCCGTTCTTCCTGAAACGTTTCGGCATCAAGCGCGTCATGATGATTGCGATGTTTGCCTGGGTGCTTCGTTTCGGGCTGTTTGCCACGGGCGACCCCGGCAGCGGCGTGTGGATGTTCATCCTTTCGATGTTGGTCTATGGCGTGGCGTTTGACTTCTTCAACATCTCCGGCGCGCTCTATGTGGACCAGAACACGCACACCGACATTCGCAGCAGTGCGCAAGGTCTTTTCATGATTATGACCAACGGTTTCGGTGCCAGCATCGGAACGATTCTCGCCATGCAGGTCGTGAATCACTATGTCGTCGCCGATGCCTCTCCCGCCGAGCAGATTGAAGGTTGGCGCACCTGCTGGACGATTTTCTCCGCCTACGCTCTCGTCGTCTTCCTCGCCTTCGGTCTTGCCTTCAAGGAACACGGAAACGCCAAGAACTGACAAGCCTCGCGAGGCAAACCTGTTTCTGCGACTTTGGCGGAACAGTCATTGTAGGGGTGTTCTATAAATTATTCAAGTTCCGCAAGTGTTCACTTGTAGCTGACAAGCGTTTAAGGAGCGGGCTGAAGGCCCAGCAAGCGCATAGTCCAGGGCATGCCCTGGGCTATGTGCTCGTTGCCCCTTCTTACGCGGAAAAAGGCGCAAGAAACAGACGCGAGACGCTTCACAAAGCACTCTTAGCGTAATTTATCCTAAAAAGTGGTACACGCGGCACGGTTTTTTAGTTTTTCATCTTGATTTGAACTACTTTTGCGGAGCTAAACCCACCGTTCCCTCTGAAAAAAGTGAAACGCTGTCTTCTTTTGCTCTCGCTGACCATGCTTTGGGTGGCATCATCCAAAGCGTCCGCTGCCGTGTCGCTCGTCACGGACAGCGTTGTCGTGAGCACCGTTTCCAAAGACAGCTGCGTCACAAGACTCACAGCCGATTCCATCGCCACGGACAGCACGGACAGAGCGAAGAAACGTAAGCCGTTCTACGAAAAAGGCTTGCTGGGGAAGGCGGTGAACTATCTGCGTAACTCCAACAAAACCGCTCAGGACAGTAAACGCGACTTCGGCTTCATCCCCGGACCGCACTACTCTTCCACCACGGGACTCGGACTCGGACTGCTCGGCACGCTGACCTACTCGCCCTGCGCCAAGGACAGCCTCACGCCGCGCTCCAATGCCAGCATCTACTCCGACATGACCACCGGAGGCTTCTTCCTCGTCGGACTCAAAGGAACACACTTCACAAAACGCGGAAAAACACGCACGGACTACAAAGTCAATGTCTCCACTTTCAAAAACAGTTTTTGGGGCATTGGCTACGAAGCGGGAAAACGCGATGAAAACGAAACGGAGTTCCGACGCAACAAATTCAACGCACTTCTGCGTTTCCAGTGGCAACCGCTGAAATATGTGTACGTCGGACCCATCGTGCAGTACCGATGGATTCAAGCCACGGAGGCGGAAGAGAAATTCTACGCACTGAACGGCGGACAGCCCCACATCGTGAGAGCCATGACGTTCGGACTTTCCATGACCTACGACTCACGCGACTTCATGCTCAACGCCACAAAAGGAAGCTTCCTGCAAATCGACCAGTCGTTCACGCCGAGAGGACTCACGGGAAAGAACTACGGATTCTCCACCACGGAGTTCACGTTTTCAACCTACAAGAAAATCTGGAAAGGCGGCGTCCTTGCCTACGACCTCCACAGCATGTTCAACTACGGCCACACGCCGTGGGCACTGCTCAGCGAAGTGGGCGGGAATGACAGAATGCGCGGATACTATGAAGGACGCTACCGTGACCAACACCTCGTCGAGACGCAACTGGAACTCCGACAACACATCAAGGGGCGCAACGGAGCAGTGGTCTGGGTCGGACTCGCCGAACCCTTCCGCAGTTGGAAGGAGTTCCAATGGAGTCACTTCCTGCCCAACGCCGGCGTCGGATACCGCTGGGAGTTCAAACCGCGCATCAACCTCCGCCTCGATGTCGGCTTCACCAAAGGCGGCGGCGCAGGCTTCATCTTCAACCTGAACGAAGCGTTTTGACACGCCCGGAAGCACACAAAAACTCGGAGCAAAAACAACCTATACTCAAATAGGGAACGCCCTCCATTCATGTTCAAGGAATGAATCATTAAACTCCCATTAACTCCTCTTAAAGAAGTGATTAACGAAGAAAATCATTGAGCAAATCAAGAGCATTCTTGGAGAGCAAAAACAAAGATAACAACAAAAACGAAAGACATCAAACACAATGAGAGCATTTCATTTTCTGATGACCTGCTGCCTCGCAGCAAGTGTTTACCAACCTGCGGAGGCACTGCCCTATCGCGCTGAGTTCATGGACCAAGCCGAAGCCGCCAGCGGCACGGTGAAATACCTCAGTCGAGGGAACTTCGACTCCTGGAGCACCCGCACCATCAAAGAAAGCGGCATCATCGGCGGAAACACCGTGACGCTCCAAGACATCGGCGGCATCTGGGGCACCTCCAACGTGTGGGCAAAGGTCAAAGGAGTGGTCAAGACCAACGTCAGCGTCTATAAAGACACGCACCCCGGTCACGGCAACTGCGCCAAACTCTACACCCACCTGGTGGAGTGCAAAGTGCTCGGACTCATCAACATCAAAGTGCTCGCCGCAGGTTCCGTCTATATCGGCAAGACCATCGAACCCATTCGAGACACGAAAAACCCGATGAGCAAACTCAACGCCGGCATGGAGTTCACAGGACGCCCGAAGGCACTTATCTTTGACTACAAAGTAAAACTCGCCTCAAGCCCCAACCGCATCCGACAGAACGGCATCGGCGGTCCCTCCACCGTGACGGGGAAGGACATGGCGGACTGCGTCCTCTATCTCCAAAAACGCTGGGAAGATGCCAACGGTAACATCTACGCCAAACGCGTCGGCACCCTCGTCCACCGCTTCACCTCCAACAGCGACTGGAAAAACAATGCCAAATTCACCATCCGCTACGGCGACATCAGAAACCAAAAATTCTATAACGCCGCCTGGGCACTGACCTCCGGCGCCAACACGAAGTTCGCCAAAAACTCCAAAGGCGTAATGAAACCCATCAAAGAGATCGGATGGGCTGCCGCCAACGAAACACCGACTCACCTCGTGCTTCAATTCGACTCCAGCCACGGCGGAGCCTACGTCGGCAGCATTGGCAACACACTCTGGGTGGACAACGTGAGACTGGCTTATTAAAGGCGGATTCTATATAAATATGGAATAAAGGCCCTCAAGGCGAGTTCTATAGGTTTCGAAATAAAGGAGGGTGTGTCAAAATGCACATTTTGGCTTCACCCTCAAAGGTGCGTCAGAATGGCTAAGATGCAAGGCGCTGAGGATGAAGGAGAAGGGAGTGTACTGAAGTACATGATCAAGCCCGAATCCGATAGCAACGAAGCAGATTGGCTATTATGACACACCGTCTTTCACGTTTTGCCCGCTTCTTAGCACGTCCCTTGGAGAATCTCGTGAGTCTCATCAGTCACATAGCCCGCTATGCTCCTTCCTCAACTGACAAAAATTCATCTCAAAGAAATCAAAAAAATACTCAACCAGATTTACAGAACACCCTCAAAAAACGATGAGCCGCACCACGCCGGCTTTGCCAACCCGACTTTCCGAAAACGCGCGATAAGCACGTAATGAGTGGAAAGGAAGCATAAAAAAACATAACACGCTGAAACAATTAAGAAGAAACTTTGAACTTCTTCTCAGTTTTTGGCTTAACTTTGCCGCGTTTTTTGAGAATTACACCTTATTATATAGAACTTACACACAAATTTAAACATAGAACGCATGAAGAAAATTGCTTTATGTCTGCTCTCCATCATGCTGCTGACAAGCTGCGGCAACGAATCGAGCAAAATGTCTGAAGGCAACAACGAATTTGCCGTGGTGACATTGCAAGGCGCAACCGCCGATCTCCAAACCTCCTATCCCGCCACCATCAAAGGTATGCAGGACATTGAAATCCGTCCGAAGGTGGCCGGCTATCTGACCAAACTCCTCGTCGATGAAGGTGCCACCGTCCGAAAAGGACAGCCCCTCTTCCTCATTGACTCTGAACAATATCAGGCAGCCGTGAAAAACGCGGAAGCCCAGATTCGCGTCATCAAGGCAAACATCGCATCTCAAGCACTCACCGTGCAAAACAAACGCATGTTGTTCGAACAGAAAATCATTTCAAACTATGACATGCAGATGGCTGAGAACACGCTGGAAAGCCTGAAAGCACAACTCGCCTCCGCCGAAGCGGGACTGATGAGTGCACGCGACAACCTGCGCTGGTGCACCGTGACGAGCCCCTCCAACGGCGTGGTCGGCAACATCCCCTACCGCGTGGGAAGTCTCGTGAGCGCTTCCAACGCCGAACCCCTCACCACGGTTTCCAACATTGACCAGATGTATGTCTATTTCTCCATGACCGAAAAGCAGCTGCTCACCCTGACCCGCACGCAAGGCGGCGTCAGCACTGCCCTCGGCAACATGCCCGCAGTCACGCTGAAACTGGCTGACGGCAGCGAATTCAGCAAAAGCGGCGTGGTCAGCACCGTCAGCGGTGTGATTGACCCGAACACCGGTGCCGTGCAGATGAGAGCCACCTTTGACAACGCCGGTCACGTGCTCCGCTCCGGAGGCACAGGCTCCATCCTCATCCCAACACACGCCGAGAACGCCATCATCATTCCTCAAAAAGCCACCTACGAAATTCAAAACAAGAAGTTCGTCTATGTCCTCGGTGCAGGCAACAAAGTGCAGAGCCGAGAAATTGAAGTGCTCGTGCAGAACGACGGACAAAACTATGTGGTCTCCTCAGGTCTGAAAGCCGGAGAGAAAATTGTCGTGGACGGTGTGAACAAACTGAAGAACGACATGGTCATCACCCCCATCACGCCTCAACAAGCCGCTGCAGCCGAAAAGAAAGCTAAGCAGGCTCTGAAAGACGGAAAAATGCCCGGACAAGACTAAGCCGGACGCACACTCATAAAAAAACAAAACACTTCTCTCCTTTTTCAAATCGGAAAACTTCCATGCAATTAGATAGATTTATCAACCGCCCGGTGCTCTCCACGGTGATTTCCATCGTCATCGTGATTCTCGGTGTGCTCGGTCTTGTCTCGCTGCCGATTACTCAGTATCCTGACATCGCTCCGCCCACCATCCAGGTCAGCACCACCTACACCGGCGCCAACGCACAGACCGTGCTGAACTCGGTCATCGCGCCGTTGGAAGAACAAATCAACGGTGTGGAAAACATGGACTACATGTCTTCCACCGCCACCAACACCGGTGCCGCCACCATCAGCATCACCTTCAAGCAGGGAACTGACCCCGACATGGCTGCCGTCAACGTCCAAAACCGCGTGGCAAAAGCACAGGGTCTCCTCCCCTCCGAAGTGACACAGGTCGGCGTCATCACACAAAAGAGACAAAGCTCCATGCTCGTCATCTTCTCCATCGTGGACGAAGCTGACAAATACACTCCTGACTTCATTGAGAACTACGCCAAGATTAACATCATCCCGCAAGTGCAGCGCGTGAAAGGTGTCGGCGATGCCATGGTGATGGGTGCTGACTACTCCATGCGAATCTGGCTCAAGCCGGAGAAAATGGCGGAATACCACCTCATGCCTTCCGACATCACCGCCGTCTTGGCTGAACAGAACATCGAAGCCGCACCGGGAAGCATCGGAGAACGACAAAACCAGACGTTCCAATATACGCTCCGCTACAAAGGTCGTCTGACCGAAGCCTCGCAGTTTGAGGACATGGTCATCCGCTCCAACCCCGACGGCACAGTCATCCGCGTCAAAGACGTGGCAAGAGTGGAACTCGGTAGAAGCACCTACTCGTTCTCCGGACGCGTGAACGGTCACCGCTCCGTGTCTTGTATCATCATGCAGATTGCAGGCTCCAACGCAACCCAGATTGTGAACGACATCATCTCCCTGCTTGACAAATGCCAGAAAGACATGCCCGACGGATTGGGCATCCGCGTCGCACAGAACGTGAACGACTTCCTCTTCGCCTCCATCCATGAAGTCATCAAGACGCTCATCGAGGCATTCATCCTCGTGTTCATCGTGGTCTTCATCTTCCTGCAGGACTTCCGAAGCACCATCATTCCCGCCATCGCCATCCCTGTGGCGCTGATTGGTACGTTCTTCATGCTCTACATCATCGGCTTCTCACTCAACCTCCTCACCCTCTCCGCGATGGTGCTTGCAATTGCCATTGTGGTCGATGACGCGATTGTGGTCGTGGAAGGTGTCCACGCAAAACTGGACCAAGGCTACACCTCCTCCAAGAAGGCTTCCATTGACGCGATGCGCGAATTGGGCGGTGCCATCGTCTCCATCACGCTCGTCATGATGGCGGTGTTCATCCCCGTGAGCTTCATGTCCGGAACCTCCGGTACGTTCTATCGTCAGTTCGGTTTGACCATGGCAATCGCCATCGGCTTCTCCGCCGTCAACGCGCTCACACTCTCCCCCGCCCTCTGTGCAATCCTGCTGAAACCGCACAAGAAAGAACACGAAGAAGAGGCTTCACTCAAAGAACGCATGGGAGTTGCCTACAAGGCTGCAGGACAGACCTTCCTCAACCGCTATGCGGAAGCCATCGGTCGCATCCTGCACCCCGGCGTCACCATGATTTTCATCACGGTTGCCATCCTCGGCATGATTTTCGGAGCTTTCAACTTTGAAAGCCACCCCATCATCACCATCCTCTTTGTCGTGATTGCCATCCTCGGTGTCATCGGTCTCTCCACTCGCAAGTTCATGAATGCCTTCAACAACAGCTACGAACGCATTCTGCAACGCTACAAGAAACGCGTCTTGACCTTCATCCAGCGCCCCGTGCTCTCCCTCAGCCTCGTCGCTGCCTCCATCGCGCTCCTCATCTGGCTGATGAACATCACCCCGACCGCCATGGTGCCGAACGAAGACACCGGAACGCTCATGGGAACCGTCACCATGCCTGCCGGTACGTCGCAAGACCGCACCGAGGCTTACCTCCAGCGCATCGATAGTCTCGTACGCTCCGTCCCCGCCGTGGAACAGAGTACCCTCATCTCCGGCTACAGCTTCCTAGGCGGTCAAGGCCCCTCCTACGGCTCCTTCATCGTGAAGCTCAAAGACTGGGAAGAACGTTCCATGATGGAAAGCTCCACCCTCATCTTCGCCAACCTCTACCTCCGCTCACGAGACGTCTTCAAAGACGCACAGGTGCTCTTCTTCCAACCGCCGATGATTGCCGGATACGGCGTCTCCAACGGTTTTGCCCTCAACCTCCAAGACCGCACCGGTGGTGACCTCAACAAATTCTACGAAGTGGTGCAGGCCTTCCTCGCCGACCTCGAAAAACGTCCCGAAATTGAGTCCGCACAGACCAGCTTCAGCCCGAACTTCCCGGAATACATGATTGACATCGACGCCGCCAAGTGTAAGCGCGCCGGCATCTCACCACGAGACATCTTGAGCACACTGCAAGGCTACTACGGCGGTCTCTACGCCTCCAACTTCAACAGCTACGGTAAAATCTACCGCGTTATGGTGCAGGCTGAACAAAGCGACCGCACCAACTTTGAAAGTCTCTATAAGATTAAGGTGCGCAACGGCAACGAAATGGCACCCATCACAGAGTTCATGACCATCACACCGCACTACGGACCGGACAACATCAACCGCTTCAACATGTACACCTCCATGTCGGTGAACGGTAACCCCGCCAACGGCTACACCTCCGGACAGGCAATCAAAGCCATCGAAGAGGTCGCAGCACAAAGCCTGCCGCAGGGCTACTCCTACGAATTCTCCGGACAGACCCGCGAGGAACAGGAAAACTCCGGAAGCACCACCGCCATCGTCTTCGTGCTCTGCTTCGTCTTCATTTACCTCCTGCTCTCCGCACAGTATGAAAGCTACCTCCTGCCCTTCGCCGTGCTCCTCTCCGTTCCCTTCGGTCTCGCCGGCTCCTTCCTCTTCATCCAGGGCATGGGCAGTCTCAGTCTGATTCCCGGCGCAGCAGGTCAGTTCTTCAACATGATTTTCGGTAGCGCAAGCAACAACATCTACGTGCAAATCGCTCTCATCATGTTGATGGGTCTGCTCGCAAAGAACGCCATCCTGATTGTGGAATTCGCACTTGACCGCCGCAAAATGGGCATGAGCATCTCTTGGGCAGCCGTGCTCGGTGCCGGCGCTCGTCTCCGCCCGATTCTCATGACCTCCCTCGCCATGATTATTGGTCTGCTCCCCATGATGTTTGCCTTCGGCGTAGGCGCCAACGGTAACCGCTCCCTCGGTACCACCGCCATCGGCGGCATGCTCATCGGAATGATTTGCCAGATTTTCATCGTCCCCGTCCTCTTCGTGGTATTCCAATATCTGCAAGAGAAACTGACACCGATGACCTGGCACGACATCGAATCAAACGAAGCTGCTTCCGACATCGAACAGTACACGAAATAATACCTTGAAAAACGCGCCGGAGGTTCCTCCCCAAGGCATGCAACCTCCGGCGCCCCAACAAAAGTTTCATGGGATTTCAACCCAGCCGGGATTTCAACCCAACATATTCCAAAAACAAAATCAATGAAGAAGTTTCTTTTTCTCATATCTGTCTGCGCCGTCTGCCTCTCCGCATGTAAGCAATACAGCAACTACGAGCGACCGGACGCGCTGACCAAAGGAATTGACAGCCTCTATCGCGACTCCACCCGCCAATATCAGGTCGTCAAAGCCGACACCGCCAACTTCGGCAACACACCCTGGAAGAAGGTCTTCACCGATGCAAAACTGCAGACCCTCATCCAAAAAGCACTGGACAACAACCTCGACCTGCAGAGCGCTGAACTCACCGTGCAACAGAGTCAGGCAGCACTGAAGGTGGCACGACTCGCCTACTACCCCACCCTCTCCTTCAACCCGCAGGGAACCGTCTCCAGCTGGGACTTCGGTAAAGCCACCAAAACCTACAGCTTCCCCATCAACGCATCTTGGCAAATCGCAAGCTTCGGCAAAATTCGCAACACCAAGAAACAAGCGGAAGCCAATCTCGAACTGAGCAAAGCCTACAAACAGGCTGCACGCACCAGCATCATCGCAGGCGTCGCAAACATGTACTACACGCTTCAGATGCTCGACGAACAACTCCGAACCACGAAGGAAACCGTCGAAATCTGGAAAGAAAGCGTCAGAACCATGGAGCTCATGAAACAAGCCGGCATGACCAACGAAGCTGCCATCGGACAAGCACGCGCCAACCTCATCCAACTTGAAGCCTCCGTGCCCACCCTCGAACAGAACATCCGCGAAGTCGAAAATGCCCTCTGCCTCATCCTCAACATTCCGGCAGAACCCATCGCACGCAACGCCTTCAATGCGGACAACTTCCCCGCTTCCTTCTCCACCGGAGTGCCCCTCCAACTGCTGGCAAACCGTCCCGACGTGCACGCCGCAGAAATGCAGCTCGTGTCCGCGTTCTACAACGTGAACATCGCACGCTCCTCCTTCTACCCCTCCCTCACCATCTCCGGACAGGCTGCGTGGACAAACAGCGCGGGAAACATCGTGAATCCCGGAAAGATTCTCGCCACAGCCTTGGCATCGCTCACACAGCCGCTCTTCGCCCAAGGACAGCTCAAAGCACAGCTCAAAATTTCAAAATTGCAGTATGAAAACTCACTACTCCAGTTCAGAAACACCCTCCTCTCTGCCGGAAACGAAGTGAGCAACGCGCTGACTGCCTATCAAACCGCCATCCTCCGACAGGAAGCCACACAAAAACAGGTGGACGAACTGAAGAAAACGCTCGAGAACACGCAGATGCTCTTCAAACACACCAACAGCACCTCCTATCTCGAAACACTCACCGCACAGCAAAGTCTGATTCAAGCACAACTCTCACTCATCTCCGACAAATTCGACAAGGTACAGGCGGTCATCAACCTCTACCAAGCACTGGGAGGAGGACGAGAAAGCTGATTCACTTGAGTCTCTTACGTAAGAATTAGAATATATCTAAAGGAGAACACACCCTAAAACCAATCACTCATGATAAGCCCGTTAGCATTCGTCCACCCCAACGCCAAAATCGGGAAAAACGTGGAAATCGGTCCTTTCGCCTACGTGGAAGAGGACGTGGTCATCGGTGACAACTGTGTCATCATGCCTCATGCCTCCATCCTGAAAGGAACTACCCTCGGCGAGGGGAACAAGGTCTATCAAAACGCCGTCATCGGCGCCATTCCTCAAGACTTCCACTACGAAGAAGGACAACCGACACACGTCATCATCGGCAACAAAAACCACATCCGAGAGAACGTCGTCATTGCCGGAGGAACCAACCCCGACACTGCCACCGTCATCGGAGATGAAAACTTCATCATGGATCGCGTCCACATCTGCCACGACGTGAAAATCGACAAGAAGTGCGTCATCGGAATCGGCGCCTGCATCGCAGGAGAAAGTGAAATCCACGAATGCGCCATTCTCAGCAACGGCGTCGTCATTCAAGCACACTCCCGCGTCGGTCGCTACTCTCTCGTGCAAAGCGGATGCCGCGTCGCAAAAGACGTCCCCCCCTACGTCATCCTCGGCGGAAACCCCGCAGCCTACCACGGAGTGAACACCGTTGTCCTCCGCCACTGTGGCGTCACCGACCGCATCCTGCGACACATCGCCAACACCTTCCGAATCATCTACACCGGCAACTTCAGCCTTGAAGATGCCGTCATCAAGATTCCCGAACAGATTCCCATGAGCGAAGAAATACACCACATCCTGAACTTCATCAGCCAAGCCCAAAACGGAATCGTTCGACACATCGAAGCAGACTGAAAAGATTGAAACAGACCGAAAAGATGCGCTGAAGAATGCCATCTTCAACCCATCCACTCAAGGAGACAAGAACCGCCACGGTGACTTGCCTCCTTTTCTTTAACCCCCTTGAAAGAACATTCATGCTTCCCAAAAACCGCGATGCGGAAGCCATGAAACAACAAAAGATTGGGAAGTCCCAGGCAATCCCAAAAGAAAGAAGCGTGGACGAAATGAAAAAAAACAGAGGTTTCTTTTGGTCGTATGAAATAATATCGTACTTTTGCACCGCAATTCGGGATGAGATGTCCCGTTTGGCACAAAAGGAAGTTTGGGTGAGTGGCTGAAACCACCAGTTTGCTAAACTGACGTACGGGTTAACCGTACCGGGGGTTCGAATCCCCCAGCTTCCGCACTTGGCGCTTTCATCTAACGGTTAGGATACATGCCTCTCACGCATGGTATACGGGTTCGATTCCCGTAGGCGCTACAAAAATCAACGTCTGAGGCAAGCTTTTCGCTTGCCTCTTTCTTTTTACCACACGCAACTTGGCAAAAAATCAGGCAAAACAGCTTCGTTTCAAAGATATATGCTAAATTTGCACTCGCTTTTGAAATGACAATAAACAAAAACAACCCATATTCACAATGAACATCCAATTCGAAAAGAACGAAGAAACCGTCTCCGGTAAAATCACAATCCAACTGGAAAAGGCTGACTATGAAGCCAAAGTGGGCAACAAACTGAAAGAATACAGCAAGAAAGCACAAATGCCCGGCTTCCGCCCCGGCAAAGTGCCCGTCGGCCTCATCAAGAAAATGTATGGCACACAAGCCAAAGCAGAGGAAGTGAACGAAATCCTTCAAAACGCTCTGTTCAACTATATCAAAGAGAACAAAATCAACATCCTCGGACAGCCCCTCGGAAACGAAGAGCAGGAACCGCAGGACATTGAGAAGCAAGATGACTTCACCTTCATCTTCGACATCGCCCTCGAGCCCGAAATCAAAGTGGAACTCAACGCGGACGACACCCTCCCCTTCTATGAAATCGAAGTCAGCGACGAAGACGTGGAAGGACAACTCAAAACAATGCGCTCACAAGCCGGACACAGCGAAGAAGTCGAAGACTATCAAGAAAACGACTTCCTCAGAGGCACACTCTGCGAACTTGACGCAGAAGGAAACGCTCCGCTGGAAGGCGGCATCGTGGTGGAAGGAGCAGCTCTCCTGCCCAACCACTTCGCCAACAACGAAGAAGCCAAACTCTTTGAAGGTGCAAAGAAAAACGATGTGGTGGTCTTCACGCCTGCCACTGCCTACGAAGGACGCGACACCGAAATCGCTACGCTCCTGAAAATCAGCAAAGAAGAAGTTGCTAACCACACAGGCAAGTTCAGCTTCCAGATTGACAGCATCTCGCGCTTCATGCCCGCAGAACTCAACGAAGAATTCCTCAAAGGAGTCTTCGGAGAAGAAGCTGGCATCACCACCGAAGAACAGGCACGCGAAGCCATCAAAGCACAAATCGCAAAAGTGCAAGAAGCTGACTCCAGCTTCAAACTCCTCCTTGATGCGAAGAAGTATTTCTGCGAAAAAGCCGGAGACGTCAAATTCCCCGACGCACTTCTCAAACGCATCATGAAGGACAACAACCAAGACAAAGAAGAATCCTTCGTGGAAGAGAACTATGATGCCAGCATCAAAGAACTGAAATGGGACCTCGTCCGCAACGTACTCTGCAAACAGCTTGAAATCAAGGTCGAAAAAGAAGACCTCAAAGCTGCTGCCGTAGAAGCCACACGCTTCCAGTTCATGCAATATGGCATCAACAACATCCCCGAGGAATACGTTGAACACATGGCAGAGGACATGCTCAAGAAAGAAAACCAAGTGCAGGGACTCTTCAACCGCGCACTTGACAGCAAACTCTCCGCAAAAATCAAAGAAACTGCCAAACTCGACAAGAAAACAGTTTCCAAAGAGGAGTTCAACAAATTGTTTGCTGAATAAAAACTCTGCAGAGAGCACACACTATTATATATAGGGGTGTTCTATAAATTACGGGATAAGGAACGTTCACAAGAAAGTGCTTACGTTTTGGTCGCTTTTCGTTTCTTAGCGCGCCCTTTTGTAAGTTTCGTCAGTCACATAGCCCGCTATGCTCCTTCCTTAACTGACAAAAGTTCATCTCTAAGAAATCAAAAATCAACTCAACCTAATTTTTAGAACACACCTATAAAGAAGGCTCCTTCACACAGGAAGTTCTCTCCTTTACATATATATAAGCAAGGCTCTCCACACACCACCGCACTGCGGTGAACAAAAAAGCATACACAGACAAGCGAGTGTACGGGTCAAGAGGTCACCTCCAACTCGTACACTCTCTTTCCTTTAGGAACACCTCCTTTTTTATTCCCAACAAAAAATGAATTATCAAGACTTTAAACACTTTGCCACCTCAAAGGCAGGCATCAACAGCCTCGTGCTGGACGACGTGCTGAAAAGCCAGGCGCAATATCTCAACCCCTATATCCTCGAAGAGAGACAACTCAACGTCACGCAGATGGACGTCTTCTCCAGACTGATGATGGACAGAATCATCTTCCTCGGCACGCAAATTGACGACTACACCGCCAACACGCTGCAAGCACAGCTCCTCTATCTTGACTCCACAGACCCCGGTAAAGACATCTCCATCTACATCAACTCACCCGGCGGCTCAGTCTATGCCGGACTCGGCATCTATGACACCATGCAGTTCATCCAGTCGGAAGTCGCCACCATCTGCACCGGCATGGCTGCCTCCATGGCTGCCGTACTGCTCGTTGCCGGAGCCGAAGGAAAAAGAGCCGCACTGCCCCACAGCCGCGTCATGATTCACCAGCCGATGGGAGGCGCACAAGGGCAGGCATCCGACATCGAAATCACAGCAAGAGAAATCCAAAAACTCAAAAAGGAACTCTACACCATCATCGCCGACCACTCCCACACTCCCTTCGACAAAGTCTGGGCTGACTCCGACAGAGACTACTGGATGACTGCTGAAGAAGCAAAGGAATATGGAATGATTGACAAGATTTTCATGCCGAAGAAATAAAAGCATAACCGCAACAACGGCAACCCACAAAAAAACAACCACCCGTGGCAAAAAAACAAAAAACCTGCAACTTCTGCGGACGCTCGGAAGAAGAAGTCTCCCTCATGCTGACCGGCATGAACGGAATGATTTGCTCTGACTGCGTGTTGAACGCCTACCAATATCTCGAAGAATATCTCTCGCCGGAAACACTCGGGAAAACCAAGAAAAAGAAGAATCAAAATGACGTCAAACTCGACAAGGTTCCAAAGCCCAAGGAAATCAAAGACTATCTTGACCAATACATCATCGGACAAGATTCGGCGAAGAGAGTGCTGAGCGTGGCGGTCTATAATCACTACAAACGACTCGCACAACTTCCCGACGAGAAAACCGAAAAGGACAACGACGTCGAAATTGAAAAATCAAACATCATCATGGTCGGCTCAACCGGAACGGGAAAGACACTGCTCGCCCGAACCATCGCCCGCCTGCTCGACGTGCCCTTCACCATCGTTGATGCCACCGTCTTCACCGAAGCAGGCTATGTCGGGGAAGACGTCGAAAGCATCCTCAGCCGACTGCTCCAAGTGGCAGACTTCAACGTCGAACGCGCCCAAAGAGGCATCGTTTTCATCGATGAAATTGACAAAATCGCACGCAAAAGCGACAACCCATCCATCACACGCGACGTCAGCGGAGAGGGCGTGCAACAAAGCCTGCTGAAACTCCTGGAAGGTTCCATCGTCAACGTACCGCCCAAAGGCGGACGCAAACACCCCGACCAGGACTACATTCACGTGGACACGAAGAACATCCTCTTCATCTGCGGAGGCGCCTTTGATGGCATCGAAAAGAAAATCGCACAGCGACTGAACACGCACACCGTGGGCTACGACTCCGTGCAGAACGCCAAGAAAATCGACGCCGAAGACCTCATGCGCTATGTCGTGCCGCAAGACCTGAAGAGTTTCGGACTCATTCCGGAAATCATCGGACGCCTCCCGGTCCTCACCTACCTCAACCCGCTGGACCGCAACGCACTGGCACGCATCCTGACAGAGCCCAAGAATTCCATCGTCAAGCAATATGTCAAACTCTTCGAACTTGACGGCGTCAAACTGACCTTCGCTCAAGAGACGTTGGACTACATCGTGGACAAGGCAGTGGAATATAAACTCGGCGCGCGCGGACTTCGCTCCATCGTGGAAACCATCATGACAGAAGCGATGTTTGAAGTTCCTTCTTCCAAGAAAAAGGAATATGTCGTGACGAAAGACTATGCCCAAAAACAACTGGAAAACGAGCTAAACTGAACCGGAGGCTGAGTCAAACCAAAGACGGAGACACAGTGTGTCCCCAACTGCTTTTGGCTCGCCTTCCACGTGCCTTGCACTTATTTTCATGATTTGCGCAGAAAAAAGTAAGCATTTTTCATGGTATATGTTTTTTTGTTATAACTTTGCGAAAGCGAAAGCCTAAGCAAAACAACTTTCCGCACCAGGTGAAACCTGAAACACAGCAAGCAGAAAGCACTAAGACAAAGAAAGCATAAACTAACCTAAGCCAACAGACTGCCCTGAACGAAAGCCAAAACAACTTCCGTTCAGTTTGTCCCAAAAGAATCATGGAAGGAACATTTAACCTGCACGAAGCACTCAAGGAAAATTTCGGATTTGACTCCTTCAAAAGCAATCAAGAGGCGATTATCCGAACTTTGCTCTCTGGGAAAGACGTGTTTGTCCTCATGCCGACAGGCGGAGGCAAATCAATGTGTTACCAACTTCCCGCCCTGCTCATGGAAGGAACGGCAATCGTCATTTCTCCCTTGATTGCCTTGATGAAAAACCAGGTTGACGCCATCAGAAACACCAACCGAGAAGACGGAGTGGCTCACTTCATCAACTCGTCACTGACCAAATCTCAAATCGAAGCGGTGAAGGAAGACATCAGAAAAGGCACGACAAAGCTGCTCTATGTCGCCCCCGAATCGCTGACGAAAGGAGAAAATGTGGAGTTCCTGAAAAGCATCAAAATTTCTTTCTATGCCGTGGACGAGGCGCACTGCATTTCTGAATGGGGACACGACTTCCGACCCGAATATCGAAAGATTCGACCCATCATCAACGAAATCTGCAAAGCACCCGTCATTGCACTCACTGCCACAGCTACAGACAAAGTGCGCATCGACATCAAAAAGAATCTCGGCATCCTGGACGCTGCAGAATTTAAAAGCTCCTTCAACCGACCGAACCTCTACTATGAAGTGCGCCCCAAAACGCCCAACATCGACAAAGACATCATCAAATTCATCAAACAGCAGCCTCGATGCAGCGGCATCATCTACTGTCTGAGTCGAAAAAAAGTGGAGGAACTCACCGAAGTGCTCAGAACCAACGAAATCCGAGCCGAAGCCTATCACGCCGGAATGGATTCCGCCACACGCTCCCAAACACAAGATGACTTCATCATGGAACGAATCGACGTGATTGTCGCCACCATCGCCTTCGGAATGGGAATCGACAAACCGGACGTGCGCTTCGTCATCCACTATGATATCCCCAAAAGTCTGGAAGGCTATTACCAAGAAACCGGACGCGCCGGCAGAGACGGCGGAGAAGGGAAATGCATCGCTTTCTATGCTCGAAAAGATTTACAAAAGTTAGAGAAATTCATGGAGGGAAAGCCCGTGGCTGAACAAGACATCGGCAGACAACTCCTCAAAGAAACCGCAGCCTACGCTGAAAGCTCCGTCTGCCGAAGAAAACTGCTCCTGCACTACTTTGGCGAACAATATCACAAGGAGAACTGCGGCAACTGCGATAACTGCATTCATCCAAAAGAACAAGTGGAAGCTAAATCATATCTCATCAAAGTACTGGAAATCATTCTCGCCACTAAAGAGAATTTTAGAGACGACTACATAAAAGACATCCTCAAAGGAAACAAAACCGAAGAAGTCTGCGCACACAAACACGACGCCATCGAACTCTTCGGATGCGGAGAAGACACCTCCGAACAAATCTGGAACGCGGTCATCAGACAAGCACTCATCTCCGGCTACATTGACAAAGACGTTGACAACTACGGCGTGCTCAAAGTCACCAAAGCCGGACACAAGTTCCTTGAAAAACCGGAAGACTTCTTCATCGTCGAAGACAAGAACTATGAGGACGAAATGTCAGAGCCCGAACCACAAGGAGGAGCCTCCTGCGCAGTGGACCCCACCCTCTTCCAAATGCTCAGAGACTTGAGAAAGGAACTCTCAAAAGAACTTGACGTGCCGCCCTATGTCATCTTCCAAGATCCCTCACTCGAAGCCATGGCAACCATCTACCCCCAAACGCTCGAAGAACTCCAAAACATCCCGGGAGTCGGAGCCGGAAAAGCAAAACGCTATGGCACTGAGTTCTGCAAACTCATCAAAAAACACTGCGAAGAGAACGAAATCGAAAGACCGGAAGACCTGAGAATCAGAACCGTGGCAAACAAATCTAAAAATAAAGTCAGCATCATCCAAAGCATCGACCTGAAAGTCGCTCTGGACGACATTGCCGTGGCAAACGGCATGGAATTCGGAGAACTGCTTGACAACCTTGAAGCCATCGTCTATTCCGGAACAAAAATCAATATCGACTATTTCATCTATGACGTGCTCGACGAGGAACACGTGGAGGACATCTTCCAATATTTCAAAGAAAGCGACACCGATTCACTTGAATCTGCACTCGACGAATTGGGAGAATACTACACCGAAGAAGAAATCCGACTCGTCAGAATCAAGTTCATCTCTGAAATGGCTAACTAAAAGAACACACCTAAACCCATGAGCGAAAACATAAACCCAAGCGAAAACAGCACGCAGAAAAGCCTCAACTTCATCGAACAAATCGTGGTTGAAGACCTCGCAAAAGGAAAAAACGACGGAAGACTGCAAACGCGCTTCCCGCCCGAGCCGAACGGCTATCTCCACATCGGACACGCAAAAGCCATCTGCATGGACTTCGGCATCGCACAAAAGTTCGGAGGAGTCTGCAACCTGAGACTTGACGACACCAACCCGCAGAAGGAAGACACAGAATATGTGGAAGCCATCAAAGAAGACATCCAATGGCTCGGATTCAAATGGGGAAACATCTATCACGCCTCGGACTACTTCCAACAGCTCTGGGACTTTGCAGTTTCGCTCATCAAACAAGGCAAAGCCTACATCGACGAACAGACCAGCGAAGAAATCGCACAGCAGAAGGGAACACCCACACAACCCGGAACGGACAGTCCCTTCCGCAACCGCCCCATTGAGGAAAGTCTCGCACTCTTTGAGAAAATGAACAGCGGGGAAGTGCCCGAAGGAGCCATGGTGCTCCGCGCAAAGATTGACATGAGCAGTCCGAACATGCACTTCCGAGACCCCATCATCTATCGCGTCATCAACAAAGAGCACCACATCACGGGGAACAAGTGGAAAGCCTATCCCATGTATGACTTCGCCCACGGACAAAGCGACTTCTTCGAAGGCGTCACCCACTCCATCTGCACCCTGGAGTTCGTGCCTCACCGCCCGCTCTATGACTACTTCATCGATGAACTGAAAGAAGGTAAAGACCTTGAGGACCACCGCCCGCGTCAGTACGAGTTCAACCGTCTGAACCTCACACACACGCTCATGTCAAAGCGCAAACTCCTTGCACTCGTTGAGGAGGGATTGGTGGACGGCTGGGATGACCCGCGCATGCCGACCATCTGCGGTCTGCGTCGCCGCGGCTATTCTCCCGAAGCCATTCGCAAGTTCGTGGACATGATTGGCTACACGAAGATTGAAGCCATCAACGAGTATTCCATGCTTGAAGCAGCTGCCCGCGAAGACCTCAACGCTCGCGCTCTCCGCGTCAGTGCCGTGCTTGATCCCGTCAAACTCATCATCACAAACTATCCCGAGGGACAGACGGAAGAGATGGAAACCATCAACAATCCGGAAAACGAGAACGACGGCACCCACACCATCACCTTCAGCCGCGAACTTTGGATGGAACGCGCAGACTTCATGGAAGACGCGCCGAAAAAATTCTTCCGCATGGTGCCCGGAAAAGAAGTACGATTGAAGAGTGCCTACATCGTGAAGTGCACCGGCTGCAAAAAAGACGAAAACGGAAACGTGGTGGAAGTCTATGCCGAATACGACCCGCAGAGCAAGAGCGGAATGGAAGGTGCGAACAGGAAAGTCAAAGGAACGCTCCACTGGGTCAGCGCCAACCACTGCGTCAAAGCCGAGGTGCGTCTCTACAATCCGCTCTTCACCGTCGAGAATCCTGCCGCCGATGAGCGAGACTTCCGAGAACTTCTCAATCCAGAGTCTCTGCAAGTGCTCAAAGAATGCTACGTGGAACCCTTCGCAGTCAAAAACGACACCGGCAACCGCTATCTGCAGTTCCAACGCACCGGCTACTTCACTCTTGACAGTCACTCCACGACGGAGGCTCCCGTCTTCAACCGCACCGTCAATCTCAAAGACAGTTTCGCGAAGAAATAAATCAAATCAGCCAATACCAAAGGAATGGTCATCCGCGTCGCGCAGACACGAATGACCATTCTTTTTTTCTTCAGAACTGATTCGCAGATATTGCTGACCGCTAAAATTCAGAGAGGAATCGGAATGGGCAACGCTACCGTCTGAAAGAACGACTGCAGTTTTAGCAACCGTCACAAACCCTACACAGCCGCGGAGCCGCAATCGCCACTGTGTAGGGTTCATCGTAACTGCGTTTCAACACTTCACTATACGTAAATAAAAGGGGAAAGAAATAAACTATACAAACTATACACAAACCCTACATTTAACCCTGCATTGTACTGATTTACCACGCGTTACGAAATGTATAGTTTGCGCTTCAAACTATACACAAACTATACACAAACTATACATTGAAGCGTTCAA
>NZ_JADYUH010000140.1 GCF_021531665.1 Prevotellamassilia timonensis
GGTAGTATGAATCTCCGTTCCAATAGGCTTGTTACTCCAAAGGATTCATCTTGACGCTTCGGTCAAGACAGGGCGAGGTATTACCTTTTCCGAACGGTTTCTCGGACGGTTTCCGAACGCTTTCCGCTGACGATTTCCACATACTACTCCGACCCCTTCAGTTCCGTAACAAACTCAAAAAAATATATATGACGACAAAGAATTTGAAAGTCCTTTTGGCGAAAAGACTGATCAAGGACATCTTCGCAAATCTCGGGGAACTCTGCGTGTTGATGACGAAAGGTCCCCTCCCGATGAGAAAAGCATCCGAGTGGCAGAACCCCGACTTCTTCGCTACCCCTCCGGCGTCGCATGTGCAGAAAGTACAAGAAGCACTGGAAACACAAGAGCCGCAAGAAACACAAGAACCGCAGGCAGCACAGTCTGTCGCTCAGCCCCAAAAAGCCCCTCGTTCACAAGAAACCGCTCGTTCGCAAGACGTATCAAAGAAAAAAGCCGGACGCACGGCAGATTTCTACGTACGCCCGAGTCAGGTGAAGGAAGTGA
>NZ_JADYUH010000141.1 GCF_021531665.1 Prevotellamassilia timonensis
TCTGATGAACGAACAAACAGCCTAAGCCAACACCAATGATATAATCAGTATGACTCTGTGACTGTGCGGTAATTTGGGGCATAACAGAGTCACAATCATTATAGTTTATACCAGGTGCAATAATGTTGTAATCTGATAAACACTCCTGGAACAACTCAACTACAGACTCGTTGTTCGTTTTATTGTCTTCAGGGCCAAGAATCAGCAATATTTTTTCCTTCATGACGATGTTGTTTATTTAGATTGATAATGTTCAAGGTCCTCTTCATAGAGCAACTTGTCTATATTGCCGCAACTATCTACAGAATAGAGGTAGCCGCATTTTATGCAAGTATCGTCTCTGTTAGGATACCCGCATCGAGGACACTTGTAGTGTATCATATCATAGAGCAGATAACCAAGACTCCATGCGGCTACACAGATGACGCATCTGATAATAATCTTCCTCATTACCAGCCTCCTCCGAAGATACCCCATATGAAATCAAGCAAATCAGCCAAGAAAGAGATGAATAATATAAGGAGTCCTGCAACAGCAACTCCA
>NZ_JADYUH010000142.1 GCF_021531665.1 Prevotellamassilia timonensis
AATTTGTGCCACTTTGCACGAAAAAAGGAAGACGGCAGAAAAATATAAAAAGGAACCGCGCGCGAGGCGCGCGTATTCACCTTTCACACCTATACGTTTTTCAAGGGTACATGCATTTCCTCCCAACCCTACACAATTGAATTTTAAAGTTTGATAATCAGAGCGGTTAGGTGTGTATGGTTTGGTGTGCAAATCCTACACAAAACCCTTCACTGTGTAGGGTTTTGCGGCGAAGTGTGTAGGGTTGTGGGGAAGCAAAAAATATAAATGTAGGATTGGGCGGAAATATGCAAAAACGCGGTTTTCATCCTACTTTTGGTCGTCGGAGAACCCTGTGTCGCCGAGAAAAGAAAACCAAGAAAGTCCCTTGAAGAGTATGGCGGCTACAGAAAGAAAACATTCCTCTGCCCCACAACGGGGGACGCCACCTGTGCCACCTTACTTCGGCGCTGTCACTGCAGCAAGATAGCGTGCGCCTTCGGCGCTGCGGCTCCCGCCGCCATCTTCGCGGGCGTATAGCCCTCCAGG
>NZ_JADYUH010000143.1 GCF_021531665.1 Prevotellamassilia timonensis
CGCGTATTCACCTTTCAAACCTATACGTTTTTCAAGGGTACATGCATTTCCTTCAAACCCTACACAGTTCGGGCTTAAAGTTTGATTATCAGACAGGTTAGGTGTGTAGGGTTTGGTCTGCAAATCCTACACAAAACCCTTCATTGTGTAGGGTTGCGCGGCGGTGTGTGTAGGGTTGTGGGAAAGCAAAAAATATAAATGTAGGATTGGGCGGAAATATGCAAAAACGCGATTTTCATCCTACATTTTTGCTCTTCGGGGGAACCTCGCTGAGAAAAGTTTTGCCTACTCGGCGCGCAGTTTTTCTTAGGGGAAGGCAAAGGAAAATTTGAGGAAGGCAAAGGAAAATTTGAGGAAGGCAAAGGAAAATTTGAGGAAGGGAAAGAAAAATTTGAGGAAGGGAAAGTGAAATTAGGGGAAGGCTAAGAAAAATTAGGGGAAGGCTAAGAAAAACTAGTAGTCTGTAAAGTCTAAAAAGTGACAATAGGATACAAATGTTTGAGTTTGATTCTGGCATCGTCT
>NZ_JADYUH010000144.1 GCF_021531665.1 Prevotellamassilia timonensis
CAAGATGATGCAGATGTTCCTCTCGCCCAAAACGAGCGAAGCACTCAGCGTCCTCAGCGAGTTTTTCCAAAACGACAACGCAAAAGCGGACGAAAACGCCGACGCGAAAACCAACGCCGGCGTTAAATACGTCACCCCGCAACAAGTGGAAGATGAGGTACTTAAGAATTGGGAAGTACGATTCAACGTCATGACGCAGCACCCCGAGGTGCGGAACAGGAAAGACCCCGAGGCACGGTTGAAACCCATGAGCGTGCGTGCCCACAATTCCATCGTGCGCAGTGTGCAGCAGACCTATCCCAACTGCTTCCGCAGCAGCATCGACGCCTATCTCTTGTCCGAGGACGTGCCCGAGTTCCACCCCCTGCGTGCCTATCTCACCTCCCTGCCCGAGTGGGACGGTCGCGACCGCGTCGGCGAGTTGGCGGCGCGCGTCTCCCGTGACGATCTCTGGCAGCGCGTTTTCCGCCGCTGGCTGCGCGGTGCGGTGAAGGGCTGGCTCAGCGAGCAAGATTCCATGG
>NZ_JADYUH010000145.1 GCF_021531665.1 Prevotellamassilia timonensis
CATCGCAGGAGGCTCACTCCCACTCAATGGTTGAAGGCGGTTTGGAGGAAATGTCGTAGCAAACGCGGTTCACACCCTTCCTGACTTCGTCAATGCGCCACCCAAATTAAGAGTCGCTGTTAGTTAGGTCAAAAAGTGGCTTTACAGCCAGATGTTTCTCTGTCAGAAAGAGCGTTTTTGTGAAGGTAGTCCTATTTTCGGGCAACCTTACCCTTATGGTTGTAATGGTTTTAGCAGCATCAAGCACCTTGTCCACACTCATCCCAATTTTGTTGACAGAAACGAGCCGTTCCAATTCCTTATATACTTTGTAGGCGATGAAGCAAATGCAGACATGTGCCTCTATCCTACGTTCCGTAAAGTGAAACATCGGACGCATTTCCAAATTTCCCTTTGAAATACGAAATGCACGTTCCACTACCCAAAGTCCATGATACTCGGCAATGACACGCTCGGCTTCAAGATCTGTATTGGTGATGTAGCCCTTGAGTCCGTCCCACTGGCAGTCCTCT
>NZ_JADYUH010000146.1 GCF_021531665.1 Prevotellamassilia timonensis
CTGCTATCCCCGGGCGTTGCCCGAGGTTACTCACAGTACAGCCCTCCAGGCTAAACCCCTCCCTCCCACTCTTCCTCTCTTAGTCTCTTAGTCTCTTTGACTCTTTGTCTCTTTGAGTCCGTGGCAGTGCATCAGCGCCGCAACAAAGCCCTTCCCTTTAGGGAGGGGTTGGGGTAGGCTTCATGTATGGTTCCATGTATAGTTTGTGTATAGTTTTCACGCCAACTATACACACCGCAACGCACTAAATATCAGCAAAATGTATGGTTCAATGTATAGTTTGCATAGTTTTTTTCGCACTCCCTTTTTATGTCGAATGGGGCTGTACCAGCGAACCGCGCGCCAACCCTACATTCCTTATTGCCATCGCTTCCTTTTCTTCCGCCATGAATGCTCATAAATTACCTCATGAATTTCCAAAATCCTTCCCTTCATCCGCCTGATTCGCGCTCTCAAAAAATAAATTCGCACTCCCCAAAAAATAAATTTGCGCTCAACAAAAAAT
>NZ_JADYUH010000147.1 GCF_021531665.1 Prevotellamassilia timonensis
GAAGGCACGGGGGATGCTGTCGGTTGGGCGTTAAGAGCTTGCTCTTATAAGACCAAAACGGAAGCATCACAGCGGCGGCGCAGCCGCCATACTCTTCAAGGGGTTTTCTTGGTTGTCTTTGCCCCTTTTTCTTTTTATCTTTTTATCTCTTTGTCTCTTTGTCTCTTTGTCTCTTTGTCTCTTTGACTCTTTGACTCTTTGTCTCTTAGTCTCTTAGTCTTTTTGTCTCTTCGATTAATGAGACAATTAATGGGCATTAATGGAGAAACAGTTCTTGCTGGGAGCGCACCCGGTTAAAACTAGGAGCGCATCTAAGAAAAACTAGGAGCGCACCTAAGAAAAACTAGGAGCGCACCTAGGAAAAACTGGGAGCGCACCCAGTTAAAATTTGCCTTCCTCAAATTTTATTTTGCCTTCCTCAAATTTTGATTTCCCTTCCTCAAATTTTTATTTGCCTTCCTCAAATTTTTATTTGCCTTCCTCAAATTTTTATTTGCCTTCC
>NZ_JADYUH010000148.1 GCF_021531665.1 Prevotellamassilia timonensis
TGGAGCGGACGTCCAAAGTCTTGTTAAAGGCAAGAAACGACAAAACAAGGGATTTTCCACTCCCGTATTTCTCGCAGATATGGTTTACCCCATAACAGGCCGTTAAAAACGAAGGTTTCGGACACGGTTCCTGCCTCAGTCCTATAGCTCAGTTGGTTAGAGCGCCACACTGATAATGTGGAGGTCGGCAGTTCAACTCTGCCTGGGACTACATCGCCTATACATTATTATATATAGGAGAAACGACAGAGCGCCTGTCATGTCGGGGGATTAGCTCAGCTGGCTAGAGCACCTGCTTTGCAAGCAGGGGGTCAACGGTTCGAATCCGTTATTCTCCACCAATGAGTTCTTTGACATATTGTACACACATCAACCAACGAGCAAGTGCCTCGGGTTGCAGTAATGCAACACTTGAGACACTTCAAGATAAGAAAAAGCATAAAGGTAATACACTACAATGAGACGCCTGAGAATCTTAGAATAGGA
>NZ_JADYUH010000149.1 GCF_021531665.1 Prevotellamassilia timonensis
ATTCATTAAAAGCCATTAATTTGTTTTTGAACACGAATTGTTCACGAATTGAACACGAATTGAACACGAATTGTTCACGAATTGAATACGAATTGAATACGAATTGAACACGAATTGTTCACGAATTGAATACGAATTGAACACGAATTAATGGGACAATTAATGAGACAATTAATGGGCATTAATGGAGAAACATTTCTTGCTGGGAGCGCCCCCTTTTTGAAACATTAATGTTCATGAATTGATTCATTAAAAAGCCATTAATTTGTTTTTGAACACGAAACGCGCGAAATGTTCAGAATTAATGATACAATTAACGAGACAATTAATGGGCATTAATGGAGAAAACTTTTTGGAACACGAACTGTTCAGAAATTGAACGAATGAATAAAAGACAAAAACCGGAAAAAACCCTTGCGCTTGATGCAAACGGCTCTGACGAGCCTTTGATGCTGTGCAGGCTGGAAATTCCCGAGCAAGCTCC
>NZ_JADYUH010000014.1 GCF_021531665.1 Prevotellamassilia timonensis
CACATTTTCAAAGAACTCTTTGGCTGTGCGGCATAGTCGTTAGGCCATATGTTGAATTTTTAACGAACTATTGTGAAACAATATCCTTCTCAAAAGAACAATGAGATTTTGCAAGTATTCAAAATGAATTGTATTTTTGTGTGAACCATTCTCGAGAACCATTTATGGGATGTTCTATAAATTAGGTTGTGTTGGTTTCTGATTTCTTAGTGATGATTTTTTCAGTTAAGGAAGGAACTTAGCGGACTGTGTGACTGAAAGAACCGACAAGAGGGCGCGCCAAGAAGCGAGTTAGTCATAAAGACACTGCGACCAACCGTATTTACAGAACACGCTAAAAGAATTGATTCAAAAAACTTTATAGTCAATAGAATATAAACGATGAAATTGGTAGAAGGAGCATACGAGAACCTTATCACTGACGGACTCAGTCAAGACATGCTTGATGCGTCAAAGATTGGGATGGTGTGTAAACAGGAAGATATTGATAGTGCAGAGTCACCCAATATGCTTACTGAGCATCTGAGCAAACTCATTCGCAATCGCCTTTCTGACGAGAATCTTTCAGCAGAGGAACGCGCTGATTTTGCTAATCGACTGATTGACTTCTTGGGAGAAGGCAAAGAGGAAAAAATTGTTGATGAAAAAAGAAAACTTTCAGCCGTTGTCTCACAACATGAAGAAGCAAGGCTGAAAGCAACAAACAGCACTCTGGTACGTCCACTTACGGGTTTCAGAGTGAGTAATCTTTTTACGGGTGGACAAAGTCACGTGTCGCTCAGTAGTGAGATTGAGCGCGACATAGAGAGTGCCGACACCATCTGCATGATTGTTTCCTTTTTGAAACTTTCAGGTGTTAACCTCATCTATGATCATTTGAAACGTTTCTGTAGTCACCCTCAACATAAACTTCGCATCATCACAACCACCTACTGTGGCGTGACGGACGCAAAAGCCGTGGAGCGTTTGGCAAAACTTCCCAATACGGAAATCCGAATTTCATATAACACTGAAATAGAACGGCTTCATGCTAAATCCTACATCTTTGAACGCAATTCGGGTTTCAGTACGGCTTACATCGGTTCGAGCAATTTGTCAAAGTCGGCGCAGACAGACGGACTTGAATGGAACATTCGTGTGACCAACATAGAGAATCCGCACATCATCAATGCGGCTCTCGCCACGTTTGATATTTATTGGAACAGTCACAACTTTGAGGATTTCCGCGATGGGGGAATAGAAAAACTATATAAAGAACTCCAGAAGACTCGTGAGCCCAAACTCGCAACGGATGTATTGGCTAAGTACACCATTTTGCCCCATCAAAAACAGATTCTCGACAAGTTGACAGTGATGCGTGAGGCAGGTGTGCATCAAAATCTAATTGTTGCTGCAACGGGAACAGGAAAAACCGTCATTTCCGCTTTTGACTATAAAGTTTTCACAGAACAAACGGGAGGTACACACCGACTGCTCTTTGTGGCTCATCGTGAAGAAATCCTCAAGCAATCGCGCAAAACATACAGAAGCGTTCTGCAGGATGCCAATTTTGGAGAACTTTGGGTGGGTAATTCGCAACCGATTAATGGCTTTGATTTTCTGTTTATATCTGTTGCAACTTTTAATTCAAAGTATGAAAGTATCTTCCAAAAACTTCCATCCGATTATTATGACTACATTGTTATAGACGAAGCACACCACCTTGTTGCCGACAGCTATCGAAAGATACTCAGTAAATTTACGCCTAAACTGCTTATTGGACTCACTGCTACCCCTGAACGTATGGATGGTGTAAGTCTTTTGCCAGACTTCGCGAATCAGATCAGTGCAGAGATTCGGTTGCCTAAAGCTCTTGACGAAGGTCTGTTAACCCCATTCCAGTATCTTTGCATCAGTGATGACACTGACCTTACGGACGAAGAACTTATGCAAGGGAACCGTTACGTGGCAAACAAACTCACGGAGAAATTGTGCTATCAGGGGCGAGTGGGATTAATTATAAATCGTCTGCAATATTATCTGCCTGACGAACATAAGTGCCGTGCATTAGGGTTTTGTGCGACAAAAAAGCATGCCCGATACATGGCAGAGGAATTCTGCCGTGTAGGTTTAAAAGCCGCTTATCTGACATCTGACAACGATGCAGAACGTCTCACTCTGAATAAAAAATTAGCGAAGGGCGAAATCAACTACCTCTTTGTGGTGGATATTTTCAACGAGGGCGTAGATATTCCCGCGGTCGATACCGTCCTTTTCCTCCGCCCCACAGAATCGCTGACCATCTTTCTTCAACAGCTTGGACGCGGTCTTCGTCTTTATCCGGGCAAGCAGCAACTGACAGTATTTGACTTCGTTGCGCAGCTCAACCAAAGGTACGACTTTGCAAGTCGTTTCCGTAGCCTTCTCACTCGAAATGACAAAAGTGTGGTGGAACAGGTTAAGAATGGCTTTACATTTCTGCCACATGGTTGCAACATCCACATGGAAGAGAAGGCAAAGGAATATGTCTTGCAAAACATCAAAGCAGCCATCTACAATAAGACACGTCTCGTAAAGGAACTACGTACCTACAACCACACTCCTACACTCACAGAATTCATTGAGAACAACGGACAGGACATTCGTCTTATTTATAAGGATGGAAACTGCTGGTCAAGTTTGAAACGGGAAGCAGGAATGTGCGATTATCCTGATGATGAGAACACAAAACGCTTTGTGAAAGGGATTGGAAATCTCGTCCACGCGAATACTGTTTCATATATCAGCTTTATTCGGAAAACTATGCTTGCCAAAGGGGAAATCAAGTGTAACGATGAGCGCGAGGAAACATTTGCAGTAATGCTTTATTATTCTCTTTTCATCGATAGAATAAGCAAAATCGGAGTAAAAAACATTGGTGAAGCTTTGCATCGTCTGGCAGATTATCCCGCCTTTATTTCCGAAATACTTGAACTAACAGATTATTTGCTTGCCAACCTTGAAATCAAGACATTCTCCGTGGGTGAAGGAATGCCCTTAAGTCTTGAGCAATATGGTTGCTACACTCGTGAGGAAATTTTTGCAATTTTCAAACGACAGACAGCCGACAAAAAAATGCAGGGCTCGGTAGCAGGGGTGTTTAATATTGAGGAATTGAATACTGAACTATTCTTCGTTACGTTGAACAAGTCTGACAAAGACTACTCAGCAGAGACAATGTACAACGACTATGTGGTCAGCGAGAACGAATTTCGTTGGGAGTCGAAAAATACCGACTCCCATCAAGGAAAAGGAAAACGATACGTCGAACAGAAAAAGAATGGAAAAAAGTTCCTGCTTTTTGTGCGTGAAAACAAAAAGGACGGCTTTGGAAATACATGTCCATTCATCTGCTTCGGTCTTGTTGACTACATACGCTCAAAGGACGATAAACCCATGAAGATAAATTGGAAAACTCATCAACCCATTTTACCACAATTCCTCAGTGCCGTATAAGTTTGTATGGGGTTTGAAATGAAAGCCCCACATTGCGTAACTCATAGAAAGTCTAAGCAATGCAGGGTTAAATGTAAGGACTATTTAGGGGTTGTGTTATTATTACCTCCTAATTACATAGACTTCGCACGCCTCCCAAAGACGACTGCAAGCAGCCTATGCGAAACAGGCAGCAGATCAAGAAACAGATGCGTTTCGTCAAAGGGAAAGTTTCAAGCCCACAAACGCCGAACGAGGCAGCGTGGGACCGTAAATATATCCTGAGTCACGGTCCGGACCTTGGTCAAAATCTTTCTGATAGCTGTTGAAGAGATTTTGCACACCGGCGGTAAGCGTCAGAGTAGAATAGTTGAAAACGCTCCATTCATAGCTCGCCTTCAAGCCCATATCCACAAAAATCGGGGTTCTGACCGCGCAGTCAATTGAGGTGCCCGCCCCCTCCATGTGTTGAACCATCATCTTGCCCGTGCAGGTTCCATGGGCAGAGAAAGAGAGTCGCTTGGTTGGGTTGAACTGCAGGGTGAGATAGCCGTAAGTGTCAGGCGTGCGGAACAATCGGCGAACAGCCGGAACAGCAGGGTTGTCGCTCCAAAGTTCCGGGTGCTTGTAGCGCGACTGCTGATAGGTGACGCCCATCTGCGCCTGCCACTTTTTTTCCAAAAGCGGCTCTGCCCTCCACGTTGACTCCCCAAACGCGAGCACCATCTCCGTTCTGACGCTCAAGCACTTGATTGCCGTGGGCATCCACTTGATCAAGCTGACGAAGCACAAAGACGTCACTCAAGTCCGTGAAGAAACCCTCCACGAGAAGGTTGGTCTGGACAGAGCCAAAGGCATGATACCAGTCCACGGAAGCACTGACACTTTGGCTGCTCTCTTCCTTCAGATTGTCTGCGAGAACGGTGACCACGCGGTCGCCGCCGACAACGGCGACGTGAAAGTCTTCATCGTAGGCTTGAGGCGAACGAAAACCGGTGCTGTAGGAGAGGCGGAAATTGACATCGCGGCTGGGATTGAAACGAATGTTGGCACGCGGAGAAACGATGACGTGGTCAATGAGTGAATGCTTGTCAAGGCGAGCACCAAGAAGGAAGCCCCAACGTTCCTTGCGCCACTCGTTCTGAAGATAGCCCGAAAAAATGTGCACGCGTTGCAAGGCATCATGGTCGTAGCCCAGCGTGACGTCGTGAAGATAGTTGTGATTATATTCCACTCCCGCCACTAACTCTGCGGGCATGAAAAGGCAGCGGTCGAACCGGTGAGTGAACTGCCCGCCCGAGACGATGACGAGATCAGTGGTACGGCCGTAGGCATTGGGGTCTTGGTTGCTTCCGTAGTAGCTCTTACGCGCCGTGCTTTGCAGAGAGGTGAAGATGTTCCATTTGTCTTTTCCACCCTCCGTCCAGCCGTTGAAGGTGGCATCTGCTGCATGAATGTTGTGTTCCGTCTGCTCAGCCACGAGCGCATCGTGGGGTTGACGCTTCAGTTGGTCACCACCTCTGCGATATTCATGGGTGGTGTGATATTCCAAAGTGAGTTTTGAGCGTTCTCCCGTGCGCATGAAACTTCTGATGCCCACGGTCTGAGATTTCAACTCCGGTACCTCGGTGAAACCGTCACCGTCATCGTCATAGCCCTTTCGGTTTCGACTTTGCGCATAGATGAAAGCACCGAGTTTTTGGTTGTCGCTCACGATGGAGCCGTTGAGGGTTGTGTTTTGATCGAAAGCGTTTGAGAGTCCGATGGAAGTGAAGGTGTGTGCAAACTCCGCGCTGTTGTGAGAGGGGTCTTTGGTGATGACATTGATGGTGCCGCCAATGGCGGAGCTCCCAAAAAGGGCGGAACCACCACCACGCATCACTTCGACACGCTCAATCATGTTGGTCGGAATCTGCTCAAGACCATAGACGCCCGCCAAAGCGGAGAAAACGGGACGGGAGTTCATCAGAATTTGAGAATAGTGACCATCCAAACCGTTGATGCGCACCTGCGTGAAACCACAGTTCTGGCAATCATTCTCCACGCGCACGCCGGGCTGGAAGTTCAGTCCGTCAGCAAGACAAACTGCTCCGACATCGGTGAGAAGTTTGCTGCTCATGACCTGAACGAGCGAGGAACTTTTCCGGCGAACCGCCTCGTTCTTGTTGCCCGTCACCACGACCTGCTCCAACCCTATCACGTCGGGCAAAAGTTCAAACTGCACCTCTACGGTCCGGTTGCGCACCACCAGCACCTGCTTCGAAACGGTGACGAAACCCAAAGCCGATGCCTCCAAACGATAGGTTCCTTCTTTCAAGTTTTTCAGAAAAAAATGACCTGTGGCGTCGGTCGTTGTCGCCAAAGCCTCGCCCTTCTCAGGAATGAGACGAATGGCACTGTAAGGAAGATGCTTCCCTCCTTTTTCAACCACATGCCCCGTGATGTGGGCATCGGAAAGGACAGGAGGAGGAGAATTGAAATGCGCACACGCAACGTGCACTGACACAAGAAGTGACAGCAAAAGGAAATAATATCTTTGCATTGTTTTTCTTTGATGAGAATAAATAAGGAATACAGAGAACATTCTAAAAATTAGAGTGTTCTGAGAATTTATTTGAGAGTTATTTAAAAAAAGCAGAGATGAACTTTTTCCATGAAGGAAGAAGCACATAGTGGGCTATGCGACTGGAGAAAGCGACAAGAGGGTGCACGAAAACATCGGAAAGCGACTAAAGCATCAGTCCTTTCTTTTGAACGCTTTTTATTCCATAACTTATAGAACACCCCGTTGTCTGGTTCAAAAAAGTTTCATCATCTGTTCATCAAAGAAAAAGGCGGGGCACGGGGAATCGGATGGAGGAGTTCCGCAACCGAGAAACACTTCTCTGGAAAGATTTGCCATTGAATCACCACGAAACTCTGCAAAACGGACAACATGAAGGGCACAGGCGGCGTTGCCAACGTGCCACCCATCTGGGCGAAGGTGAAGACCTGGCTTGCGTTGCCGTGCTGGTGATGCGCGGAGTAAGGGTGAGAGTGCATGACCTTCTTTCCATCCACCACATGATAGTGCCCGAAAGAAGTGCTACCTATGTACAGATAGCAGAATGCGCACAAAATCACAAGGGAAATCGTGCGAAGGCTCAAACGGTGTGGGCGAAAGGAAGTGGTCATCAGTTGCGACTCGAATCCGAAAGGAAGAAATTAAGAAGGCTACTTCAGTTTTTGTGGTGCAAATTTACAAAAAAGCGGTAAGAGAGACGAAGAGAGAAAGAGTCAAAGAGTCAAAGAGACTAAGAGTCAAAGAGTCAAAGAGACTAAGAGTCAAAGAGACTAAGAGACTAAGAGACTAAGAGACAAAGAGACAAAGAGACGAAGAGTCAAAGAGACGAAGAGACAAAGAGACGAAGAGACGAAGAGAGGAAGAGACGAAGAGTCAAAGAGACAAAAAGACAAAAAGACAAAGAGAGGAAGGGACTAAGAGACAAAAAGACAAAGAGTCAAAGAGAGGAAGGGACGGCGGGCCGAAAAGAGCGAAAACGAAGGTGAAAAGTGCTTTTTTCGTAAAAAAACAGAGAAAGACTTGCACATTTCAAAATATGTCCGTACTTTTGCACCGCAATTAAGGGAACAACCCCATAATTAGAACGCGGAGTGGAGCAGTTGGTAGCTCGCCAGGCTCATAACCTGGAGGTCATTCGTTCGAGTCGAGTCTCCGCAACAAATTTAAGAGTACAATCGCCACAAACGGTTGTACTCTTTTGCTTTAAGACCGTGTTCTAAACACCAAGAAGAGTACGCTAAGCAGCCAACCTAATTTTTAGAACACCCCTTATAGGAAACCATAATTAGAAATAAAGAAATCATTCACCATCCAAACCATCACATCATGTCCGGAAAAACACGTGCACGCCGTCGCGACAACTACTTGGCATACGCTCTCACCAACACGCGCTGGCTGAAAGAAAAGTCCACCGAAGAAGGTGTTGAATCCTTGCCCGGAGGCATTTACTACAAGGTGCTCCATGCCGGTCCCAGCGAGGGAGAGACCCCCGCACTGAACAGTGTGATTACTGCTCACTACACCGGACGAACCATCAATGGTCTCACGTTTGACACCAGTCGGAACTCCGCTCCGCTGGCTTGCCGTTTGAACGAACTTATCCAAGGTTGGGTCATTGCCATGCAGCACATGCACATCGGCGACCGCTGGGAAATCTACGTCCCCGCAGAGATGGGCTACGGCAGTTTCTCCCAACCCGGCATCCCCGCAGGCTCCACCCTCATCTTTGACATTGAACTGATTGGCATCGCTTGAACTCACCGCAAAACTGGCGGAGTGTTTTATAATTTACGGAATAAGGCGCGTTCAAAAGAAAGTGCTTACGTTTTGTTCGCTTCGTCTGGATGAGTGATTCGTTTCTTAGTGCGCCCTTTTGTAAGTTTCGTCCGTCACACAGCCCGCTATGCTCCTCCACAGACAAAACTCTAAGAAATCCGACTCTACCTAATTTATAGAACACCCCTGAAAACAAACAACGTGTTCGCAACTTCAAATTGCGAGCACGTTTTTGTTTTTAGAAGTGCAAAACACAGACTTGCAACACAAGACGGCGGATGTCATCACAGCCAATCTGCTGCGCTGACAATGAAATTCGGGTTTCGGTAAAGGCTGACCCGGAAAGTTCGCTTTTCACACTTTCGTTAGTGGCTCACAATAAAAAACGGTTGCCAAAGACAAGCGCCTTCGGCAACCGTTTAAGGTTTAGACAGGGTGAGGTCAGGAAACGATTTCCTATGTTAGAAAATCATTTTCTTTCCGTCAACAATATAAACACCCTGCTGGAGTTTGCTCACGCGACGTCCTGAGAGGTCGTACATGGCTTTTTCAGTCACTGTTCCCTGGTTGATGGTTTGAATGGAAGTGGGGATTTGTCCGTCCTCCAATTCAATCACCAAGGTTTCACCGCCCTTGATGCTGAAGTTCTTCACAACACCTGCTACGCGGATGTCCACGTTGCGGTCTTCGTTCTTGTTGTTGGTCACAGCCACACGGGTCGGTTTGTTGTTCTCCCATTCTTCGTCCACGGTGTAGTCTCCCTGAGCCTTGAGACCTGTCACACTACCGTTTGCCCAAGCCGTAGGCAGTGCAGGGAGGATGGTGATGACGTCATCGTAGCTCTGGAGCAACATTTCGGCGATACCGCTGGTGCAGCCATAGTTACCGTCAATTTGGAAGGGAGAGTGTGCGTCGAAGAGGTTGTAGTAGCAACCGCCGTAGTTACCCATTTCAATGACATAGGAGCCGGAGTGACGGAGAGCGAGCGAGAGGTTGCGTCGTGCGTTGTCGCCGTCAAGACAGCGGGCGTAGGTGTTGGTTTGCCAGCCCATGGACCATCCGGTCACATCGCCGTTGCGTGCAATCTGTCCGTTGTAGGCAGCCTGGAAGAGCTGAGAGCCTTCTTCGGTTGTGTCGAATGCGCTCACCATTGAGAATGGATAGAGGCACATCAAGTGAGAGAGGTGGCGGTGTCCCTGGTCCTGCAAGGGATTGTTTTTCCACTCGGAAATCATGGTCTTGCCATTGTAGGTTTCAGTCCAAAGTCCCTTGTCGAAATTGTCGTAGAGATCCTGGATTACAGCAATCTGCTCTGAGGTGAGAGGAGACTCGTCGCCCAGTTCGGCCTGAGCCTTGAAGACTTCGTCGAGGGCTTCATAGCTGGTCTGCTGTGCGAATGCGGTCACATCGCTGGGACCATGTTCGGGGCTCCATTCGTTTTTGATTTCATACTTGCCGTTGGAGTCGAGCGTGGAGATGTTCTTGGTGAAGAGCGCATAGTCATACATCACGGGCAGCGCCTTCTTGAGGAAGTCACGGTCGAGGGTGTATTTGTAGTAGCGCCACAGGTGGGTAACATACCACGCACCGCAGGTCTTAATGCTGGAGTTGCACCAAGTGGAAGTACCACCGAAGATGTTGTTTTCCACAGCCACGGTCCATCCGCCTGCCTTTCCGGCAATCTTGGTAGCCAGTGCAGCCCAAGGAGAGTTAGGTGCGGCAGCCATGTCAATGATGTGGTCGAGGAAGGGACGGTGCATTTCACTGAGGTTGGTGGGGTCAGCAGGCCAGTAGTTCATTTCGACATTGATGTCGGCGTGCACGTCGCAGTGCCAGAAGGAAGTGTTTGAACGGTCGTTCCAGATTCCCTGGAGGTTGCTGGGAGCGTGGATGGAGGTGTCAAGGTTGGCACCGATGGTCATGTAGCGTCCGTACTGGAAGTAGAGGCTTTCCAAGAAGAGTCCTTCGGGAGAGACTTTGTTGTCAGTAGCCGCGTTGTAGAACTTGATGAGGTCCTCGGTGGTCTTGTCGCTGACAGTGCCCAGTGTGAGTGAAACTCGGTTCATCAGTTCTCTGTGTTTAGCGACATGTGCATCCAGCAGAGATTCAAAGTCTTTTTCAGCGGCAGCATCGATGCGTGCTTGAACCTTTGCAGCAATCTGTTCGGGAGTTTCACCGCTCACGCAGCCGGACTTGGTGGCGTCGTAGTCGGTGGCAGCAGCCATCACGATGTTCACCCAGTCTGCACCGACGACATGAATGCCCTTGCTGTCGGTTGTCACGGTTGCACCGTCGTTTGCCAAGACTTTGAAGGCGGTGTTGTATGCCACCACGTTGAGTTTTCCATTGAAGGAAGCCTTTCCGTCAGCGTAAGTCACCGCGCTGGCGTTGATGAGTTTGTCGGGAGCATAGGTGATGTCGAAGGTCAGTTTGTCATTTCCTTGTGCTTCATAGTGTGCCACAAACACCTGGTCGGTGGCAGAAACGAAGTAGTTGCGCTTGTAGGTTGTTGCTTCGTCGCTGCTCTTGTAGTTCACACCTCCCACACCGTCGATGATGTCGAGGTAGCGGTTGTATGCCTTGACCGGTTTGCTGTCGTCTTCGAGTGAGAAGTTGCCGCTCTTGTCGATGACTTTGATGGAACCGAAGTTCTGGAAGTAACCTTGGTTGCTGTTGGCAGTGGTGCCCGCCCAGAGTGTTTTCTCGTTGAATTGGATTTCATCTTTGTAGAGTCCGCCACGAATGGTTGTGCCAACCTGTCCGTTGCCCAAAGGCAGCGCATATTCCATCCAGGTGTCGGTCACGCCGGTGTGTGCGACGGGCACGTTGTACCAGAGCGAGAAGTCATTGATGTCGGTGGGACGTGAACCGGGTTCGACGGTGTTGAATTCGGAATAGAGCATCTCCTCGGTGGGAACGACCTCATTGATGTAGAAGGTAGAGCCGTTGTCGCCCACGGAGCCGGTTGAATTCCACAAGGCGAGATAGTCGCCACGTTTGTTCCAATAGTTGTTGGCAGAAGAAGCAATCTTGATGTAGCTGGCAGAACCGTCAAACTTGAGCGTGCCGTTGAAGTAAGAACCTTCGCTGTCATCAGCAGTGGCTGCAGCCGTCATGGCGGCACGTGCACTTCCCTCGCTACCGGTCATGTTGAGAATCAGACCTTTCTTTGTCTCGCCGGCATTCACGAAGCGATAGTAACCTTCTTTTGTCTGCATGATGTGCCACAGGCCGTCGAAGTTGGCGGGTTCGTTGTTGTTGGTGACTTTCAAGTTTCCGCTTTTGTCCACATAGCCGTCAGCCACGCTCAAGTAGCCATTGGTGAAGTTCTGGATGGTGTAGGTTTTCTCCATGGCAGCCACGAGAGCCGAAGCGTCCTGCAACTTGAATTTTGAAGCGTCGGCAGAAGTGCTCCAGCGCACGACGCCGTCCCAGTCCACCATGTGCAGTGCGTTGAGACCTGCCGTGCCGGCTTTGTCATAGATGTTGCAATAGCCGTTCACACCGGCATATTCCACCGTGTAGGCGAATGCACTTTCTTTTTCCACCAAATCCACACGTGTGTTGTTTGAGGAGGGCAGTGCAGCCATGTAAAGTCCGGAGGCAAGGTTCTTGATGTAGTAGGTGTTGTCATCGCCGGCTTTTTCAAAGTACCACACGTGGTCTTTGTCATATTTTCCGTTGTTTGAACCGAGTTGGTTGTCCTTCAAGCCGACATAGAGCGAGGTGTGCAAGAGGTTACCGATGAAGAGGGGTTTGCCATCGATTTCGGTGCCGAGCACCTCGGAGCTTTCCATGGCATCGAGAGCAGCCTGCATGGCAGCAATGGCTGTTTCAAAACCTTCCACCGTTGAAGGCATGGTTGCCGGAATGGCAGCCTCAGCAGCCGCTGTGCTGTGGTAGAAGAACTCAAGTTTTTTTGCATCTTTGATTTGCTTAACCAGTGCATTGTACTGGCTGCGATAAGCCTTCAGGTCATCCAGCACGGCAGCCTCAAAGATGGCTAAGCGGTTTCCATCGTCCTGCGAGCTCCAGCTATCCACTGCACAGCCATGGTCATAACCCGAAGAAGCCTGCATGTTGATGTAGTTTGTGCCGATTTTGATTTGGAAGGGATAGCTGGCATTGCCCGTTGCCACAAAGGTGACGGGCGATGAGGGGGTGTCCTCATAGGAGCCATCGCTCTTCACATACTTTCTGGCACCAATGCTAAAGAGATAGACATTTGAACCGTTGGTTTTGAATTGGAACTGCTGGGCTGCCACGTCATAGGCAGCGGAGCCCTCGTCCGACACGCCACTGCCGGCACTGCCCGCAATGTGTTCAGGTTGGTCGGCACTGTAGAGCAAGAAGCCACGTGCCGAACGAATCACGTAGGCATAACCTTCGCTGATCAGAGAAGCGTCGGTCACCATTGTTCCCGGAGTGAAGCTTGCAGCCTTCACGACGACAGATGCTGCGGGAGACACAGCATGCTGCTCTGAAGACTTTGACACTACACTCCCAGCCCATGCCTGCAAAACTACGCAGAACATCAGGCTCAGAAAGAGAGAGAATTTCTTCATAGATGAAAAGATTAAGGAAATAAAGGTTTGCAAATATTTGGGACAAATGTACGCATTTAATGATAATTACGGCGAAGTTAAGACTACTTTTTGCGATTTGCATCTGTCTTTTGAGGACAAAAAGAGGCGTTTAGGTGGCTTCGTCTCCTCCTTTTAGGGGGGCTAAAAATTAGGTTGAGTTGATTTTTGAGCTCATAGAGATGAACTTTTGTCAGTTGAGGAAGGAGCATAGCGGGCTATGTGACTGACGGAACTAACAAAAGGGCGCGCTAAGAAACCGACCAAAGCGTAAGCACTTTCTTTTGAACGTTCCTTATCCCGTAATTTATAGCACACCCCTAAAGGAAGGAGCTCTATTCGGAAGAGCACAGGCGGAAGTTCACGACCGAGGAAGCAGGCTTCCAAGTGGTAAAAGACCCGAAAGACAAGTCCAAGCTTGCACTTGCCATTAACGGGCAAGTGATTGGAGAGTGGTTCAAGGAGCAGTTTGGCAGGCTGTTCTCATCCGTTAAAAGGACGGTTGAACCGCTTAGGAGAGGCAAGGGCATGGGATTATAAACAATACCAACGGAAGAATAGCAAGTTTGTGTTTGGGGCAGACCAAAACCGCTTGCTATCCTCAGTTGGTTGAAACGTCATTTTATTTGTGCCCGAATCCTACTCAAACTTGCCTGTGTGATGCCTAAATAGGTGGCGATACTTCCTAACGGCAACCGCTGTAACAAATCAGGCTCTTTCTCCAACAACTCGTGATACCGTTCCGAGGCGACGGCTGACAACATGGAAATCAGCCGTTCCTCGGCAGCAAGCAGTTCCATTTCCGCATAACGCCGTCCCCAATTGGCTATGTGCAAATCCTCCAAGAATAACTCTTTCAGTTTTTTCCTTTCCAATACATATAAGACAGAATTTTCCATCAGCTCAATTGTTTCATACCCCGGTTCGTCATTCACATATCCTTTCATGGAAACAATAGTCGCCCCTTCCTTGCCGACCCAAAAGGTAATTTCCTTCCCCTCTACCGAAGTATAGGCGCGGACAATGCCTTTCTTGATGAAAAAGATGTCTTTTTCTATCTTGCCATATTCCAACACTTGGAATCCTTTTGGGTATGAGACTTCCGTCAGGCATTGCCGCAACTTGTCCAAAGACGCATCTGGCATGGCATATCTCTGGTTGATGATTTCCTTTATATCCATAAGTCATTTTTGTGGTACAAAAATATAAAATAGTGCACAGAAACAGCTGCTAACGGCTGTGTTTTATCAAATGCAAAATCCGTTTTTACCAAATGTAAAAAACGGTTAGAAATTACTTGCTTACTTTTGCACCCGAATTTAATAAATCATAGATATGAATTGGATAATTTTATTTTTGGCAGGATTGTTTGAGGTAAGCCTTACATTCTGCTTGGGAAAAACGAGAGAGGCATCAGGTATTGGTTTTTATCTGTGGGGAAGCGCTTTCTTGGCTTCCACGGTATTGAGTATGGCATTACTTGCCAAAGCGGTTCAGACTTTGCCTTTGGGCACGGCATACGCCATTTGGACGGGTATCGGAGCGGTCGGCACGGTCTTGATTGGGATATTCGTTTTCAAAGAGCCGGCCACTCCCATACGGCTTTTCTTCCTGTTCACGCTCATTGCCTCCTTGATTGGATTGAAAGTTGTGTCATACTGAAAGGAGGAATAAATGATGAAATATGAATGGAGAGAAAGCCACGGCATTCCGGCACCTCTGCTAGCTCTGATGGCAGTCGCGACCGGGCTTTCCGTTGCCAACTGCTACTACAACCAGCCTTTGTTGGGCAGCATGGCAAAGGATTTTGGGGTAAGCGACTTTTCTGCCAGCATGGTTGCGACATTGACCCAGATAGGTTATGTAGTCGGACTTGTGTTTGTCATTCCGCTTGGCGATTTGGTTTCACGAAAGCAGCTGATATTGACCAATTATATCATTTCATCGTGCGCATTGCTTGCCATAGCACTTGCCCCTAACATCTATTGGGTGTGGGGCACATCCTTGCTTGCCGGAGCATCCTCGGTTATGCCGCAGTTCTTCATCCCGTTGGTGTCTTTCCATTCAGCACCAGCACACAAGGTGCGCAACGTGGGGATTATACAGTTCTGTTTGCTCATAGGCATTCTTGGCTCACGGGTGTTAAGTGGTTTTCTGGCTGATATGTGGGGATGGCATTCCGTCTATTTTGTGGCTTGTGTGTGTATGCTCGGATGCTTTCTTATGATTTACAAGATGCTTCCCGTTCTGCCTGCTCGTTCAAGTGAAAATTATGCGGGTCTGATGAAATCCTTGTTGCGTCTGCTTGCCAAATACCCGTACTTGCGTATCGCTTCGTTGAGGGCGGCATTGGCTTATGGCTCGTTCTTTGCGTTGTGGAGTTGCCTTGCTTTCCGGATGAAGCAAGAACCATTCTTTGCGGATGACGATATTATCGGGGCACTCGGTTTGTGCGGATTGGCAGGTGCGTCTACGGTTGTATTCATTAGCGGCTATGTCCAGAAGGACGGCGTAAGGTTCTTCTCCATTGTCGGGGGATGTGTTATCTTGGCTGCGTGGTTGTTGGCATTTTTTGGAAATGACAGCTACTTGTGGATGATAATCGCCATCCTTTTGATTGATGCAGGAATGCAATGCATCCATTTGTCAAATCAGACCAGCGTGGTCACCCTCGACGCATCCGCCATCAACCGAGTCAATACCATTTATATGACCATCTACTTCCTGGGCGGTTCTGCTGGTACGTTCGTTTCAGGTCTGTTTTGGCTACATTACGGATGGGCAGGCGTGGTAGGAGTAGGAGTTGCCTTTACCGTGGCTTCCTTGTTCGTTAATTGCTTCCAATCAAGACTGCATAAGGATGAATGCTCAATATTCTGACTAAAATAATTTTTGGAATGATCCTTTCTGTCTGAATATTTTTCATACTCTTGTACCATAAGAGTTTCCCAAACAAGCAAAGCGATGCAGACCACGGCAATTAGGACGGTTGCCAACTCATTACCTGAAAACGAAGTAATTCTTCTAACTCTCTTGATTTCAAAGAGGTATATTCCTTACACAGATTTACATAAATATTACTGTTTAGGGGATTTATCAAAAAAACTACTGCACAACAAATCCGAGGAACATGACACAGACTAATTCATCTTTTCTCCTTCTTTTGTGATTCCTTTCAAATTTAGTCTTTAGTAATATGAAAATAATAAGTTGCGTCAGATTTGAATGACATTTTCGAGGTCAGATTTTCACCCGAAGAAGGAGCATAGCCGTAGCTATGTGACTGATAAGGGAGGAAATATGGACCGAAAAGATTTACAAAGATGATGCAGGTTATTTTTTGAGGATTACTTAAATTTGCAAAAACTTCCTTCGTTATCCTCTGCGAAAAGATTTAATCAGAAATAATTAAAAACCATTATTCTCAACAGATGAAACGCATTCTCATTTCTCTGCTTGTGCTTTCCATGGCAGGACAAGTTGATTGCCAAGCACAATTCGTAAAAAAACTGAGCGAAGCTTGGAAAAAGGTGAAAACTACGGTGAACACGCTGAGCGAATCGCAAAAAAGCAAAACTACTACTGCTACACCAAGCACAACTACCGGCACCTCGTCGGGCACAAAAACCACTGCCGCCACGCCGACCAAAGTGGCAGGACTTGACATCAAGATGCCCCAAGTCGTGAAAGTGGTCAAAGTCACTTCCGCCACTCTCAACATCCGAAAGAGCGCGAGTGCCACCGCCCCGTTTCTCAAACGCTGGTGCGAGTATGAAACAGACAACTGCTTATACGTTTGGAGCAACGAAAAAACACGCCGCGGCGATGTGAATCCCTGCCCCGCCGAACAGGGAAACATTTATGCCGTCATCGAGGAACTGCCGGAATGGTATAAAGTGCTCGTTTGCAATGAAAGTTGTCTGGTGGGATATATCTCCAAGAAATACACCACCGAAGTGACGCTCACTCCCCTCACCCCTGCCCTACTCTGCAAACCTTTCGTCTACTTTGGCGACCAATCGCAAATCGTGGGACGCACAAGCGGAGCCTATAAGGGTTATGCGCTCATTGACGAGAACGGATGGGAAACGGAGGGGGTCTCCATCGGACGAATCGTGGGTAATCTCTTGGTTAGCAACGTTCATCACTCCGGAGTTGTCAGCCCCGGAGAAGGAAACGAACGTCTCACCATCAAAAATGAAGAAAACTATCTCTCCATCCAAGTCGGCACTTCTTTGCAAAAACAGGACAATGAGGGCAGCACGATGGTCAATGTGAACGGTTTCACCGACGCAGAGTTTGCGAAAATCATGGACGTCATGGGTGCAAAACCCGGTGTCACATCCAACGAGGGCATGATTTGGGGCATGGTGGAAGGAAACATCATTTGCCTCGGCTGCTTTGACCTCAACGACCCGGCACTATCTTCCCACGCCGTGCTCGTGAAGGACGCAGACATTGTGCAGTAATGAAAGAATTCAAGTTTCGCAAGTGTTCACTTGTAGCTGACAAGCGTTCAAGGCACGCCTTGAACGCTTGCGCTGATTCTCTGATTCAACTTGCGAAACTTGAATAATACGCTCAAACCATTCTACAAAAACAGGTTCTCAAGGATTTGGGCTAAGTAATCCTCAAAAAATAACCTGCATCATCTTTGAAAATCTTTTCGGTCCATATTTCCTCCCTCATCAGTCACATAGCTACGGCTATGCTCCTTCTTCGGGTGAAAATCTGACATCGAAAATCTAATTCAAATCTGACGCAACTTATTATTTTCATATTACTAAAAACGGAGAGTGCCGCGCGGCACTCTCCGTTTTGAATCTGACCTTTCGCGTGAAAGGGGCTTTTTCTAAGAACTGCTTCTTACTTCTCTGCTGCTTGTTCCTGTTCGAAGTCGGCAATGAGTTTTGCCTGAAGGTCTCCGGGCACGAGTTCGTAGCTTGCAAACTTCATGATGAAGGAGGCACGTCCGCCGGTGAGAGAGCTGAGCGAGGTGGAGTAGTTTGCCATCTCTGCGAGAGGCACTTTGGCTTGCAGCTTCTCATAGCCGGACTCACTGCTCATTCCGACAATCATGCCGCGGCGTCCTTGAAGGTCACTCATCACGTCGCCCATCTTGTCGGCGGGAACGAAGACTTCCACATCATAGATGGGTTCAAGAATCTTCGGACCTGCTTCCTTGAAGGCTGCGCTGAAGGCATTGCGTCCGGCGAGCATGAAGGAAAGTTCGTTGGAGTCAACCGGGTGCATCTTTCCGTCATAGACCACGACGCGAACATCGCGGGCATAACTTCCGGTGAGAGGTCCTTGCTCCATGCGGCTCATGATGCCCTTGAGGATGGCGGGCATGAAACGGCTGTCAATCGCACCGCCGACCACGGAGTTGATGAAGACAAGTTTTCCACCCCATTCGAGAGGCACTTCTTCCTTGCCCTTGATGGAAACGCGAATTTCCTGACCGCCGAAACGATAGACTTCGGGATCGGGCATTCCGTCGCTGTAGGGTTCCACGACGAGATGCACCTCGCCGAACTGTCCGGCACCACCGCTCTGCTTCTTGTGACGATAGTCTGCACGGGCGGCACGGGTGATGGTTTCGCGATAAGGAATGCGCTGCGGATAGAATTCCACGTTGATTTTGTCCAAATTCTCAAGACGCCACTTCAAGGTGCGGAGGTGGAACTCGCCCTGTCCGTGAACAAGAATCTGACGAAGTTCTTTGCTCTGCTCCACTTCCCAGGTTGGGTCTTCCTGACGCATACGGTTGAGGGCAGCCATCATCTTTTCAGTCTCTGCCTCATTGACGGCGCGGATGGCGCGAGTGAATTTCGGGTTGGGATATTTGATGAAGTTGAAGCGGTTGTCGCAGTCTTTTCCGTTGAGGGTGTTTCCCGTGCGAACGTCTTTGAGTTTCACGGTGGAGCCGATGTCACCGGCGGTCAGTTCAGACACTTTTTCGCGGTTGGCGCCGGAGGAAACGAAAATCTGGCTGAGACGTTCTTTGGAACCTCGGTCGGAGTTGGTGAGGTCGTCGCCTTCGTGGAGCGTTCCGCTCATCACTTTGAAATATTGCACTTCGCCGATGTGGGGTTCCACGCCTGTTTTGAAGAAATAGATGGAGAGCGGTCCGTTCGGGTCGAGAGGAACTTCCACGCCGCGGGTGTTGTGGACGGCGGGCATCTCATCGACGAAGGGAACGACGTTGCCAAGGAACTCCATGAGACGACCGACGCCCATGTTCTTGGAGGCGCAGACGCAGAAGATGGGATAGATGCTTCTGGTCACCATGCCCTTACGGATGCCTTCGCGCATTTCGTCTTCTGTGAGTTGTTCTGTCTCAAAGAACTTCTCCATGAGAGTCTCGTCGTTTTCTGCAGCTGCTTCAACCAATTCTTTGTGAAGAGCCTGTGCGCGTTCCATCTCGGAATCAGGGATGTCGCAGAGTTCGGGTTCGCCGCCTTCTTCCTTGAAGACAAGCATCTTCATGAGAATGATGTCGATCAAAGAGTTGAAGCCGGGACCTGTGGCGACGGGATACTGCACGGGAATGGCTTTGGAACCATAGTTCATCTGCAGTTGTTCAATGATTCCGTCATAGTCACACGCGTCACTGTCGAGTTGATTGACAAGGAAGATGACGGGCTTCTTGAGTTTTTCGGTGTAGCGGAAATGGTTTTGCGTACCGACCTCCGGACCGAACTGACCGTTGATGAGAAGCACGGCAGTGTCAGTCACGTTAAGCGCGGTGAGCGCTGCTCCCACGAAATCGTCGGAACCCGGGCAGTCAATGATGTTGAGTTTTTTTCCTTTCCACTCGGTGTGGAAGACCGTGGAGAAAACGGAGTAGCCATAGTCTTGTTCCACGGGGAAATAGTCAGAGACTGTGTTTTTGGCAGTGATGCGTCCGCGACGTTTGATTTGTCCGCATTCAAAGAGGAGGGCTTCGGTGAGAGTGGTTTTACCGGAGCCGTCGTTGCCGAGCAAGGCAATGTTTTTGATTTCGTGAGAGTTGTAAATCTTCATGGTATTAGATTTAAAATGATGTTTTCCATGTTGAAAGTGCTTTCCTCCGTGTTTTGAGGGGGCACTTTCTGTTTTTCGGTCCGAAAAATACGAATTAAATCTGTTTTGAACGCCTTTCTTCCCCTCTTTTTTGCAGTTTCACACGGAAAACGGGCTTTTTTCATCGTTTTGGAGGAGCGCGTAAATGAAGATTTTACCTTATATAATAAGGAGGCGCCGATGCACCAGCGGTTGTGACGACGACGACGATATGCCTCCCTTTGGCGTGATTCTTTCAAAAAACACAATGAAGAAGGAATAAAGGGGTGTTCTATAATGTGGATTCATCTTTTCTTATAAAATGGAATGCCAATCTAGAAAAGAAAATGTAGGGTTGCGGTGCGGTTCGCCTGCGTTACTATATACGTAAATAAAGGGGGAAACAAAAAAACTATACAAACTATACACAAAACCCTACACAAACCCTACATCTCTCTGATTTCCCGTTCGTTGCGAAATGTATAGTTTAAGGCGCAAACTATACACAAACTATACACAAACCCTACATTACAACTATACACAGAGCCCGACAAAACGGCGTTCAAAACCCTACACTGCGAGCGTTCAAAACCCTACACAACGAGCGTTCGCGAAACTATACACGAGGCGGAACACAAACCCTACATTTTGTTTTTGAACGCGAATGGAACGAATGGAGCGAATCGTACGTAACGTTTGTAACGAACGTGACGAACGTGACGAACGTAACAAACGTAACGAACGTAAAACAGGAAATGGCAATAGGAGGTGACACGCCTCGTCACTCCCTCCGTCTCCTCCTCTCTGTGACTCTTTGACTCTTCCTCTCTTTGTCTCTTCCTCTCCCCTTCCCGCCGCTTCTTCACTCCCGCAAGCCGCTCCAAAAATCCAACAATTTTGAGCGTTTTTTCGGCGATTTGACATTAACATTTTTAACTTATCGGAACACTTTCCGCCTCCCAATTTTGCCTACTCGGCGCATAATTTTTCTTTGCCTTCCCCTAATTAAAATTTGAGGAAGGCAAAGAAAAATTAGAGGAAGGCAAATTTTTCCCGGATGCGCTTCTAAATCCCCGATTTTAAAGGGAAAGTGACGAAAAAAGGGGGGAGCCGAGGCTCCTCCCATATCTCTATACAAATATAATACTTTTCGTCGTCAAAAGCAAGAAGTGTTAAAACCGAAAAAGGGCGTTGGGTGTGGAAAATTTTGGAGGCGGTGTGTCATAATAGCCAATCTGCTGCGTTGCTATCGGATTCGGGCTTGGTCATGTACTTCAGTACACTCCCTGCGCCCTCATCCTCAACGCCTTGCATCTTAGCCATTCTGACGCACCTTCGAGGGGTGAAGGCAAAATGCGCATTTCGACACACCCTCATAGTAGGAGGCAAGGAAAGAATCGCCTGGAGGGCTAGACGCCCGCGAAGATGGCGGCGCGAGCCGCGACTCCTCCCTTATCTCGTCACTTCCTTTTTTAAATTGGGGTCTGGAAGCGCACCTAAGAAAAACTAGGAGCGCACCTAGGAAAAACTAGGAGCGCACATAAGAAAAACTAGGAGCGCACCTAGGAAAAACTAGGAGCGCACCTAAGAAAAACTAGGAGCGCACCTAGGAAAAACTGGGAGCGCACCTAAGAAAAACTAGGAGCGCACCTAAGAAAAACTGGGAGCGCACCTAAGAAAAACTAGGAGCGCACCCGGTTAAAATTAGCCTTCTCCTAATTTCACTTAGGTACGTTCCTAAGTAAACTGCACGCCGTTGCAGTACAGGGTTTGCGCTCCGTTTCGTGTAGGGTTTTGAACGCTTCAATGTAGCGTTCTGTGTAGGGTTTACCCCACCTTTCGTGTAGGGTTTTGAACGCTTCAATGTATAGTTTGTGTATAGTTTGTGTATAGTTTGAAGCGCAAACTATACATTTCGTAACGTGCTGAGAATCAACGAAATGTAGGGTTTGTGTAGGGTTTTGTGTATAGTTTGTATAGTTTTTTGTTTCCCCTTTTATTTACGTATATAGAGACAAAAACGAACCGTGCCGAGACCTTACATTTCTCTTCTTTTTCCACCCCATTCATGCTCGCAGATTGTCTCGTTAAAACTGCTTCGCCCGCCATCACCGTGGGAGGACCCAAGGCGATGGCGGGCGATTGTTCCGACTGCGTGATTCTTCTCCCCCACTCTTCAAGATTGCAGTACTTTCAAGAAGTTTTCTGGTGAGCGTTCCATGCGCCCCTGAGCGTAGGGCGGAAGATTCAGCGAGAAAGTGCCGGGGATGGATGTGATGTCAAAATACTGCCGAACGATGGCTGCCATGTTGAAAGAAAGACGGTCGCCCTTGCGCACGAGACGCACACCGCAATCGCGAAGCAGTTCACGGTCTCCTTCGTGACGCCGCATCCACTGAAAGAGAAGCCAATAAGCCCACGGAGTTCCGAGGCGCAAAAGTGTTGGCGCTGACTCATCATAGGTCTCATCGCCCAAGGCACAGAGGAGTTCTTCCGCCTCGCCGGCAGTTTGGCACGTGGGCAAGAGTTGCTCCAACATTTTGCGACGGTCGATGGCTGTGGAGAGATCCACGAAGGAAGCAAGCACCGAACGACTCCACTGCAACTTTCCGCGCTGGCGCAGACGGACTGCCCCTTTGAGGAACGTGCCTAAATATGCCTTGCTGCAAGAAGCGACCACCACATTGAAGAGTTCCCAAAAGCGGGCGGAATCCAACTGGGGCAGCACGTTCTCTCCCAACAACCAGCCCGCAGTGCGGAACTCCGCCACAGAAAGTGACTGAAGCAGGGAGAGCACAGCGGCAGGCGTATCGTGGAGACAGGCGTGCAACAATTTTTGCTGAAGCGCGGGGTTGTGGCGATGAACGACAGACATGGAGGACGGAAGGAGTAAGAACTTAGTTTCTACGGTCCAGACGAACCACATTTTCCACGTGATGCGTCTGCGGGAACATGTCCACCGGCTGCACGGCGGTGACACGATAGTCTGCATCCAGCAAGGCAAGGTCACGTGCCTGCGTGGCGGAGTTGCAGCTGACATAGACAATGCGGCGCGGGGCGGCGAGCAAGATGGTCTTGATGACATCGGTGTGCATTCCGGCGCGCGGCGGGTCGGTGATGATGACATCGGGGCGACCATATTTACCCACAAACTCGGCAGTGAGGATGTCCTTCATGTCGCCGGCAAAGAAGAGCGTGTTGTCCAAACCGTTGAAACGGGCATTCTCCTTGGCATCCTCAATGGCTTCGGGAACATATTCAATTCCAATCACTTGCTTCGCGCTGCGCGCCACAAAACTGGCAATGGTTCCGGTTCCGGTGTAGAGGTCATAGACCAAATCCGTCGGCTTCAGTTCTGCAAAATTGCGCGCCACCTTGTAGAGTTCGTAAGCCTGCTCCGTGTTGGTCTGATAGAAACTCTTCGGTCCGACTTTGAAGCGAAGTCCTTCCATTTCTTCAATGATGAACGGTGTGCCGTGGTGGGTGTGGACGGGCAGGTCGCCGATGGTGTCGTTGCACTTGAGGTTGTTCACCCAAAGCAGAGAGGTGATTTCGGGGAAGGAGGAGTGAACGTGGTCCAAGAGTTCACGTGCCTGAGTCTCTTCCTCCGCATTGCGAATGGAGAACTGAATCAACAACATGACTTCTCCCGTGGAAGAAGTTCGCAACATGAGGTTGCGCAGAAGTCCGGTGGCGGAGCGGAGGTTGAAGAAAGAGAGACCGTGGGACAAGGCGTAGTCACGGATGCCGTTTCTGATGCGGTCGTTGAGACTGTCCATCAGAGAGCAGGTCTGGATGTCAAGGATTTTGTCAAACGCGCCCGGAATGTGGAAGCCCAGAGCGTTCATGTTGTCAAACTCCACGCCGGAGCGCACCTCCTCTTCCGTCAGCCATCGCTTGTCGGAGAAGCCGAACTCAAGTTTGTTGCGATAGTGGGTTTGACGGACGCTGCCGAGAATCGGGCTGATTTCCGGCAGTTCCACCTTGGCAATGCGCTGCAGGTGATCAGTGACTTGCTGTTGCTTGTAGTGCAGTTGCTTGTCGTAGGGCAGACATTGCCATTTGCAGCCGCCACACACGCCGAAATGCGGGCAGAAGGGTTGAACACGCTCGGGAGACCGGCGGTGGAAACGAATGATTTCCGCCTCGGCATAGCTGTGCTTCTTGCGACGCACCTGCAAATCAACCACATCGCCGGGCACGGCGTAGGGCACAAAAACTACGAGGTCGTTCACGCGAGCCAGTGCTTTGCCTTCAGCCGCGATGCCGGTGATTTCAATGTTTTCTAAGATGGGAAGGGGTTTCCTTTTTCGGGACATTTATGTTTTTCGTTTTGAAGGAGGTTTCTATGTTTAAAGGAGGTTTCTGTATATATAAAACAGAACGTTTCTAAAGCGATGTCCAAACTGATGTCAAAGTTGACGTCGAAGGCGACAGAGCAACTCGGGCATGGCGTGGTCATCCAATTTTTCCGCCGGCACAGCCACGCAGTCAGAGGGAAGAGAGCAAGCGGAGGTGCGAACGGCAAAGAAGTCAGCATGAAGCAGGCGGTGAGTCAGTTGGTGCTTGACGTCACGAGCCACTTCGCGCCAGCCTTCAGCGTGGGAGAGATGTTTCACCACAAACGGATGTTGCAGAACTTCCGGCATTTCGGGACGGTGGTCAAACTCCACGAGCGGAAACTCATAGAGCCCCTGCCAAATGTCACCCGCCGCACGGCGATGCAACCAAATGCCTTCCGGAGATTCTACATAAAAATAGACGAAATGGCGCTCCTTGACCTGCGGGCGCCGCGCCTTGAAGGGAAAATCTTGCTGAGCGTTTCTCGCAAAAGCCACACAGGCATCGGAAAGCGGACAAACGGAACAGTCAGGCGAAGAGACGGAGCACTGCAGCGCACCGAAATCCATCAAACCTTGATTGTAGTCCGCAGCATGGGACGCCGGCAGCAGGTTTTGGGCGAGTTCGGCAAAGTATTTCTTTCCCTGCGTGGTGTCAATGGGGATGTCTATGCCAAAGAAGCGGGAGAGAACACGATAGACATTGCCGTCCACCACTGCCACGGGAAGTTTGAAGGCAAAGGAACAGATGGCAGCGGCGGTGTAGTCTCCAATGCCGGGCAGTTTGCGCACCTCTTCAAAGGTTCTCGGGAAACCGCCGCCGGCAGCGATGAGACGTGCTGCTTTCAGCAGATTCCGAGCCCGACTGTAATAGCCCAATCCCTGCCAAAGCCTCAGCACTTCGTCTTCGGTGGCTGCGGCGAGCGACTCCACATTCGGGAAAGTGGAAACGAAACGCTCATAGTAGCTCCTCCCCTGCACCACCCTCGTTTGTTGCAGAATGATTTCCGAAACCCAAATGCGATAGGGGTCGGAAATGTCTCGCCAAGGCAAATCTCGACGATGTGCCGTATACCATTCAAGCACTGAGTGGGCAAAATCCATATTGAAAGAGGGAGAAAGCAGGAGAAATGAAGAAGGAGGGGAACTGAGAACGGGAGGAGAAGGGAAGGAATAAGAGAAAGGTTTGAGAGGAAAGCGGCGTCACTGTCCTCTCAAACCATTCAGAGTGTTTTTTCAGTGAAACAGTTTGATGCGCTGTTCCTCAGAGAGTTTGCAAATGAGAATTTCGTCATCTTTCTCGACCACCACATAGCCGTCAAGTCCTTGAACAACCACTCTTTTCTTTCCTTCGACATGAACGATGCAGTGGTCTGAATCAAAGAAATGAATGTTTTCACCGATGGCAGCGTTGTCATGTTCATCGCGGCTGACTTCGTTTCGCAAAGCAGTCCACGTTCCAAGGTCGCTCCAGGCAAAGGTGACGGGATGCACAAAAATTTCTTCCGCTTTCTCCATGATGGCATAATCGACAGAGATGCTCTCACACTTGGGGAAGTCGCGGTCGATGCACGCCTGCTCCTCGGGGGTGTCATAGACCGGAAGGAGGTTTTCAAAGATGGCAGAAATCGTGGGTTCATAGACACGGAACGCATTGACGATGGTGCTGACGCTCCAAACGAAGATGCCGGAGTTCCACAGATAGTTCGGGAGTTGCACGTAGGACTCTGCGGTGGCAAGGTCCGGTTTCTCGGTGAAACCATCCACACGGAAAATGCGATGACCGCGAGAGGAGGCAAAACCGAGGTCTGCTTTGATGTAGCCATAGCCCGTTTCAGGACGAGTCGGCTTCACTCCCAGCGTGACGAGTGCATCGGTTTCTGCGGCAAAGGAGAGACACTCCTCCATGACCTCTTCAAAAGCCTTTGTGTCCGGAATGAAATGGTCAGCAGGCGTCACCATGACGTTGGCGCGAGGGTTGCGCTTCTTGATTTTCCAACTGATGTAGCAGATGGGGGGCGCGGTGTTTCGTCCGCAGGGCTCAGCCAACACTTGTTCGCGAGCGATGTCTGGAAGTTGTTCATAGACAAAGTCCACATAGCGCGCCGAAGTGAGCACCCAAATGTTTTCTTTGGGCACGAGGTTGGCAAAACGCTCTGCGGTTAGCTGGAGCAACGTCTTACCACAGCGAAGAATGTCCAAAAACTGCTTCGGTTTCTCTTCCGAAGACAAAGGCCAGAAGCGGCTTCCCACGCCACCTGCCAAAATCACTAAATGGGTGTTCTTGTCAGACATATATATAAATAATGTGTGATTCGGATGTTGTTTACAGGATTGTTCTATAAACCGGACTGAGAAGTTTTTGAATACTTAGAGATGAACTTTTGTCAGTGGAGAAAAAAGCATAGCGGACTATGTGACTGACGAAACTTACAAAAAGGCGCGCTTAGAAGCCGACCCAAAACGTGAGTTCTTTCTTTTGAACGCCCCTAATTCCGTAATTCATAGTACACCACTTTATAGCCCCCTACAATGTTTCTTCTCAGTCTTCAATTTCTATTGTTCCCTCCACATAGATGCGAGCCAAGCTGTTGCTGGCACTGGAAACCACGGTGATGACTTTGCGAAATTGACCTCCAGCTCTTCCCTTGCCGTTATAGGTGACATAAATCTTTCCTTTTCCGCCGGGAGGAATGGGGGCTTTGCTGAACTGGGGCACCGTGCACCCACAAGAGGCATGAGCTTGCGAAATTGTAAGAGGCTTGTCTCCTGTGTTGGTGAACTCAAAAACGCATTTCTGAACTACGCTTTCCTTGAAAGTTCCGAAATTGTGAACAGTCTTGTCAAACTTGATGACTGCTTGTGCACCGGCGGTCAGACCAAGACTGAGAACAAAAAGAAGAAAAAACAATCGTTTCATGACACGATTAACTTTTAAGATATTTGAAAAAATGCTCTGCAAAAATAGGAAGTAATTACCACTCAATAAAATTTTGGACTGTGCAAAACGTTATTTCCGCTCAAAAGCGTACTTTTGCCTTGTGAAGCGATGAGTGTTTTCAAAGATTCATCGTCATCCTGAAAATAGAATGCTGCTTCTATGACTCAAACTCCCGAAAAAGTGATTCTCGGAATAGACCCCGGCACGAGCGTGCTGGGCTATGCCGCCGTGAGGATGTGCGGAAAGAAATGCGAGATGCTTGCCATGGGAGTAATCGACCTGAGAAAGTGCAAGGACGTCTATCTCAAGTTGGGCAGAATCTTGGAAAGAGTGGCAAGTCTCATGGAGGCTTTTCACCCCGACGAAATTGCGGTGGAAGCACCCTTCTGCGGAAAGAACGTGCAAAGCATGCTCAAACTCGGCAGAGCACAGGGGGTGGTCATCGCCGCAGCCATGATGAGAGACATTCCCATCTTTGAATTTGCACCGCTGAAAATCAAACAAACCGTGACGGGAAACGGACTTGCCACCAAAGAGCAGGTGAAAAGAATGTTGGTGAGACTGATGAAACTGGACGAAGACAAACTGCTTCCCTACTATGACGCCACCGACGCACTTGCCGTTGCCTATTGCCGCTATCTGGAAAGCATTCCCGGCAGTCTCGCCACCAAAACCTTGAACACAGGAGAAACCCACAAAAACAAAAAAAGTTCTTGGGCTGACTTCGCTGCCATGCACCCGGAACGAATCAATTCAAATCCAACGCTCAGAAACAACAAAAAAATATGATGAAAACCACATTACGCGTCCTGGTCTGCACGGCGGTCTTCGCTCTCTTGACATCCGTGGCGCAAGCACAAGAAGTGTTTAACTACGTGCTGGCTTCGGCAACGCGCACGGTGAACAATCCTTCCGCCAACTACACGCAAACACAGATTGCCCAATTCAAGAGAACAGCTCTGATTTATCTGCAAAAGAAGGCATTTGAGAAGTCTGATACGGTGCAGACCTCGCTGCTGGACAACCAAGCCTACTATCTTTCCGAATTCATCACCCTCTTCTTTGATGAAATCACCAAAGACAAAAAGGAAGCAGACGGAGTGAGAAAAGCAAAAATCATGCTCTTCATGGACGCTTCGGTCATGAACCCTCTTTGGAACGACCCGGACAAAGAAACCACTCAGTCCTTCCTCCAAGAGGAAGGCGTGCTCACCCCCTTCTCGCTGGACACGGACTGGCAGAAAGCCTATCTCGCTGCCACCATCAACTTGAAAGACTTCAAGGCTGCGCAATAAAAAAACAGAATCTCTTTGACTCTTCACCCCACTGCCTCCGGCGGTTGGGCATTGACCATACCTTATATATATAATAGAATCATGTACGACATACAACTCAACGAAAGCGGAACACGACACTTGCAACTGACAGAAGAGAATCTCAGAACCATCCGTAAATACAAACTGCTGGAAGGATTGGTCGGAAGCGCAGGCTTTGTCACGGAAACCGAACTGAACAAACTCAGAATGAACGTCAGAGCACTCATCGCTTCCAGCACGGAAAACACAAAAGACCTGCTGGACCTCTGCATCGACGTGATTTATCATGACAAGATGAAGGCTTACGGTCTGAAGCAACTGATGGTTGCCTATCAAGACTTCCAAAGCCGACAGGAAGAGAATCCCACTTCCGAAGAATAAGCATCTGTCTTCTGCAATCCCTCCTCTTATGCTCACCGACTTCCTCCCCACCACACGCAAAGAAATGGACCTAAGAAAATGGAATGAAGCAGACATCATTCTGTTTTCTGCAGACGCCTACGTGGACCACCCCTCATTCGGCGCGGCTGTCATCGGTAGAACGCTGGAGGCTGAAGGCTATCGCGTCGCCATCGTTCCTCAGCCGGACTGGCACGGTGACTTCCGCGATTTTCGCAAACTCGGCAGGCCCAAGCTCTTCTTTGCCATTGCCCCGGGCTGCATGGACTCCATGGTGAACAAATACACCGCCAACCGACGACACAGAAGCGAAGACGCCTACAGCCCCGACGGACGACACGACCTGCGACCGGAATATCCGACCATCGTCTATACGAAGATTCTCAAGCAGCTTTTCCCCGATGTTCCCGTGGTTTTAGGAGGAATAGAGGCTTCGCTGCGACGCGTGACCCACTTTGACTATTGGCAGGAGAAACTCCGCCCGAGCATTCTCTGTGAATCGGGAGCGGACCTGCTGATCTATGGCATGGGCGAACTACCGATTCTTGAACTCAGCAACCTGATGGCGACAGAGGTGCTCAAAACCGAGACACCGATGAATGCGGCACTTTTCAAAGAAATTCTGAGAAGAACGCCCGTTCCCCAAACCGTCACGCTTGAACGAAAAAACGACATCAAAGGCGGCATCTGCGACACGGACATCCTCTTGCACGCCCACGAAGACTGCCTGAAAAGCAAGGCGCAATTTGCCGAGAACTTTCGACTCGTTGAAATTGAAAGCAACCGACTGCAAGCAAGAAGAATCCTGCAACCGGTCGGAAACAAATTCGTCGTGGTGAATCCGCCTTTCCCGCCCATGACCACGGAACAGATTGACCATTCCTACGACCTTCCCTACACGCGACTTCCGCACCCGAAATACAAAGGAAAACGCATCCCCGCCTACGACATGATTAAGTTTTCGGTGAACATCCACCGGGGCTGCTTCGGCGGCTGTTCCTTCTGCACCATCTCGGCGCATCAGGGAAAGTTCATCATGTCGCGCTCCAAAGAGAGCATCTTGCGAGAGGTGAAGAAAATCTGCGAAATGCCCGATTTCAAGGGCAACCTCTCAGACTTGGGAGGACCTTCTGCCAACATGTATCGCATGGAAGGAAAAGACAAATCTCTCTGTGCCAAATGTTCCCGACCCTCCTGCCTGCACCCGACGCTCTGCAAAAACATGCAGGCAGACCATCGACCGCTCATTGAACTCTACAAAGCCGTCGATGCGCTCCCGGGAATCAAAAGAAGTTACGTGGGAAGCGGAGTCCGCTACGACCTCATTCTTGCAAACCACACGGAACCCGCAGCACAAAAAGCGGCGAAGGACTACGCCGAAGAACTCATCACACGACACGTCTCGGGGCGACTCAAAGTGGCACCGGAGCACACGGCGTCCCACGTCCTACGCCTCATGCGAAAACCGGAATTCTCGCTCTTCCGACAGTTCAAAACGCTCTTCGACGACATCTGCAAAAAACACGGACTGCGGCAGCAACTCATCCCCTATTTCATTTCCTCACACCCGGGATGCAGCGACGAAGACATGGCTGAACTGGCGGTGGAAACAAAGAAAATGAACTTCCGACTCGAACAGGTTCAAGACTTCACACCCACCCCCATGACACTCTCCACGGACACCTGGTACTCTGGATTTGACCCCTACACCATGAAGGAAATACGCTCCGCCAAGACACCGCAGGAGAAAACACGTCAAAAGATGTTCTTCTTTTGGTACAAACCGGAAGAACGCTCACGAATCATGCAAGCACTCAAGAAAATGAAACGCAACGACCTCATCAAACGGCTCTTTGTCTTCCTTGCCGCTCTCTCGCTGACCGCCACTTCTTCACTGCAAGCACAAAATGCTTGGGAAAATGCAACCAAAGCCATTGACTATGAAGCAGAAGCGCAAGTCACTGCCGGCGACGGCGACACGCCGCTCTGGATGAGCGCCAACAAACATGGCCTCTCCTCTGTCGTTCATGACAATGGCTATCTCCGCCTTGCCGCCTTCCACAAAGCGGAAACGGACTCGGCGCACAAATGGAGAATCGGATGGGGACTGGACCTCGTCGCGGGCTACGGCATGGCATCGCCCGTGACGGTGCAGCAGCTCTACGCGGATTTTGACTACAAACTCGTGCGTCTCACCGTCGGTGCCAAAGAACACCCGATGGCTTTCAAAAACCAAGAACTCAGCTCCGGCTCGCAAACCTTTGGCATCAACTCACGACCCATTCCTGACATCCGCCTCTCGCTTCCAAACTATTGGAGCATCACCGGACCTTCCGCCTGGGTTTCCATCAAAGGACACGTCGGATATGGCTACATCACTGACGCAGGCTTCCAAAAAGACTATGTCGCACCGGACGGCAAACGCAGCGAACACGTGCTCTACCATTCCAAGGCGGGCTACATGCGCATCGGTAACCCCAAGAAATTCCCGCTCACCTTTGAGGGAGGACTTGAAATGGCAAGCTTCTTCGGAGGGCGAATTTACAATGCAGGAAGCTACTTCGGGGAGATTCCGGTCTTGGACATGAAACACGGTTTCCGTCAGTTCTTCGACGTCTTGCTTGGCATCGGCTCCGACCCAACCGACTCGGGCTACGACAACGCATCCGGAAACACCGTGGGCAGCTGGCTCTTCCGTTTGAACTACGAAGCAAAAGACTGGAGCGCAGCCGTCTATTATGACCATTTTTTTGAGGACCACTCGCAAATGTTCTTCGAATACGGCTGGCTGGACGGATTGCTCGGCGTGGAAGTCAATCTTCCCAAGAATCCCGTGGTCTCAAGCATTGTCTATGAACACGTCAAAACGGACTACCAAAGCGGACCCGTCTATCACGACCACACCGAGGCGATTCCGGACCAAATCAGCGGAATTGACAACTACTACAATCACAACATCTACGCCGGATGGCAACACTGGGGGCAAGCCATCGGTAATCCGCTCTTCGTCTCACCCCTCTATTTTCACCGTGCCTCCCTCGCCTTCCCCGGCAACCGCTTCAAAGCACACCACCTCGGCTTCAGCGGAGACCCGACCAAGGAATGGCACTACCGCGTGCTCTACTCACACCAACGAAACTGGGGAACCTATGCCACTCCCTTCAGCCGCCCGCGACAACTACACAGTTTCCTCGCCGAGGTCACTTGGACACCCGAAAAGATTGGAAAATGGAACACAAAGGGCTGGTCGGCAAAACTCGGCTACGCCCTGGACCGCGGTAATCTCATCCGCCACAACACCGGTTTCCAACTCACACTCTCCAAAACCGGACGCTTCCTCTGAAAAACATCTTGAGAACTTGGTCTGTTCATCTAACAAACTCACTGATTTTACATGAAAATCAAACATTTCGCCACCATCCTTTTTCTCCTCACGCTCGTTCTTTCCTGCGACAAACTTCCCTCCAACGGTGACCTTGACGGGAAGTGGATGTTGGAACACTCCTACGTCCGCTCCACCCCCGACGCCTCCTTTGACGTCCACACCGACAGAAGAGCGGAGAGCATTTCCTGGAACTTCCAACTCGATTTGCTTAGCATAGTCTCCCATGCCATCCACAACGGCGAAACCCCAGAAACCGTCGCACGTTTTTCCGTGAACGGAGACAGACTTGACATCACGAAAACTTATATACACTATCGTGACCGAGACGTTGAACTCACCGACCCGAACACGACCTGCTTGGAAGGCGTGGGAATAAGAGGCAATGCGGACTCCTATCGCATCGTCTCTCTCTCCTCCGGACACCTCATTCTCTGTTCCGACACCGACAGCCTCATTTTTGCGAAAAAGTGAGATTTCATCGGAGAAGACAAACAAGAATTTGCTTTCGACAACCACAAAATCACTCATCAAAACCCTAAGTCTATTCAACCATGCAAAGAGACACACAAATCTTCAATCTCATTGAGAAAGAAAACCGCCGCCAACTCCGCGGAATCGAACTCATCGCATCCGAAAACTTCGTCAGCGCCGAAGTGATGCAAGCCATGGGATCCTGCCTGACCAACAAATACGCTGAAGGCTATCCCGGCAAACGATACTATGGCGGCTGCGAAATCGTGGACCAAACCGAACAAATCGCCATTGACCGTGCCAAGGAACTCTTCCATGCAGAATATGCCAACGTGCAGCCACACTCCGGCGCTCAAGCCAACGCCGCAGTCCTGCTGGCAGTGCTCAAACCCGGAGACACGTTCATGGGACTCAACCTTGACCACGGAGGTCACCTCTCACATGGCTCCGCCGTCAACACCTCCGGCATCCTCTATCATCCCGTGGGCTACAACCTCTGCCCGGAAACGGGACGCGTGGACTACGATGAAATGGAGCGCCTGGCACTGGAGCATAAACCGAAACTCATCATCGGAGGCGGTTCTGCCTACAGCCGCGAGTGGGACTACAAGCGGATGCGCACCATCGCTGACAAAGTCGGCGCACTCTTCATGGTGGACATGGCGCACCCCGCAGGACTGATTGCCGCAGGACTCCTTGACAATCCCGTGGAGCACGCCCACATCGTCACCACCACCACGCACAAAACGCTCCGCGGACCGCGCGGCGGCATGATTCTCATGGGACACGACTTCCCCAATCCCTGGGGACTCACCACACCCAAGGGAGAAGTGAAGATGATGAGTCAAATCCTCAACAGCGCCGTCTTCCCCGGCAGCCAGGGCGGACCGCTGGAACACGTCATCGCCGCCAAAGCCGTTGCTTTCGGCGAAGCGCTTCAACCCGAGTTCAAGGAATATGCACTTCAAGTCAAGAAGAACGCCGCACGACTTGCCGAAGCACTCGTCAAACGCGGCTTCACCATTGTCAGCGGTGGAACTGACAACCACAGCATGCTCGTGGACCTGCGCTCAAAATATCCCGAACTCACCGGACGAGAAGCAGAGCACGCACTGGTGGCAGCTGACATCACCGTCAACAAGAACATGGTGCCCTTTGACTCCCGCAGTGCTTTCAAAACTTCCGGTATTCGCCTCGGAACTCCCGCCATCACCACCCGCGGTGCCAAGGAAGACCTCATGGACGAAATTGCAGAAATGATTGAAACCGTGCTCAACGCACCGACAGACGAGAACGTCATCAACGCCGTGCGCCGCCGCGTCAACGAAACCATGGAAGCCTACCCGCTCTTTGCCTGGTAAAACTTCCGAAAGGAACCAACAAACCAAGGAACCTACGCCTCATATTGTCTGCCCGGACAATATGGGGCGTTCTTCTACGCCTTTAACCGAAGGGCGTGTCAGAATCTTTGCACTTGAAAAATAAGCAAAATATCAAAGGTATGACGCAAAAAGAAGAACATATTGCAGAATCAGGTAGCTTGAAGGATCGTATAATGGCGATGCCTCATGATAGCGTTTTGTTTCGTTCTGTAAAAAAAGAGATTCAAGATGTACAGGAACTACATGCAGATAAGGACAATTATCCTCTTTCTGCGATAATTGTCACAGATTCGTCTTTATCTATTTCTGACAAAGAGATCTCCGAATATATGAGGATAGAAAAGAAAGCCAGTTTCCCAATTCTGAATATTATATTCATCCACAGATGGTATTTGTTATTTGGAGACCGCAAAAGAATATGATGTGGATCATGTGCACGCTGCTAAAAATTTTTATGGTTCGGATGATAAACGCTATGATACCATACCTAACCTGCAGTTGTTAAGCTACGATGAAAATCGGAGCAAGAATGACATGTCTCTTAGTGAATGGTGGGACGGAAAGTCTTCCACGAAAAAAACCAAATATCTTCAACCTGCAAATTTCAGTACCGATATCAGAGATTTTGATATGTTCTTTGAAACCGTGAACAGATGTTTAGTGAAATTCTAAAAAAGAAATTGGGGGTATAGAAATATTATCGTATTGTGTTTCTGTGCGATACGAATTATTTTCATTCATGCCTGCCCCAAAATTTGAACTTTTTTCCGAAAATGTCTATTTTATGTCTGTAACCAATTGAAAAAAGTATGGCATTCAAATTTGACTTCGGGTATGTTTACACAGTGGAAAAAAACAATAAACGAGCGGTCATGCATTCATGGTTGTTGATGTCAATGTCACCGATGCCCATGATTTCCAATCCACGCTTGTACTCTCCTGCACAACCAGATCAGAAGTAACCTATCCAAGGTGTCTTCTTGCCTGATTTGGGGATATAGGAAGGATCGATGGCGATGGCTTTTCTCTTGCCTGTGAGATGCTTGCTGATGACAGAGCCGTTGAACGCAAACCAGTCGAAAGTTTCATGCTCAAAAAGGTTACGATAAGTCTGTTCTGAGAAACAGCCATATCTGCCCAATTGAAGGAAGTTTATACGATCTGGGATGGCCATGAATAATTTCATGGTGTCCATGAACGTTTTTTCAAAAGGTTTGTGTATATTCGCCATCGATTTGAGAGCCGACAGGCACTCGGATTGGTGTTGCATAAGGAGTGCTTCTTTAGTCATAATCAGAAGGATTAGAGACCTCTAATTTACTAAAGAACCAACAGATTATGTAATATTTTTCACCTTTATCATCAGCAGGTTAGCGCACTTTTTCAGCACATTTCTTCATGCTTAACCATTCGTTTTGACAACATTTCAATGACCTCTTTAGTGTTTTCGAACCAACTTTTGTCGGTTCTATTGTTTAACTTTTAATTTTTTTCGGTAAAAATTTACCGAAGTATTGTATAACGTAAATTGCACAGATATTATGAATAAGAAGATACTGGAACTGGTCAACAATAGGGAATTCCAAAATCTGACTGACTATTATGGAAAGCGAACTTTTTTTGAAACACTGAAGGTGGAACGCAAGGAGAACCGCCATAGTGCATTCATTGCCTGGTGGCTGAATCCCAAGGCCGAGCACGGCCTAAACGATGCCCCCCTGAAATTGTTGTTGCGCCTGTTTGCAACCAAGGATATGGGGCATTACATCTTTGACAGTTCTGTCTATGCCAAGGTTCTTGCAGGAAACTACAGCGTGGAACTTATGGACGGCGGTGTTGAGGTGGAAAAGTGCGTGAACAACGACAAGAAGAACCGAATAGATATATGGATGGTTCTGCGAATGACGTTCGATACTGATGATGACCCCAAGGAATTATTCTACCCGCTTGCAATAGAAAACAAAGTATATAGCAATGAAGGAGAGAACCAAACCGTACGTTACTGGAATGCCATCTGCCAGAATCTTAATGAATATCCCGAAGAGAATAGGGGCAAGGGCATTGCTATCTTCCTTACCCCCAACGGCGCTAAGCCCAATAGTGAAAACTTTGTGCCCCTTGCTTACCAGGAACTGCTCACCTATGTGATAGAACCCTTGTCGGAAATCGTGAGTGACGGGCAAAGGAATTTTGTAGATTCATACATACGCAGTTTGAGTTGCAATTTCTATGAGGGCGAAAAGATATATAACGTTCTTGCCATTTCCAGAAAGGAAAGAAAACAGTTGGCAAATTTATACAATTCGCACAAGGATCTGTTCGACAAGACCTTTCTTGCTACATTCCCCGATAAGAAAGTCTGCGGAATTATAGGCAAGGAGCGTATGCAGGAACTGACGATGGATGAGTGGGAGATGAAACTTCTCTACGAACTATGGACGGCACACGAGAACCTGTTCATGGTAATGGCCTATCATGCATACGAGGGTAAAGGGAAAGAACTGGAGAAACTGTTCAAACCGGGCGGCAAGGATACAAGCAAATACATTGTCCGCTATAACGGCAATGAGATATTCCCCAACAAGCGCCTGTCAAAATCCAAGGCAGCCCTTGCCATATTCAAGGCTTATCTCATGGAAAATCCTCAGACGACTCTGGAAGAGATGCGAAAGGCATTCCCCTGCGACAGATTGAATCAATATTATAGCGGACGTTATTATGAGCATCTTTTCTATCCATCCTGTCCGGACACTATTGACGAAGGTGGATATGAAATTCTGCAATTCACGGCAGGAAAGCACATCGGCAAGGAGGCACGTGCCAAATGGGACTTTTATCTCGATGACAACCAATTGCTTCCTATCGATGGCGGAACAAAAAGGGCTATGTGCGTGAAGTTCTGGAGAAAGAATGATTTCGAGTCTTTGGCAGAATGGGTAAGTAAAAATTATAAATTCATTGACGTGCAGAAGTGTCTGTAAACTACTGCCGCCTCAGTATGCCTTGAAATAGAAATACCCTTCCTTGAACATAGAAACTTGTCAAATATAAAACACAAACAGAGATAAAACCTCGCGATGTAAAGGGAATCGCAAACAAACAAATTTATTGCTGTCCGGTAAAACTCCAAAGAGCATAAAATCCCTCCCCGAAGTCCTGCAGGACTTCGGGGGTTATTTTTTCAAAAGAAAGCCACCCTAATCGAAAAGACTTGGTTCTGGCGGTGCTTTTTGCATCTCCTTTGCAAGAAAATCATTCCAAGTTTTTTCGGGATTTTCCATAAATGCGATAAAATCGACGTAGTACATAAGCATAAGCCGTACCATGGTAACAACTTGCGACAATGCACAATGTCCTTTGACTCCCGCAGTGCTTTCAAAACTTCCGGAATTCGCCTCGGAACTCCCGCCATCACCACCCGCGGTGCCAAGGAAGACCTCATGGACGAAATTGCAGAAATGATTGAAACCGTACTCAACGCACCGACAGACGAGAACGTCATCAACACCGTGCGCCGTCGCGTCAACGAAACCATGGAAGCCTACCCGCTCTTTGCCTGGTAATGCTTTCAAAAAGAAATACCAATAAACCAAGAAACCTACGCCTCATATTGTCTGCCCGGACAATATGGGGCGTTCTTCTACGCCTTTAACCAGTGCGTGTCAGAATCTTTGTACTTGAAAAATAAGCAAAATTTCAAAGGTCCGTAGGAGGTAAATGCCAACCCAAAAGGCATTTGCCTCCTACTTTCACTTTGCCTCCTATTTCACTTTGCCTCCTCTCAAGAGGCGGTGTTCCTTGCTGTGAAAAGTTTCTCCAAAAGTCGTTTTTCAGCAACAAAGGATTCCACTCGTGTACCAAGAAAGGCACAGAAGACAGGATGCGACTGCGGTGCTGCTCAACACACCTTGAAGGAACGATTTGAGCGTCTTCAAAGCTCAACTTCCCACGGAATGAGGGCGCAATGGCAAAGAAAACGCCGGATGATGCTTACCTGACGCGCTCACCCGACGAGAAGGGACCGCGCATGGATGACCCCTGGGTGCTGGATGTGGCCCTGAAACCACAGTATGCACAGAGCTATATTGCCAATGCCGAGTTGGCCCATTCGGTATATTGTTTGTATTTTTGCACTTACAAAAGGGAATTTTCATTATGACCCATCAACCAAACAAGCAATTCAACACATACAAGGAGGGACTCGATTTGGAGTTCCTGCGAGAGTACTGCATGGAGCATGGGGAACGGCGAACGTTCCTGCGGGGCGAGACGCTGGAGGAGGCGGGAGAGCCGGCACAGTGGGTGGCCTTCGTGGAGCGGGGCTGCTTCAAGTACATGGTGCACAACGACGAGGAGAGCAAGGACTACTGCACGGGCTTCGCCTTCGAGGGCGAGTTCGTGGCCGACTTCCCCTATTGTCTCGACGGCGACGTGTCGGAGGTGAGCATCGAGGCGGACATGCCCTGCGAGGTGCGCATCATCAGCGGACGCGAGCTGCAAGCACTGTTCGACAGCGACCCGAAGATGATGCTCCACAACGTGCGGATACTGAAGAACCTGTTCAAGATGGTCTATGGGCGCGACCTCGACCACTACCGCTACACCGCCCGCAGCCGCTACCGTCGGCTCATCGACCGCTGTCCGCAGGTGGTGCAGATGCTCTCGCTGAAGGACATCGCCTCGTTCCTCAACATCACGCCCAGCTATCTGAGCACACTCCGCAAGGAAATGACGTACGAAACGAGAGCAGAGGGCAAGCGTGCTTGCACTATGCCTCGTAAGAAGGAATAAGACGCAGTCAACTCACCTTCGGCAAAGAGAAATAACACACGTTTTTGGCTCAAATCATTGCGGTTTGAGCCTTTATTTTCAGATTTTTCTTTAACTAGTTTTAGAGTTGCACCCTCGGCGACCTGTTTCCGGGCTTCGCCGAGTCGTTTTTTATGCTGTTTTTTGTTGTTTTGCAATCGAAGGGTTGCGAAGATTGGCTGCACCTCGGCATAAGAACACGTTCTTCTGTTCTCGGTTTGCACAATCTTTGTAGTCGTAAATCCATATAGAAGGTTACCGTATCCAAACACAAATAATCTCATTAGAAATGAAAGTACTAAACATCATCATTTTTCTTTGTGTATGCTGTTTGAACGCGAATGCACAAAAATACTGGGTAATGGGTCAAATAGTAGATGATTTCACTTATGACCCTATAGATTCCGTAACAGTAAGATTTCTCCGTACCGACAGCACAGAAGTCGAACGTTTTGTCAGTAAAGATGAAACAAAAAGAAACAACCGCAGTTTTGGTGAGAGTATTAGTGCCCCAGGAAAATATATCCTGCATTTTTCTAAACGAGGTTATGAAGATACGTATAAAACAGTAAACTTTCGCTACCAAAAATACCGTATAACAGGAGGTACTTTTGGTCGTGTACTGATGAAAAAGAAACCTTCTCTGACGGAGCGCAGACTTGATGAAGCTGTCGTAACTGCCACCAGAATAAAAATGGTGATGAAGGGAGATACAATACAGTATAATGCCGATGCGTTTCAACTTCGCGAGGGGTCAATGCTGGACCAGCTAATAGCCATGCTGCCCGGTGCCGAGCTGCGCGAGGGCGGCGTGATTTACGTGAACGGCAAGCGGATCTCCAACCTGCTGGTTAACGGCGAGGACTTCTTCCGGGGCAATCCGCGCATAGCGTTGGAGAACCTGCCGGGCTACATGGTGGAGAACATCAAGGTCTACGACCTGAAGCCCGACCTGAACAAGATGGTGGACAAGAACATCAACGTGCGCGATGGAATGTGGGCCGGTGGGTCGCAGACCACGGTGATGGATGTCAACCTGAAGAAGAAATACAGCATCGGGTGGATTGCCAACGGCAGTGCGGGCTACGGCACGGGCAAGCACTACGCCGCCAAGGGTTTTGCCCTGCGCTTCACGCCCCACAGCCGCCTGGCCTTCATGGGGTATTCCAATAATGTATATGGTAATTCATACTATGATGCCAACGGAAACTGGCAAAGTCCCGGGGGCAGCGATAACCAGACCACGCACGAACTCTCCTCGGACCTGCTGGTGAACGACAAGAACAAACGGTACAAGATCAAGAACCTGGCCAGCTTCAAGTGGAAGGAGCAGAAGAACGACGAGTACCAACACACCACAAACTATCTGGACACAAAAGACATCAACGGCATCAGCCGCTCGCACACGGAGCATCGCGATTGGTATATACGCGATATGGGCGAATTTGACTATCAGATGAATGAGAACGAGAAGAACTACTCTATCAACCTGAAGCCCGAGATTTGGTACAACAACTACCGAGGAACCTCGTTCTCGCGCCGGGCCGAGTGGGAGCAGCGCATGACGGAGCGGTATATGGGCGAGGCCCTGGACAGTTTGTTTGCCGAGGGCAGCGGCGACATCTACCGCCAGAACCTGATCAGCAGCCTGCGCCAGACGCAGCAGAACGACGGACACCTCTTCTATACCAAGGGCGACCTGGGAACCTCGTGGGGCCTGAACGGCAACGGCACCCTCTATGTGGGGGGGGCGGGCTATTACAGCCTGTCGGCCAACCGCAATCTGTTTGAGAGTGCGGCCTACGACCTGACATCAAAGCAAAACCGTTATTCGGACAACGACGCGCACAGCTATGACCTCAGCGGGAATGTGGGCTATAATATCTCCTACCATTTCAAGAAGATTTCACTGGACATCAGCCCGGGCTACAGCTACCGCCAGCAATATCAGTCGAGCAACAAGGACTACTACCGGCTGGAAGATACGGAATATGCCGGCGAGCCCTTCGACCGTCTGGCCTCCATAAAGGATGTGCTGACGCAGTACATCGACCTCACCAACTCGGCATACGCCGATGAATGGAAGCGCACGCACAAACCAGAGCTAGGCCTCTATATGTATTGGTGGAACGACAAGCACCGCAGGTCGAACACCGTGAACCTATCCCTGCCCGTGCGCATGGAGCAGTTGAGCTATGACTACCAACGTGGCCGGATAGACACACGGCTGCACCGCAATTACTATTATTTTGAGCCGAATGTGCGGTACCGCATCGACCACAACGGGAAAAAGCATACCTACAACCTGGAGCGGCACACCACCTTGACCTATAACCTGTCGCATGCCAGCCCCTACAGCGAGTATCTGACGGACTATCGCGATGATGCGACCCCGCTGGTGGTGCGGACGGGCAATCCCGGCTTGAAGGCGAGCGCGCATCACCGCGCGGAGCTGTCGGTGGAGAACAGATACATCACCAAGCGCGTGTACACCTTTAACTGGAATGTGACGTATGACCAGTGGAACAACCTCGTGGCCCAGTCCATGCTCTACGACCTGAAGACGGGCGTGAGGACCTACCGCCCCGAGAACATCAACGGGAACCGCGCGCTGACGGCACAAGCCTATTTCGGTAGCACCATGGGCAAGCACAACCAATGGAACTACCAGCTAACCACCAATGTCAACTATCGCCACAGCGAGGACTATGCTAATTTGGCCCAGAGCGCATCGTCCCAGCGTGTGGGCACCGATCGTGTGCTAACCAAGCAGCGGTTCAACGTGTACTATTCCCGCAACTACTACAGTCTCTCGGGCGAGGTGAACGGCGAATGGATACATGCCATCTCCTCCCGCTTCGCCAATCAGAACGTGTTCAACATCAACTATCGCGTGAGCGGCGGCATGCCCTTGCCGTGGAAACTGCAGGTGAACACCTCGCTGCTGCTGACCACGCGCTATGGCTATGACGATGACAACTTCAACACGGCGCAACTCATCTGGAGCGCCCGCCTCAAGCGTTTCTTCCTGAACGGCCGTCTGGGCGTGGAAGTGGAGGCCTTCGACCTGCTGAACCAGATGTCGAGCCGCAGCTACAGCCTGAACGCGCAGATGCAGACCGAGAGCTACAGAAATGTGCTGAGACGATATGTGATGTTCAACATTTCGTTTCGTCTAAACAAGGAACCTAAAAAATGATGAATGATAAATTGTATTTTTCTTATAGATACACGCAAGAATTCAGTTCTTCGGAGCGTATGCTTTACAGATTGGATAAATTGGGAGATGAATGGATGCCGGATGAAGCCGCCATCGGACTGCTTCCTTCTGCGGCTGATTTATATGAGCATTGTGTCGATTCGCTGAACAGTTACCACCGTACCCACTTTTATAGATGTAATTCAGTAGCAATAGTTCGTTGAATTTTGGCTAATCACGCAGCGTCCGAGACGCCATAAAATAAGAGTTCTTTGAAATCGTTGGTATTTAATAGCCTGTGTGGGCGCTTTCCAGACATGCGAATAAATC
>NZ_JADYUH010000150.1 GCF_021531665.1 Prevotellamassilia timonensis
TCACAGCAGCGGCGCAGCCGCCATACTCTTCAAGGGGTTTTCTTGGTTTTTGTCTTTGCCCCTTTTTCTTTTTGTCTCTTTGCCTCTTCCTCTCTTTGATTAATGGGCATTAATGGAGAAAAACTTTTGTTTTGGCACACGAATTGTTCGCGAAGTGTTCAGAATTAATGAGACAATGAGGGAGCCCAAATGTGCATTTTGACACATCCTCTTTTCTTTCTCGACAGCCCTTCCCATTTCCCTTTCGTTCCTTATTTTGGCATTCACTTCCCACATTTTTGCTCGCATAGGGCGGCTGATTTCGGATGGTTACGACTCAAATGTTCTCCCTTAAATTTTACGATCGGCACGAATCAACTTAATTCCGTTGATTCTTTGAAATCAAGTAAAATCCTTTGATTTTGTATTATTACTGTCCGCTAAACATGTTTTTGTGTCGAATAATACGGTTTTTGGCGAAAGACAAGCCCCCTCTTAA
>NZ_JADYUH010000151.1 GCF_021531665.1 Prevotellamassilia timonensis
GGAAGGGAAATTAAAATTTGAGGAAGGGAAATAAAAATTTGAGGAAGGGAAATAAAAATTTGAGGAAGGCAAATTTTAACTGGATGCGCTCCTAGTTTTTCTTAGGTGCGCTCCTAGTTTTACTTAGGTGCGCTCCTAGTTTTTCCTAGGTGCGCTCCCAGTTTTACTTAGGTGCGCTTCCAGCAAGAAATGTTTCTCCATTAATGCCCATTAATTGTCTCGTTAATCGAAGAGTCAAAGAGACTAAGAGTCAAAGAGACTAAGAGTCAAAGAGACTAAGAGTCGAAGAGACAAAGAGAGGAAGAGAGGAAGAGAGGAAGAGAGGAAGAGACAAAGTGATAAAAAGACAAAGGGGCAAAGACAAATTACTATGTTTGCAACGAGAAACCGCTCACTATGGCTTAATCAGACGCAAGTGAATGTCTCAACGGGGGCTGTCTGCCCCCTTGGCGACGCCTTCCCCCGAGTGTTTTTCA
>NZ_JADYUH010000152.1 GCF_021531665.1 Prevotellamassilia timonensis
ATGAGGGAGGAAATATGGACCGAAAAGATTTTCAAAGATGATGCAGGTTATTTTTTGAGGATTACTAAAACTCTAAATCGCAAAGTAAGCACCCAATCAAAAAAACTTGGTTCGGGAGGCGCTTCCTTTGCGGTTTCTAAGGTGGTGACGGGCGGTGTCGTAGGGTGTAGAAAAACAACTGTGAAAGGGTCGTTCCAACTCTACACTATACGTAAATAAAAGGGGAACAAAAAACTATACAACTCTACACAAAACCCTACATTCTGTTCGTAACGCCGCTGATATTTAGTGCTTTGCGGTGTGTATAGTTTGTGCTTCAAACTATACACAAACTCTACACAAAACCCTACATTGAAAGTCAAAGAGACAAAGAGTCAAAGAGACAAAGAGTCAAAGAGTCAAAGAGTCAAAGAGACAAAGAGTCAAAGAGACAAAGAGTCAAAGAGTCAAAGAGTCAAAGAGTCA
>NZ_JADYUH010000153.1 GCF_021531665.1 Prevotellamassilia timonensis
AAGGGCGAAAGACGAAAGGACCGCCTTTTTGAAACATTAATGTTCATGAATTGATTCCATTAAGAAGTCATTAATTTGTTTTGGAATACGAAACGCGCGAAATGTTCAGAAATTAATGAGACATTTAATGAGACAATTAATGGGCATTAATGGAGAAATTGAAAAGCCCTTCCCTTTAGGGAGGGGTTGGGGTAGGCTTCCGCTCCAAAAAATCCAACAATTTTGAGCCATTTTTCAGCGATTCGACATTAACATTTTTAACTTTCGGGAACACTTCTCGCCTCCCAATTTTGCCTATCCGGCGTGCAGTTTTGCTTTGCCTTCCCCTAGTTAAAATTAGAGGAAGGCAAATAAAAATTAGAGGAAGGCAAATTTTAACCGGATGCGCTTCTAAAACCCCGATTTTAAAGGGAAAGTGACGAAAAAAGGGGGGAGCCGAGGCTCCTCCCAT
>NZ_JADYUH010000154.1 GCF_021531665.1 Prevotellamassilia timonensis
GGAGTGTACTGAAGTACATGACCAAGCCCGAATCCGATAGCAACGAAGCAGATTGGCTATTATGACACACCGCACCCAAAACATTTTCCACACCCAACGCCCTTTTTCGGTTTTAACACTTCTTGCTTTTGCCGATGAAAAGTATTATATTTGTACAGAGATATGGGAGGAGCCTCGGCTCCTCCTTTTTTCGTTACTTTCCCTTTAAAATCGGGGGTTTAGAAGCGCATCCAGGTAAAATTTGCCTTCCCCTAGTTTTTCTTTGCCTTCCTCTAATTTAAATTTGAGGAAGGCAAAGCAAAATTATGTGCCGAGTAGGCAAAATTGGGAGGCGGAAAGTGTTCTCGAAAGTTAAAAATGTTAATGTCAAATCGCTAAAAAAACGCTCAAAATTGTTGGATTTTTGGAAGCCTACCCCAACCCCTCCCTAAAGGGAAGGGCTTTTCAAAA
>NZ_JADYUH010000155.1 GCF_021531665.1 Prevotellamassilia timonensis
ATTCCGAGCGTCAGATGGCTACGCTGAAGAACCTCATGCAGTTGACGGAGGTCAAGGTACAGAAAGGGCGCAGTCAGGTGGCGACGCAGATGACGCGCACGGCGGCATTCATCGGTACGTCGAACATGACGGAACTTCTGACCGACCCGACGGGTTCACGTCGTTTCTTCTGCCAGATGGTGGAAGCCCCCATCACACGCGAACCGATTGAGCATGAGCAACTTTACGCCCAGGTAGTGGCAGAGATTCGCAACGGCGAACCGACCTTTTTCAGCCATGAGGAGGAGGCAGAGATTGAGGAGCACAACCGTTCTTTCTATCGTCAATCTCCTCTGGCAGAGGCATTTCACCGTTCCTTCACCTTTGCGGAGGGCGACGACAACGCGCAGTGGGTTTCTGCCACTGAAATCTTCGAGACCTTGAAGCGTGACTCTCGCCGCGCCCTG
>NZ_JADYUH010000156.1 GCF_021531665.1 Prevotellamassilia timonensis
TGTTATCTCTAATGTATGAATCTGCATCATCGTATGTACAGAAGATTGCACGCTGCCAGACCATCACATTGTAAGGGTACCGCTTAGGGTGGTCCTTGATAACCAAGAGAGAGAGTTCAAAGACACAATTCATCAGACTCTATAGGATTATTTCTGCAGAATGCCTCATAGTCAGCATCTCTCTGCTGCTGTAATCTATCAAGCATGTCTGCAACTTTGTGAGCCTTCATCTTGATATATACTTCGCATCCCTTGAAAGCATCTCTGCCTATATACTGAAGTTCACCGCAAATTGCGATCTCCTTCAAATTGTAAGATTCAGCCATTGCACCAGTCTGGATTGAGAACACAGAATTTGGTAATTGCATGAATGAAATGGCTGTTTCTGCAAAGCAGTACTCTGGAATGATACCGACATGTGAATCATCTGCAAAAATC
>NZ_JADYUH010000157.1 GCF_021531665.1 Prevotellamassilia timonensis
TGTAGGGTTGGGTCGGCAAATCCTACATGAAAGCCTACATAGTGCAGGGTTTCGCGGCGGAGTATGTGGGGTCAGTTTCGGCGGCGTGTGGAGTGTAGGGTCGGCGGGGAGGTGGGCGGATCATTGGGCGAATTTTGCACCTAACGTTTTGAGTCTTAGCGGTTTCCCTTGACTCAAAAATTTGAGTCAAAAGTGTCTTTTACTTAAGTCTTTGGTTTTTAGGGAGTTGGAGGGTCGGACGGAGTGAGTATTAAATAAACTTAATCCGCCGTTTTGGGCGGCAGAACTGCCGAAAACGAACGGACGAAGGACGAAAGGACCGTCTTTTTGAAACATTAATGTTCATGAATTGATTCATTAAAAAGCCATTAATTTGTTTTTTGAACACGAATTGAACAGAATTAATGGGACAATTAATGAGACAATTA
>NZ_JADYUH010000158.1 GCF_021531665.1 Prevotellamassilia timonensis
TTTTGTCTTTCATTCATTCGTTCAATTTCTGAACAATTCGTGTTCCAAAAACAAGAATTTTTCTCCATTAATGTCCATTAATTGCCTCATTAATTGCCTCATTAATTATGAACAATTCGTGTTCAAAAACAAATTAATGGCTTTTTAATGAATCAATTCATGAACATTAATGTTTCAAAAAGGGAGCGTGAATGATTCATGAACATTCATGTTTCAAAAAGGCGGTTCTTCTCGTTCAAACCGTCTCCACCTGCTTCCGGCTGACACAGTAGAACACGCCCTTCGCGGTGCGCTTTTTCAGTACGCCAAGGTGACGGAGTTGACGACCCATGCCCGCTATCTTCACGCCTTGCAGCGCACGCGGGGATTCGCGCTTCAAGGTCTCGAAGATTTCGGTGGCGGACAGCCATTGCGTAGCCTCCG
>NZ_JADYUH010000015.1 GCF_021531665.1 Prevotellamassilia timonensis
GGTCTGCGCAGTAGGGACCGACTTTCACGTAGTCAAAAACGGAAAGCGAAGCGGCGACCTGTGGCGAAAGTTCGCGTGCCCCGGAGTACCACCCCGTTCGGATTTCGTGGCCGTTTCGTTTTCTCACCGCATCGAAGAGTTCGCAAACGGTGGCGGGGTCGTTGTCGCCTCCCATGAGTCCGATGCAGGTGATTTCTCCTTCGTAGGCGTCCATCAGTGCGAAGAGTCGTTCTTTTGTCAGTTCCTCTCCCTCCTCTTGTTGCAGATAGGGGCTGTGGCAGCCGGGACAGCGGTTGGGGCAGCGGGAGAGATTGATGGCAAGTGTGACTTCGTCAGGAAACTCTTGGAAGACAATGTCGTGGTTCACGTAGGTGAGCATAAGCCGGATAGAGTGTGAGGATTTATGCTGTGACTTTTTCAGTGTGATAGTGTCTTCGTGCGGCTTCTTTTTGTCTGTCGGCGGAGAAGTTGGAGATTCGTTTGAGATAGCCAATGATTCTTGTGAGGTAGTCCACGTTTTGGCTTCCGCATTTTGGGCAGGCTTTCAGGTGTTCCTTTGTGATGTGTCCGCACTCATTGCAAAGCGTGTTGGGAATGTTGAAGGTGAAATAGTTGCAGCCCTCTTTTGCGGCGACTTTCATGAGTTGCCGGTATTGCGCTTTGCTGAGGTGTTCGTCGAGGTTGCAGTGCAGCGCGCTTCCTCCGGTGAGGTGTTGGATGTAGCGTCTGCCGTGCAGGCGGAACTTTTCGATGATGTCGGTTTGCGGGTCTTCCACTATATAAAAATAGGAGTTATAGCAGTCTCTCGGGACATAGTAGCCGTCCTCTCGGTCCCATCGTGCATGTTTCACTCCGACGTTTTCAGCGGGAATCATTTCGCAGTTGAAGAGCAGGTCTTTGGAGCGATATTTTGTGTTGTAGTGTTCGATGAGTCCGAGGATGTCTCCGACAAATTTTTCATACTCCGGGTTGTCGCTGATGGTGATGCCGAGGCTTTCGGCGGCTTCGACGAGTCCGTTCACTCCGATGGTGAGATATTGGCGTTTGAGGTTGATGTAGCCTGCGTCAAAGAGTGGCAGCATTCCTTTCTCCATGAAATCTCTCAGGTTCTCGTTGTAAGCCATCTGCACCTGATGGGTGAGGTTCACGATTCCGTCGAGATATTCCACGTAGGAGCGTCCTTCTCTCGTGGCTTGCTGTACGCAGCGGTTGAGATTGATGGTGAGCACGGACTTTGAGCCTGTGCTGACTCCGCCGGCGCCGAGTGTGTAACTGAAGCCGTTGTCTTGAATTTCATTGCGCAGTCGGCAGCATGAGGCGAGCGAGTCGGCGTTGTCGCTCATGTAGGTGAAGAAACTGTGTCCTTCGGCATACATTTCCGCGGTCAGTTCGGCGTAGGCTTTGTCTTTGACGTCTCCGTCCTGCGTCAGGAGCGCCATGGTTTCCACGGGGAAAGTCAGCACGGTTTTTGTGCGTTCTTCGTTGAACCATTTCATGAAGCGACGCTGCAGCCAGTCCAGTGCGGGCCAGGAAGGTTTTGTGCCATCCGGGAAGCGGAAGTCGCCGAAGATGCTTTCAAAATAGTAGGGGTCGTAGTAGGATATGTTCCAAAAGACGGACTGGAAGTTTCGTGCGCCGGTGGGTTGGTTGATGGAATAGACGATTTGCTGGAAGCAGTCGGTGATGACTTTGTCGATGGTGCGGCGGCGCAGGGAGAGGTCGGCGGTTTCGTCGGCGCGGAGATAGTAGTCCTCGCCATATTCTTTAGCAATGAAATAACTCATATACATCAAGAACTCCGGTGTGGCACAGGCTCCCGAGAGCATGGAGGAGACGATGAAGACCATGTTCACAAAGCCGCCGCAGAAGGATTTGAGGTTGCTAGGCGCCGTGCTGTTGCCGCCAATGCTCTTTGTGCCGTCCAGCAGCCAGGGGTACATGGTGATGGAGGCGCAGTAGTTTGCCAGCGACGTTTCGTCGTTTTTATAGATGAAGTGGTTTTTGAGGAGATAGATGTAGCGGTCTGCCGTTTCTTTCCCATACATTTCCTTGATTTTTTCACAGAGCATTCTTCTGTTCAGTCGTATGAATCCTTGTTTCGGCAGTTCTGCGATGAGCGTTGCGATGTTCTTGTGCTCCACGTTGGCGTTTGCGTCATATTTTGAGCCGGTTGCCGGGTTGGAGGAGTTGCAGTAGTTGATGAGAAAACGGAGTCGGTCAGCAGTTTCTCGGTCAGTTTCGTGTCGTTTCCTGTAGAGCATGAAGGCTTTGGCGACTTGGAAATGCTGTTCCGCCATGAGTGCCACCTCCACTTGGTTTTGCACGTCCTCCACGCTCATTCCGTTGCAGAATTTGAGTCGTCCGATGAGTCGTTGCAGTGCTTCGGCGTCAATGCTTTGTGATTGCGAAGCAAAGGCTTTCAAGAGAGCGGTGCGGATTTTGTCAAGCGAGAAACGTTCTTTCGTTCCATCGCGTTTCGTGATGAAGAAGTTGTCGGTACACATGAGAGAAGTGTCGTTGAAAGGGAAGACCTACGGGCTTAGGGCTTCTCTCGGGTGAATGTATGAGAAAAACGTAAAAGTGGAACAAAACGGAAAACTTTTCGATGCGTTTGAAACAAAAAGTTTTCTGTTTGTGCCATGCGGCACAGATGTCAAAGACCTGCTCCAAATCCCGGGAACAACCTTTTCCAGCCGGCTTTGGAAAATGGCAGGTCTTCTGGCTTCTCCTCCCTAACCCGCCTTCCCGCAAATCAAGAATGCAGTGGCTTTCAATGGGTTAGGAAACGATGGAGTTACAGCAGCGGGTACTGCGAACGATTTTCACGTTCTTCCCTCTTAGCCTCTTGTCGTGAAACAGGAGGAACCGTTTCCGAGCGCAAAAGTAGGGGTTTCTTGTGAATTGGCAAATGGGCTAAAACTTTTTTCTGAAAATTTCCTTTTTCCATGGGTTGCCCAACTCGGAGAAGAAATGTGTCTTCTCCTTCTTCCTTCTTGATTAATTTTTAGGATACCCCTATACGTAAATAAAAGGGGAAACGAAAAAACTATACAAACTATACACAAAACCCTACACAAACCATACATCTCGCTGATTCTCCGCGCGTTGCGTAATGTATAGTTTGCGCTCCCAACTATACACAAACTATACACAAACTATACATTGAAGCGTTCAAAACCCTACACGAAAGGTGGGGGTAAGCCCTACACAGAACGCTACATGGAAGCGTTCAAAACCCTGCACGAAACAGAGCGAAACCCCTGCATTGCAACGGCGCGCAGTTTATTTAGGAGCGCACCTAAGAGAAATTAGGAGAAGGCTAATTTTTCCTAGGTGCGCTCCTAGTTTTTCCTAGGTGCGCTCCTAGTTTTTCCTAGGTGCGCTCCTAGTTTTTCCTAGGTGCGCTCCTAGTTTTTCTTAGGTGCGCTCCCAGTTTTTCCCGGGTGCGCTCCCAGTTTTTCTTAGGTGTGCTCCCAGGCCCCAATTTTAAAAGGAAAATGAAGAGATAAGGGAGGAGTCGCGGCTCGCGCCGCCATCTTCGCGGGCGTATAGCCCTCCAGGCTAATCTTTCCTTGCCATCTGCTATCCCCGGGCGTTGCCCGGGGTTTAAGGCGTGTTAGAATGGTCAAGATGCAAGGCGCTGAGGATGAGGGCGCAGGAAGTGTACTGAAGTACATGACCAAGCCCGAATCCGATAGCAACGAAGCAGATTGGCCATTACGACACGCCGACTTACTCACAGTATAGCCTTCTTGGCTTAGATACTTTTGCTGCACAGGTGGTAGCGGGAGAAGTGACAAAGTGACAAAGAGACAAAGAGTCAAGGAGAGGAAGAGACAGAGGGCGTATAGCCCTCCAGGCTAATCTTTCTTTGCCTCCTACTATGAGGGTGTGTCAAAATGCACATTTTGGCTTCACCCTCGAAGGTGCGTCAGAATGGCTAAGATGCAAGGCGCTGAGGATGAGGGCGCAGGGAGTGTACTGAAGTACATGACCAAGCCCGAATCCGATAGCAACGAAGCAGATTGGCCATTACGACACGCCGCCTCCAAAACATTTTCCACACCCAACGCCCTTTTTCGGTTTTAACACTTCTTGCTTTTGGCGACGAAAAGTATTATATTTGTATAGAGATATGGGAGGAGCCTCAGCTCCTCCCTTTTTTCGTCACTTTCCCTTTAAAATCGGGGGATTTAGGAGCGCATCCAGGTAAAATTTGCCTTCCTCTAATTTTTCTTTGCCTTCCTCAAATTTTAATTAGGGGAAGGCAAAGAAAAATTATGCGCCGAGTGGGCAAAATTGGGAGGTGGAAAATGTTCCCGAAGGTTAAAAATGTTAATGTCAAATCGCTGAAAATTCGCTCAAAATTGTTGGATTTTTTTGTGGTTTGCAGGAGTGAAGAGTCGCGTCACCTCCTATTGCCATTTCCTGTTTTACGTTTCTTACGTTTGATACGTTCGTTACGTTCGTTACAAACGTTACGTACGATTCGCTCCATTCGCGTTCTAAATTCCATTCGCGAGATTCGTGTTCAAAAACAAAATGTATGGTTTGTGTTCCGCTTCGTGTATAGTTTTGCGAACGCTCGCAGTGTAGGGTTTGAACGCCTCAATGTAGGGTTCAATGTATAGTTTGTGTATAGTTTGAAGCACAAACTATACATTTCGCAACTAACGGAGAATCAGCGCGATGCAGGGTTAAATGTAGGGTTTGTGTATGGTTTGTATAGTTTTTTGTTTCCCCTTTTATTTATGTATATAGATATAGGGGGGCTATAAATTGCGGGATAAGGAACGTTCAAAAGAACGTGCTTACGTTTTGGTTGGTTTCTTAGCGCGCCCTTTTGTGAGTTTCGTCAGTCACATAGTCAACTGACAAAAGTTCATCTCTAAGAAATCAAAAATCAACTCAACCTGATTCTTGGAACACCTTTTTTTTACCAAACTTTTAGCGGACAGCAATAAATGGTAATTATTTCCACGACTTTGGTATCGTCCGTTTGCCTCCTTGTTTGCAATTTTGCAATCGAAATTAAATCTTGAATAAAGGGGTGCTCTATAAATTACGGGATAAGGAACGTTCAAAAGAAAGTGCTTACGTTTTGGTCGGTTTCTTAGCGCGCCCTTTTGTAAGTTTCGTCAGTTTCATAGCCCGCTATGCTCCTTCCTCAACTGACAAAAACTTATCTCTAAGAAATCAAAAGCAACCTCAACCTATATTTATAGAAAACCTCTAAAACAATAGAACAATGAAAAGAGTCATAGTAATTTCCACCAGCCTCCGTGCCGGGTCAAACAGCGAAATGCTCGCCGAGAAGTTTGCCGAGGGAGTCAAAGCTTCGGGAAATGAAGTAGAGACAATTTCCCTTCGTGGCAAGGAAATCAAATTTTGTGTGGGTTGTCTGAGTTGTCAGCACACCGGCGCTTGTGTGTTCAAGGACGATGTGCCTGCCATCATGGAGAAAGTGCTGAACGCCGATGTGGTCTGCTGGGCTACACCTATCTATTATTATGAGATGAGCGGACAGATGAAGACACTCATTGATCGCATGAATGCCATGTATCCCAAAGACTATCGTTTTCGCGACATCTATCTGCTCACCACGGCTGCCGAAGCCGAAGAGGAGACTCCCCGACGTGCCGAGATGGGGCTGACGGGTTGGATTGACTGCTTTGGCAAGTCGTCTCTCAAGGGTCACCTGTTTTGCGGAGGCGTAACCGCTGCAAGAGACATTGAGGGCAACGGCAAGTTGCAGGAGGCTTACGAAATGGGTAAAGGTGTCTGACGCTAAGCGCAAACACATTTATCATTAAGTATGAAAAAGTTTTTGTTATTTTCATTATTCGCAATAGCGATACTACCCGTCATGGCACAGAAAAAGATAACACAGACGGCAGGACGCGACCAGTTGGGAGAGTTTGCTCCCGAGTTCGCCCAACTCAACGACGACATCCTCTTTGGCGAGGTGTGGAGCCGCAACGACCTGCTTAGCCTTCGCGACCGTAGTCTGGTCACCCTCACCTCACTCATCAGTCAAGGCATCACCGACTCGTCGCTCACCTACCACTTGCAGGAGGCGAAGAAGAACGGCATCACAAGAACAGAAATATCGGAAATCATCACTCATATCGCTTTCTATGCAGGATGGCCCAAGGCGTGGGCGGCTTTCCGTCAGGCTAAGGAGGTTTGGAAAGAAGACACATCGTTGGAAGATGCGAAGACCCGTTTCCAGCAGGAGATGATTTTCCCCATCGGAGAACCCAATACAGCCTATGCCAAGTATTTCACTGGTAACAGTTACTTGGCGCGTATTTCCGGCGAACAGGTTCCCATTGCCAATGTAACCTTCGAACCGGGTTGCCGCAACCACTGGCACATCCATCATGCCACCAAGGGCGGCGGGCAGATGCTTATCGGCGTGGCGGGTCGTGGCTGGTATCAGGAATGGGGAAAAACCGCGCAGGAGATTCTTCCGGGCACCGTGGTTCACATCCCCGCCGGCGTGAAGCATTGGCATGGAGCTGCTGCCGACAGTTGGTTCGCTCATCTCGCTTTTGAGATAGAGGGAGAGAACGCTTCCAATGAGTGGCTGGAACCCGTGTCGGACGCGGAGTATGAGAAGGTAAACAAGAAATAATCATCCATTTTCCGTCATGAAACATCTGAAACTCTTGCTCTTGGCTGTGCTGGCAGTGTTTGCGGCATCGGCATGTTCACAAAACAAAGAAGAAAAGACAATGGAAAAGAAAAAAGTATTGGTGGTGTATTTCTCGGCAACGGGAACCACAAGGCAAGTGGCAAAGCAAATCGCACGGCTCGCTGATGCCGACATCTGCGAGATAGTTCCGGCAAAGTCCTATTCCGGTGCCGACCTTGACTGGAACAACCAGCTGTCGCGCAGTTCGGTGGAGATGGGCAATCCCGAGGCTCGACCCGAAATCAAAGCCGTTTCAGTCGATGTGAGTAAGTATGATTACATCTTCCTGGGTTATCCTATCTGGTGGGACCTCGCGCCAAGGGCTGTCAACACTTTCATTGAGGCGGCAGATTTGGCGGGCAAGGCCGTGATTCCTTTCGCCACGTCCGGAAGCAGCGGCATAGCCAACAGTGTTGCCGACCTGAAGAAGTCTTACCCGAAAATCGAGTGGCAGACGGGTAAGTTGCTGAATCGTGTCAGTGAGAAGGAAATTGCAGACTGGTTTTCAGCATATATAAAATAATCCGACTTTTTTCGGCAATCTCATGGGCAAGGCATCCTTGACGCCAAGCAGTCGAGCCAATGCAAAAGAATCATACAAATATAATATGCAAGAGATTTTTCTCAATACCATACAGGACTTCAACGACTATCAGGGGGTGGAGACGCTTCATCCCCTGGTCAGCGTGGTGCATGTGGAGAACACGGAGCACATCACGGAGTGCGTGATGCACTATGGACTTTATGCCATCTATCTCAAGGAGAACAAGGGGTGCAAACTCTCTTATGGCAGAACACCTTACGACTTTGACGAGATGACCGTGACCAGTTTTGCCCCCGGACAGGTGGTAAGGGTGGAGCCCAACCCCGAGGTGCCGTTTGCCAAGTTCACAGCCTTGGTGTTCCATCCCGACCTTCTTAATCGCACCGCGTTGGGCAGGCAGATGAGCCGCTATGAGTTTTTCGGCTATTCCAGCAGCGAGGCGTTGCATCTCTCTGCCACGGAAGTGGAAGTCTTTCGGGGTGTGCTCGCCATGATAGAGCAGGAACTGCACCGCGCCATTGACCAACACACCCGCGAACTGATTGTTTCCAACATTGAGTTGCTGCTGAACTATTGCCTCCGCTTCTACGACCGCCAGTTCATCACCCGCGAGGAAATCAATCATTCTGTGGTGAAGAAATTCGTAGTGTTGCTTGATGAGTATATTTCTTCAAAATCTCTTCGTGACGGCTTGCCCACGGTGGCATATTTTGCGGATAAATGCTGTTTGTCGAGTGGCTATTTCGGAAATTTGGTGCGCGTGGAAACCGGTCGTACTGCCAAGGACATCATTTCCGACCATCTTCTCGCCCATGCCAAACAACTGCTGAATGATGAGGCTCTGACCATCACCATCATCAGCCGCCGTCTCGGCTTCGAATATCCCCAGCATTTCGTTCGTTTCTTCAAGTCACATACCGGCAAGACCCCTTCCGCATTCAGAAATGAAGTATGAGGCTCTTAACACCAGTTTAATCTCTCAGTTTGATATCTTTCTCTCAACTATTTCTTCCGCCTTTTGACACATGTCCAAGGCGGTTTTCACTTCTTCGGGATTGGCAAATTTTGAGGCGTTATCAAGGAGACGTATGAAGAGACCAAAAATCAGTTTCAGTGCTTTTTTATGGAAATAAAGTATGGGGTGAAATTGGTTGTTCAGAATGCACTTTGAAGAAGGTCACTTCGTGCGGAACGGTCTGAGCAACGCTTCTCGGATTCCTTCCACACTGTCGGGAAAAAGAATGCCATGGTTTCGGATGAGCGCACAATCCATGGTCAGATTTCTGTCTTGTTCTCTGAATCTTTCTTCGTCGGGAAGAATCAGCGCAGCGGGGTGGGGGAGCGACATCAACTCCGCAGCCTTCAGAAAGAGCGCATGAGAGTTCAAAGCGTTGGTAGCCCCGAAATTGTAGATGCCGCCTGGCAGACTGAAGGTCTTTTCCATGTTTTTCACCACGTCCCAGACGTAGGTGACTCCGCGGAACTCATGTGTGGCGACCTGCATGGTTTTCCCTTCTCGGAAAGCATTTTGCAGATTCACGAGAATGTTGCTGTTCAGTTTCATTCCGCAGTCGGGCAGGTCATACATCCACGTCAGTCGCAGCCCCACCGCTTCCGGCAGATTCCACCGCGCTCTCTGCTCTGCCTCCAGTTTGTGACGCCCATAGACATTGACAGGCTGAACCAACTCCTCTTCTTTCAGTGCGCCCGGTGTGGGCGTGCCGTTATAGACCTGGTCGCTGGACATGAAAACGAGTTTTGCACCGATGAGTTTACAAGCCTTTGCCACTCTCACCGTTCCTTGCACATTCACCCGATGAGACTCTTCAGGATGTTGTTCGCAGAACCAAGTGTTGCTCAATGCGGCGCAGTGCAGAACGAGGTCGGGGCGATGCTCCATGAGATAAGCCTTCACCGCCTCTTCGTGACTGATGTTCAATTCGCTGTGCGTGGGAAGCAGGAGGTCATAGTTGTCTTTGAGGAAGAATGCCAAGCGACTCCCGAGGAAACCGCTGCTTCCGGTGATGAGGATTCTCTTTTTCATTCGATGGTTTCAATTCATTCGATGGTCTCAACGTAAAAACTGACGGGGCGGAAGCCGTCGTTGCAACTAATCATCGCGCTGTTTGGATTCTTCATCCATCCGTCAAAGAAGTTGCCTTCGCCACGAGCCAGTGCTTCAACGAACTCTCTCATTGACTTCCACGCCTCCGGGCAGAGTCCTTCGGGGCATTTCCCGTTCTCGCTAATCCAAGACTGACCTTCGCAAATGTCGCAAGCGTGTTCAATCGGATTCTCATATTTTGCAGGGGTGTTCTAAAAATTAGGTTGAGTTGATTTTTGATTTCTTAGAGATGAACTTTTGTCAGTTGAGGAAGGAGCATAGCGGGCTATGCGACTGACGAAACTTACAAAAGGGCGCGCTAAGAAACGAAAAGCGACCAAAACGTAAGCACATTCTTTTGAACGTTCCTTATCCCGTAATTTTTAGAACACCCCTGTACTTAACTCATCGTGTTGCACCTTGCGCAGTGCAGTGATTCTCACTTGTTTCATCATCATATTTTGCACTTAACTCATCGTGTTGCACCTTCCGCAGTGCAGTAATTCTCACCTGTTTCATCATATCAGTAGCATGATTCTTCCTGCCTCTTTGGTGAACATTTCGGGGAAGCGACAGATGGTGGCATAGACCTGTTTGCTTGTCACCGGCATGCCGTCTTTGCGCAGATGAAGTCGTTGGCGGTTGATGGCAGCAGCAATCTGGTCGGTGGTCATGCCTCCGTTTCTTTTCACCAGAACATAGACAATGGCTTCTTCCAGTTTCATCATTTCACTTGGTGGTTTTCTTTCCGCTTTCAGTCCATGCGATGAAGCCTCCGTGGAGTTCTTTCACTTTGAACCCTTTTTCGGCAAGGAGTTCAGCAGCCTGTTTGCTGCGTCTGCCGCTGCGGCAATAGACCGCAATGACCTTGTCTTTGGGCAGCAGTTCAGTGGCTTTTTGTGAGAAATCCTCTTGCATGACATCAATGTTCACGGCATTGGCAATGTGTCCTTCTGCAAATTCTTCCGCGGTGCGAACGTCAAGACGCACCACCGTCGTGTCGGCAATCAGTTGTTCAAAATCGTCTGTTTGGAGACTCTCAAATTGGGGATTCTGTGCGGTACAGCCAAGGAGATGACACAAGATGGTCGTAAACATAAGGAGCAATTTTTTCATGATTTATATTCTTTTTGATGATACGTGTATTTAATGATACGTGTGTAGAGCACCCTCTTGAAAGCACTCAGTGCGGAGTCAACTCGCGCAGCAGGTGTTTGAGGGCTGTCATGGGGTGATAGAAAACCATCCTTGGTCCGACCCATCTCATGACGTTTTTGATTTGTGCCTTCATGTCAGGACGATAGCAATGCACGGGGCATTGTTTGCAAGTCGGTTTGTTCTGTCCAAATCGGCAAGCGTCCAAGCGACGGTGGGCATAATTCAGCAGAGCCTGACATTGAGGGCAGAGCGAATGATTCCCTTCCTTCTTGCGACAGTAGATTCGAATCATCTTCTCGACCATCTCCTTTTCTTCTTCCGTGCGCAGTTTTTTTGTCATGATGTGCAAGGTTTCCTACTTTTCCAAAGTCCAGCCGTGGTCGCCGTGATAAATCATCTGGCGTGTCATTCCTCCGTCGATGCAAATGTTTTCTCCCGTGATGAAGCCTGCCTTGTCGGAGCAAAGGAAGAGCGCCGCATGGGCGATGTCCATCGGCAGTCCCACGCGTCCCGCCGGCTGTTGTGTCGCATCGGGTCCTTCGTGTGACTTCAAGTCCGTGTCAATCCATCCGGGTGAGATGGAGTTCACTCTTGCCTTGCCTCGAAGGCTGACGGAAAGGGCGTGGGTGAGGGCGGCAATGCCTCCCTTGGCAGCAGTGTAGCTTTCCGTTTGTGGCTGACTCATGCGGTCTCGAGAGGATGAGATGTTCACAATCGCTGCCCCTTCGGCAAGATGTGGCGACAGCAGTTTGACAAGATAGAAGGGAGCGGTGACGCCAACGGCGAGCGCACACTGAAACTCCTCCCAACTGCATTCGTTCAGTCCTTTCATCAGAGGGGGCGCATTATTAATAATGTAGTCCACCTTGCCATATTGTTCAACGACTTTTTGGGCAAAACTTTCCAGCACCTCTTTTCGGGCGATGTCACCGACGAAGTGTTCTCCGGGCTGTATGTCAATGATGGCGACTCGGGCACCATGTTTCCGGAACTCTTCGGCGATGCACTTTCCAATGCCGTGCGCTCCTCCCGTGACCACTGCCACCTTGTTCTTAAAGTCCATGTCTTCTTGCGATTCTTCTTGTGATAAGTAATATGAAAATAATCAGTTGCGTCAGATTTGAATGACATTTTCGAGGTCAGATTTTCACCCGAAGAAGGAGCATAGCCGTAGTTATGTGACTGATGAGGGAGGAAATATGGACCGAAAAGATTTTCAAAGATGTTGCAGGTTATTTTTTGAGGATTACTAAAAGCGTTCTTTTCAAAACTCATGCAAAGTAGCAGAAAATTCGGCGAATGGAGAAATAAGCAGGAGATTAAGTAATATGAAAAAAATAAGTTGCGTCAGATTTGAATGACATTTTCGAGGTAAGATTTTCACCCGAAGAAGGAGCATAGCGGGCTATGTGACTGACGAAACATACAAGGCCCTTTTCACCGAACGAAAGCGAAAAAACGCAAGAAAGTGAGGGCAAGAACCTTATTTTTATATCAAAAACCAAAAAAAAGCAGATAATTTTGAGTGTTTAGAAAAAAACCGCTACTTTCGCCTCTATCAAATTGAAATTACCAACCTTATAATTCTAACATCTAATGAAAAAGTATAATTTTGGAGCAGGTCCTTCCATCCTTCCTCAGGAGGTGATGAAAGCCACCGCAGACGCATGTGTTGAATTTGGAGACACCGGTCTTTCTTTGATGGAAATCTCTCACCGCACAAAGGATTTCCAAGCAGTCATGGACGAAGCACAGGCTCTGTTCAAAGAACTGCTCGACATCCCCGAAGGCTATTCCGTGCTCTTCGTCGGAGGCGGCGCAAGTCTTGAATTCTGCATGGTGCCCTTCAATCTTCTCGAAAAGAAGGCTGCCTATCTCAACACCGGCGTTTGGGCAAAGAAGGCAATGAAAGAGGCAAAACTCTTCGGGGAAGTGGTCGAAGTCGCTTCCTCCGCTGATGCCAACTACACCTTCATCCCGAAGGACTATGAAATCCCTGCCGACGCTGACTATTTCCACATCACCACGAACAACACCATCTACGGCACAGAGATTCGCGAAGACCTCGACAGCCCCGTCACCCTGGTGGCAGATATGTCTTCTGACATCTTCTCACGCAAAGTGGATGTGAGCAAATACGGACTCATCTATGGTGGTGCGCAGAAAAACCTCTCCATGGCAGGCGTCACCTTCGTCATCGTGAAAGACGAAATCCTCGGACACGTTTCACGCGCCATTCCAACCATGCTGGACTATCGCACACACGTGGACAAAGGCTCCATGTTCAACACACCGCCCGTCGTGCCCATCTATTGCGCACTCCAGAACCTTCGCTGGATCAAAGCACAAGGCGGAGTGGAGGAAATGGAAAGAAGAGCAAAAGAACGCGCCGCGCTGCTCTATGCGGAAATCGACCGCAACCCGCTCTTCCGTGGCACCGCAAAGGCTGAGGACCGCTCTCTGATGAACATCTGCTTCGTCATGAACGACGAATACAAAGAACATGAGGCTGCCTTCCTTGCTTTTGCTCAGGGTCGCGGCATGCAGGGCATCAAGGGACACCGCTCCGTGGGCGGCTTCCGTGCTTCCTGCTACAATGCCATGTCCGTGGAAGGCGTGAAAGCGCTGATTGCCTGCATGCAGGACTTTGAAAAAGAAATCTTGAAATAAAAAATGATGCGGAGGGTGTGTCAAAATGCACATTTTGGCTTCACCCTCGAAGGTGCGTCAGAATGGCTAAGATGCAAGACGCTGAGGATGAGGGCGCAGGGAGTGTACTGAAGTACATGACCAAGCCCGAATCCGATAGCAACGAAGCAGATTGGCTATTATGACACACCCTCGTTCTGTTTTTTTCATTCCCATCATCCACATTTGTTTAATCCTTAAAGGAGTGTCCCCGAAATTGTGGAATAAGGACACACCATCCTTCCCAAAAAGTACATACACCATGTCAAAGATACTAATCGCCACCGAGAAACCCTTCTCACCCGATGCCGTGGGTGGCATCAAAGACATCCTTCAGTTTGCAGGCTATGAGGTGAAACTCCTAGAATCCTACACTGAAAAAGCCCAACTCCTCGAAGCCGTTGCCGACGCAGCAGCACTGATCGTGCGCTCCGACAAAATCGACGACGAAGTGATGGCGGCTGCCCCCGAACTGAAAATCATCGTGCGCGCCGGTGCCGGCTATGACAACATAGACCTCACCGCCGCCACACAGCGCCACATCGTGGTCATGAACACACCGGGACAAAACGCCAACGCCGTGGCAGAACTCGTCATTGGCTTGCTCATCTTCACCATCCGCAACCGTTTCAACGGTACTTCCGGCACGGAACTCAAGGGCAAGAAACTCGGTCTCCTCGCCTTCGGTGCAGTGGCTCAAAATCTCGCTCGCATCGCTCACGGCTTCGGCATGGACATCTCAAGCCATTCGCCGCTCGACAATCCGCAGAGCATCATCGATGCCGGCTATCATGTCGTGGAATCCACTCGCGCACTCTTTGAAGACAACCACATCGTCAGCCTTCACGTGCCCTCCACACCGACCACTCGCCGCAGCATCGGATATGACTTGATTCACTCCATGCGTAAAGGAGCCATCCTCGTCAACACCGCCCGTCAGGACATCATTGACGAAGAGGGACTGCTTCGCGCCATGACTGAACGCACTGACCTGCGCTACGTCTCCGACCTCAAACTCGAAGCCCACGACAAAGCCGTGGAACTCCTCGGCGACCGCTACATCTTCACTCCCAAGAAAATGGGCGCGCAGACAAAAGAAGCAAACGTCAATGCAGGACTCGCAGCAGCCAAACAAATCGTTGCCTTCCTCAAAGACGGTGTGAAAACATTCCAAGTGAACAAATAAGCACATATAATATATGCCTATCATCAAGCCTTTCAAGGGATACCGTCCCCCGGTGGAACTTGTGGAAGAAGTCGAAAGCCGCCCCTACGACGTCCTCAATTCAGAAGAAGCACGGCAGGAGGCTGAAGGAAATCCCAAATCGCTCTATCACATCATCAAACCCGAAATCAACTTTGAGCCCGGAACGGATGAACATGATGAAAGAGTCTATGACTGCGCCGCACAAAAGTTCCACGAGTTCTGTGAGAATGGGTGGCTCGTCGAAGAGGACAAGGCGTGCTACTATCTCTACGCACAAACCATGAACGGACGCACGCAGTTCGGCTGGGTCGTTTGTGCCTCCGCAGCCGACTATCTCAACGGCGTCATCAAAAAACATGAACTCACACGCGCTGACAAAGAAGAGGACCGCATGCGCCACGTCCGCACCATCGGTGCACACATGGAACCTGTCTTTCTCGCCTTCCAACCGAGAAAAGAACTCCTCGCGCTGAGACAGAAATATGCCGCTCAACCTCCTGTCTATGATTTCATTGCACCCATTGACGGCTTCCGCCATCAACTTTGGGTCGTGCGCGATGAAGCAGACATCCAACTCATCACTTCGGAGTTTGAGCAGATGCCCTGCCTCTACATCGCCGACGGTCACCACCGCAGCGCAGCAGCTGCCCGCGTGGCAGACGAACTGCACAAAGCAAATCCCAACTCTGACGGCACGGAGGAATATAATTTCTACATGGCTGTCTGCTTCCCCGCCGATGAGTTGACCATTTTGGATTACAACCGCCTCGTCAAAGACCTCGGCTCCCACACGCCCGAAAGTCTGCTCAAAGCATTGGAAGAAGATTTCGTCGTGGCTCCGCGCGGAGCAATGCCTTGGCGCCCCGAAGCACTGCATCAGTTCGCACTCTATCTGGAGGGAACTTGGTACAGCCTCGAGGCTCGTCCCGGCACCTTTGACCCTGCCGACCCGATTGGAAATCTCGACGTGGACATTTCCTCCCGTCTCATCCTTGACAAGCAACTCGGCATCAAAGATTTGCGCCGTGACTCACGCATCGACTTCGTTGGCGGACTGCGCGGTTTGGAAGAACTGCAGGCACGTGTGGACAGCGGAGAGATGAAACTTGCTCTCGCCCTCCATCCCGTCAGCATGGACCAAATCATTGCCATTGCCGACAGTGGTCACATCATGCCGCCGAAGGCAACCTGGTTCGAGCCGAAACTTCGCAGCGGTCTGATTGTACACAAGTTCTGAAACAACATAAGAATCAAAAGCGAATAGTTCATGATTTTTATTCATGAATGATGCTCAAAGACGTGCAGTTGCCACCCAAAAGGCGTGCTGCACGTCTTTCTTTGCGCAATAAACAAGCCAAACATTTCCCTATCACAGCCGAAAGTAGTTACTTTGCACCTGAAAAAAGACATCCTGCTTTTTTAGGCTTCACTTTTCAGCTTGACAAAAGCGAAAATGAAAGTCGGTTCTTCTGACCCTAAAAACAAAAGTTCATGCAAGTAATTGACACTCAAACACGCCTTGCCGCCGTGCTCGAAGACCTGAGAGAGAAGGGCAAAAGCGTGGGACTCGTGCCCACCATGGGAGCACTTCATGAAGGCCACGCATCTCTCGTCAAAGTTTCCCTCAAAGAAAATGACGTCACCGTGGTCAGCGTCTTCGTAAACCCCACTCAATTCAACGACCCCAAAGACTTCAACACCTATCCTCGCACAGTCTCCGCCGACATTGACTTCCTGGAGAAACTTGGGGCGGACATCGTTTTCACGCCTTCCGTGGAGGACATATATCCCGAACCCGACACCCGCTCTTTCTCTTATCCTCCCATAGACACGGTGATGGAAGGCGCAAAACGACCGGGACACTTCAACGGAGTTTGCCAAATCGTCAGCAAACTTTTCTTCATCGTCCAACCGAATCGAGCCTATTTCGGCGAAAAAGACTTTCAGCAAATTGCCGTGGTCAAAGCGATGACTGCAGACCTGAACCTACCGTTGGAAATACGCCCGTGCCCCATCGTCAGAGAAGAAAGCGGACTCGCCCTCAGTTCGCGCAACCAACTCCTCACACCCGAAGAGAAGAAAACAGCCGCACTCATCTATCGCACGCTGAGCGAAAGCAAAGAACACTCCCTCACTCACACCGTCAAGGAAGTTCACGATGAAGTCGTGACTCGCCTCAATGCCTGCGACATTCTCGAAGTCGAATATTTCCAAATTGTGAACGCCGACACGTTGCAGCCTGTCTCCGACTGGGACGAAGCGGAAGGAGTGGTGGGTTGCATCACGGTCTATTGTGGCGCACGCCCCGTTCGACTCATCGACAACATACGTTATCGGTAAGATTCAGAAAGCACATTTGAACTCTCCTTATACCTTATTTATAGACACCTCTTATGCAACTCAGCATTCTTAAATCCAAAATACATTGTGCCCATGTGACGGAGGCGAATCTTCACTACATGGGAAGCATCACCATCGCTGCCGACCTCATGGAAGCAGCCGGTTTGATTGCCGGAGAGCACGTTCACGTGGTGAACAACATGAACGGGGCTCGCATTGAAACCTACGTCATTGAGGGTGAGCGCGGTTCCGGCTGCATCTGTCTCAACGGCGCCGCAGCGCGTCTCTTCCAACCCGGTGACGAAATCATCATCATGGCTTTCGCCTGGATGCAGCGGGAAGAAGCACTCAATTTCAAACCACAAGTCATCTTTCCCCGAGGAGAAAAAAACAACTTGGATTGAAGGGACAAACCGAGTTGAGGGATAAGGCAACATGACCTTTTACCTCTCCACAAAACCGGTTTTCATTCCCTCCACACTCCCCCCTAAGAATTGTACGCCAACGCAGTGATTTGCGAAGGCGTACAATTTTTTTCTGCGAACCAAGACGGACTCCAATCTGATTGCGATTTTCTTCATCTTGGCAGCGGTAGGAAACTACGAGGGCTGAATACCAAGCGAGGTACTCAGTCCTAATTTGGAACTCAAAAGGAATTTATCGGACAGCCATAAATAGGATGCCCTTCTTAATTTTGCCCCGTAATTGTGGAGTGGCATGTAAATGTGTCACTGAATTTACATCGGAGATTATCTCCTTGGTGTATTGGTGTTTTACAGATATATTCATCGTTTCAAATAGCAAAAGAGTCTAATTACGATATTTTATCAACAATTTTAAAACGATTCATTATGGAACAGCAGAAAGTTGACATGTTTCTTATGACTAACGGAGAATTTCTTCCAGAACATAAGATTCCTTTCGTACGTGAAAAGTTGCTCACACTTGACGAATCTAAGTGGGGTACACTTTCCACAATTCAGTTTAAAAATCCCACAACCGCTTTACTTCTTTCCATTTTCCTCGGTGGCTGGGGAGTTGACCGCATCTACATTGGCAACACAGGAATGGGAATTGGTAAGTTGCTCACCTGTGGTGGTCTCGGAATTTGGACAATCATTGACTGGTTTTCAATCTCTGGTTCTACCAAAGAGCAGAACTACAATAAACTGCAGTCCTATCTCTACTAAGAAGTTACATTTATTATCCGCTATAGTTTACCTTACGGTAATAGTTTGGGTAATATTCGCAATCTATAGTGAGGGGCAAACGAGTATCATCGTTTGTCCCTCTAAAATCGTATATCATATTTCATGCCCGGGGTGCGGTGTGACACGTGCCACTATACTTCTTTTTAGGGGCGAAGTCATTAGTGCATTAGCATTGAATCCTAATGTTATCTTCTCCTTCCTCTTTATTACTTTATACCCATTGGTACTAATTGCAGAACTTGTGTTGAGGAAGGATTTAATGTTGGTAATTTATGACTATCTTGACTCTTGCTTAAAGAAGACAATTCTTTTTTGGGGCTTACTCGAAGTTATAATCTGGATTCACAACATACTCAACGATATATAGCATATATTATATATCCTCTTCAAACAGTTCATCCCGTTATTTTCTGCTTTGATCCATGCGGCTGCGATGCCTTACGTTTTCATCATTTCCCAGTCCAAAAGAAGCCGCGCCGGAGTCGCATTGGGCGGCTTCGGCGCGGTAAGTGATTTTACAGAAAGTGTGTATGATTCGTGTCTCGTGTCGTCACTCCTCACTGAACACGGCAGCGGGGAGGGTGCGGCAGTTGTAGGTGGATGCCATGACTTCGCCGTAGGCTCCGGCGGAGCGGAAAGCGATGAGGTCTCCACGGTGGGAGAGGGGAAGGTGTTCGTTCTCGCTGAAGACATCGCTGCTTTCGCAGATAGGACCAACGACATCATAGGTCGCTGTGGCAGTCTGGTCAGTCGCGGAGATGTTCTGCGTGAAGTGGTGAGCATCGTAGAGCGCGGGGCGGATGAGGTCCGTGAAGCCTGCATCCACGATGAGGAACTTCTTGGTGTGCCCCTCTTTCACATAGAGCACACGGGAAATGAGGCTGCCACACTGTGCCACGACGCTGCGTCCGAGTTCAAAGTGCAACTCTTGGTCTTCACGCAGGTTCAGATGACGGGCGAAGAGGTCGAGGTGGTCAGCGAAGGGAGGAATGGGGTTGGCATCGGGGGCAACATAGTCAATGCCGAGTCCGCCGCCGACGTTGATGCCGGGAAGAGAGATGCCCTCGGCGCGGAGTTTCTCCTGCCATTCGTTGATGTGTTCGCAGAGGTGGCGGAAGGGTTCCGGTTCGGTGATTTGCGAGCCGATGTGATAGTGCACACCCACCAGTTCCAAGTTTTTCAGCGTTTTGACGAAGGCGATGACCTTCACGAGATCTTCGGCAGGAATGCCGAATTTGTTCTCGTTGAGTCCCGTGGTGATTTTGGCGTGGGTGTGGGCATCGATGTTGGGATTGACGCGGAGGGCAACGCGTGCTGTGACGCCGAGCGAGGCGGCAATCGTGTTGATGACTTCCAGTTCGGGTGTGCTTTCCACGTTGAAACAACTGATGCCCGCTTTCAGGGAGAGACTTATCTCTTTGTCAGACTTTCCCACTCCGGCGAACACGATTTTGTCGGCGGGAAAACCGGCGTTCAGGGCAGCCTGCACTTCGCCACCGGACACGCAGTCGGCACCGAATCCTTTGGCTGCGATGAGTTGCAGGATGCGAGGATTTGCGTTCGCTTTGATGGCATAGTGAACGTGAAAGCGGGGGTGGGCTTCTTCTGCTTTTTTCAGTTCATTGAGAGTTTGTTGAAGAAGAGAGAGGTCGTAGAAATAGAACGGCGTTTCGATGCTCTCAAATCGAGAAATGGGGAAATTCATGGGAGAGTGGTTTGTTAGTCTTGTTTAGTAGTCCTCAAAAAATAACCTGCATCATCTTTGAAAATCTTTTCGGTCCATATTTCCTCTCTCATCAGTCACATAACTACGGCTATGCTCCTTCTTCGGGTGACAATCTGACCTCGAAAATGTCATTCAAATCTGACGCAACTTATTATTTTTATATTACTTAGTTGGGTGGGGTGTTCTATAAATTATGGAATAAGGAGTGTTCTAAAGAAAGTGCTAACGTCTTGGTTGCAGAGTCTTTATGGAGGCATGAGTTTCTCAGTGCACCCTTTTGTTGGGTTCCGTCAGTCACATAACTCGCTATGCTCCTTCACGGACAAGAGTTCATTTCTAAGAAAACCTACTCGACCAAATTCTTTAGAACACCCCTTATGTAGGGCTCATTTCTTGTTGAAGAGATGTTCGGAGAGGGCTTGCAGGGCTTTCTTCTTGTCAGCCTGTCGCACGAGGAAAGAGATGTTGTGGTTGCTGCCGCCGTAGGAAATCATGCGTACGGGTACGTTTGAAAGAGCCTGACTGACAAGCGATTCATAGCCCACATTTCCCCAGCGGAGGTCGCCGACAACGCAGATGATGCACATGTCGGGGTCGGTTTCCACCGTACCGTATTTTCTCAATTCCTCCATGATGCTGACGAGGCGCGAGGAATTGTCGATGGTGACGGTGATGCCGACTTCGCTGGTGGTGACCATGTCAATGGGAGTCTGGTTGCGCTCAAAGATTTCAAAGACTTTGCGGAGGAAGCCGGTGGCGAGGAGCATTCGGGAACTGACAATCTTGATGGCGGTGATGCCGTCCTTGGCAGCCACGGCTTTGATGGTGCCTTGCTGCATTCTGTTGTCAATGATGGTGCCCGGGGCGGAAGGGTCCATGGTGTTGAGCAGACGCACGGGCACTCCGGCATAGCGTGCGGGCTGGATGCAGGTGGGGTGGAGAATCTTGGCTCCGAAATAAGCCAACTCGGCTGCTTCCTCAAAGTTCAGTTGACGCACGGGGGAGGTGTTTTCCACGAAACGAGGGTCGTTGTTGTGCATGCCGTCGATGTCAGTCCAGATTTGAATTTCGTCCGCATAGACGGCAGCGCCGATGAGACAGGCGGTGTAGTCCGAGCCGCCGCGCTGCAGGTTGTCGGTCTGTCCGAGGTGGTTCAGACAGATGAAGCCCTGGGTGATGTAGAGTTCATAGTCGGGATGACGCTCGAGGATGGCGGTGAGGTTCTTCTTGATGTGGGGTTGGTCGGGCTCGCCGTTGGCATCGGTTTTCATGTAGTGCAGCGCACCGATGAGTTTGACTTTCACGCCTTGTTCAACCAAGTAGTTTGTCACCATGTTGGTGCTCATGAGTTCCCCCTGTGCGAGGATTTCTTTCTCAAGCGCGGGTGTGAATTCCTCGGTGGTGAGATTGTGGAGATGGCGGAAGATGTCATTCAGCAAAGTGCGTGTTTTCTCGGCTGCGTCTTCGGTGGCATAGAGTTCCTCAACGTGGTGGAGATAGGTGTTGCGCAGTTTGTTGATGATGTTGTTGGCAGCCTCGGGATTATTTTTCTGAATGTAGTCAGCGATTTCGACGAGTTGATTGGTGGTGCCGGACATGGCGGAGAGTACGACAATTTTCTGTTCTCCATCGTGGATGAGTTGGCACACGCTTTTCATGCGTTCCGGGGAACCCACGGAGGTTCCGCCAAATTTCAGGACTTTCATGTGTTATATATATATAATGTATGGTTGTTTCAAAAACTATTCTTCTTCATGCTCGTTGAGCGCATCTTCTTTGTCGTTTTCGGGCTGTGAGGAACTGGTCTCAGCGATTTGCCCGTCGGCACAGCGATAGACCACACCAGGGAAGAGTCCGAGGAGGTTGAGATTGTGTGTGACCATGATGACGGCGGCTCCTTCCTCTCGAGCGTTTTGGAAGATTTGCATGATTTGCTTTCCCGTCTCGGGGTCCAGGTTGGCGGTGGGCTCGTCGGCGAGAATGATTTGCGGGTGGTTGAGCAGGGCACGTGCGATGCAGATGCGTTGCTGCTCTCCGCCGGAGAGTTCGTGGGGGAAGCAGTCGGCTCGTTCAGCCATGCCCACCGCTTCGAGCACCTCCCGGATGCGTTCGGGGCGTTGTTTCTTTTTCCATCCCGTGGCACGCAAGACGAAGTCGAGGTTTTGGTGCACGGTCTGGTCACGCAGGAGTTGGAAGTCCTGGAAGACGATGCCAATCTTCTTGCGCAATGCGGGGAGGTGGCGGCGTTTGAGACGGAAGAGGTCGTTGCCGAGCACCTCCGCTTTTCCTTCGCTGGGACGAAGTTCGCCATAGAGCACTTTCAGAAGGGATGTTTTTCCCGTTCCCACCTTTCCGGTGATGTAGATGAAGTCTCCGCCTTCAGCATGGAAGTCCACGTGACTCAAAATGGGGTCACTGCCGTTGCGAGAGAGGGAGAGGTCAGAAAGTTGTATGAGCATATTTTTGAATCAAAAGGGTCAAAAGGTTCAAAAAAACCGAGTCGCAGCCGACGTCAATCCAGTTTCAGAACGGCGAGGAAGGCTTTCTGCGGCACTTGCACGTTGCCGATTTCCTTCATGCGTTTCTTTCCTCGTTTCTGCTTTTCAAGGAGTTTGCGTTTACGGCTGACGTCGCCACCGTAGCACTTTGCCGTCACGTCCTTGCGCACCTGCTTGACGGTTTCGCGGGCAATGATTTTGGCACCGATGGCGGCTTGGATGGCAATGTCAAATTGCTGGCGCGGCAGCAGTTCTTTCAGTTTTTCGCACATCCGACGTCCGAAGGTGACGGAGTTATCGACGTGGGTCAGCGTGGAGAGGGCATCGACGGGCTCGCCGTTGAGGAGAATGTCCAATTTGACGAGGCGCGAGGGGCGGAAGCCAACGGGATGATAGTCAAAAGAGGCATATCCCTTTGAAATACTCTTCAACTTGTCGTAGAAGTCGATGACGATTTCCGCCAGCGGCATATAGTAGTGCAATTCCACTCGGTTGCCGGAGACATATTCCTGCTTGATGAGTTCCCCGCGCTTTCCGAGACAGAGCGTCATGATGTTGCCAATATAGTCCGTGCGGGTGATGATGGAGGCTTTGATATAGGGTTCCTCGATGTGGTCGATTTCGGTTTGGTCGGGCATGCCGGCGGGGTTGTGCACCTCCTTCATGTTGCCGTGTTTGTCATAGACTTGATAACTCACGTTCGGCACGGTCGTGATGACGTTCATGGCGAACTCGCGGTCAAGACGCTCTTGGATGATTTCCATGTGGAGGAGTCCGAGGAAGCCGCAGCGGAAACCAAAGCCCAGTGCCACGGACGATTCCGGTTGGAAGGAGAGGGAAGCGTCGTTCAGACGGAGTTTCTCAAGGCTGGCGCGCAACTGTTCGAAGTCCTCTGTCTCAATGGGATAGACACCGGCAAAGACCATCGGCTTCACTTCCTCAAATCCCGCAATGGCTTCGGAGCAGGGATTCTCGACAGTGGTGAGGGTGTCGCCGACCTTCACTTCGGTGGCAGTCTTGATGCCACTGACGATGTAGCCCACATCGCCGCAACTGAGGATGGGGCGGGGCTGGAGTTCCATCTTCAGAACGCCAATCTCGTCGGCATTATATTTCTTTTTCGTGTTGACGAAAAGCACTTCCTCTCCGGTTTTGAGGCTACCGTTGACAATTTTGAAATAGGCGATGATGCCACGGAAGGGGTTGAAGACGGAGTCAAAGACGAGTGCCTGAAGCGGTGCTTCGGGGTCTCCTTTGGGAGCGGGGATGCGAGTGACGACGGCGTTCAAGACTTCCTCCACACCTTCTCCGGTTTTTCCGGAAGCATGAATGATTTCTGAGCGGTCGCAGCCGAGCAAATCAATGATTTCGTCCTCCACTTCTTCGGGCATGGCGTTCACCATGTCACACTTGCTCAACACGGGAATGATTTCGAGGCTGTGGTCAATTGCCATGTAGAGGTTGGAGATGGTCTGTGCCTGCACGCCCTGGGTGGCATCGACCAACAGCAGGCAGCCTTCGCAGGCGGCGATGCTGCGGGAGACCTCGTAGGAGAAGTCCACGTGTCCCGGGGTGTCAATGAGATTCAGACGGTAGTCCTCGCCATCCAAACGATAGTTCATCTGAATGGCGTGACTCTTGATGGTGATGCCTCTTTCTTTTTCAAGGTCCATGTCGTCGAGCATCTGACCTTCCGTCACCTTGATGGTTTGGGTGTATTCCAACAGACGGTCGGCAAGGGTGCTCTTTCCGTGGTCGATGTGGGCAATGATGCAAAAGTTTCGGATGTGATTCAAGGGGAAGAGATTTTTGGGGTCTAAAGAGCAAAGGAGAATAGGGGCGGCGCGAACTCTCGTTTCACTCCACTCATGTTCGTCAATTGATTCATTAATTGTCCATTAAATCCTATAATTCAATGAGTCAATCTCGAGAGAATCAATGCGTATGGTTGGAAAAAGAGCGTGAAAAGAGGGTTGGGGCAGCCTTCAGAATTGACACACTCAGTCAAACTTTTCGGCGTCGCGGAAGGAGACGGCGTGGGAGAGGTCTTTTTCGCTCAACACGACTTCGTCACCGTCGATGGGCCATTCGATGCCGAGTTCCGGGTCATCAAAACGGATGGAGCATTCGGCTTCGGGGGCGTAGCGATTATCTACCTTGTAGGTAAAAACTGCTGTGTCACTCAACACTTGGAAACCGTGGGCGAAGCCACGAGGGATGAAGAGTTGGCGATTGTTTTCGGCGGAGAGTTCAACGGCAACGTGACGACCAAAGGTGGGGGAGGAGCGGCGAAGATCCACAGCCACATCCACCACGGTGCCTTGGAGCACTCTGACGAGTTTCGCCTGCGAGGCATCACCTTTTTGAAAGTGAAGTCCACGCAGTACGCCGCGAGATGACTTCGACTGATTGTCCTGCACAAAATGCACGTCGTGACCGAGTGCCTCGTTCAGTTCGCTTTCTCTCCAGGTTTCCATGAAATAGCCGCGTGCATCACTGAACACCTTCGGTTCAATGACCCACACGCCGGGTATTTCTGTTTCAATGTAATTCATTCAGGTTGTATGTTGTGCGCCAAGGCGCGTTTCAAGATTCTTTGAATTGCTGCACAGACATTTTCACGCTCCGGCTTTCACCGTCATCTTCTCGTCGTTGAGGTCGAGCACGAGTTTGTCGTTGTTTTGTGTGTCGCCCTCCAGCAGGAAGTCGCAGAGTGGGTCTTCGACATATTGTCTCACGGCGCGTTTCAGCGAGCGTGCGCCATATTGCGCATCAAAGCCTTTGCTGAGGATAAACTGCTTGGCGTTGTCCGTGATTTTCAGCGCATAGCCCATTTTCTTCACTCTGTCGAGAAGTTCTTTGAGTTCGAGGTCGGTGATTTGCGAAGCGTTTTCTTTGTTCAGCGGGTTGAACACGATGATGTCGTCAAGGCGGTTCAGGAACTCGGGGGCGAATTGCTTTTTCAGGGCGTTCATGATGACGGAGCGTGCTTTTTCAGGGGCGATTTCGTCGCGGTTGCGGTCAAATCCCATGCCGGCGCCGACTTCGCGAAGTTGGCGTGTGCCGCTGTTGGAGGTCATGACCACGAGTGTGTTGCGGAAGTCCGCCGTCACGCCGTTTCCGTCGGTGAGTCTTCCCTCGTCCATGACTTGCAGGAGCGTGTTGAACACGTCGGGGTGTGCTTTCTCGATTTCGTCGAGGAGCACGACGGAGTAGGGTTTACGTCTCACCCGGTCCGTCAGTTGTCCTCCTTCTTCATAGCCGACATATCCCGGAGGGGCGCCGACGAGGCGGCTGACGCTGAACTTTTCGCCATATTCGCTCATGTCCACTCGGATGAGCGCGTCTTTGCTGCCGAAGAGTTGTTCGGCGAGACACTTCACGAGATAGGTTTTTCCCACGCCGGTCGGTCCGACAAAGAGGAAGGTGCCGATGGGGCGGTCTCCGCCACTGAGTCCGAGGCGGTTGCGCACCAAGGCACGAGACACCTGTTCCACGGCGTCGTCCTGTCCGACAATGCGTTCTCGGAGCACGGCACCCATGTTTTTCAGTCGTTCCGTGTCGCTTTCACGCACCTTGGTCACGGGGACGCCGCTCATCATGGAGACCGTCTCTGCCACGTCGTTTTCATCCACGCGTACCGGGGATTTCTTCTGCTGCTCTTCCCATTGCATTCGCATTTCTTGAAGTTGTGCAGCACGTTGCTGAATGACGTCGCGAAGTTGTGCGGCGCGCTCATAGTCCTGAGACTTGGCGGCTTGAAGTTTTTCTTCCGTCAGTTTGGATATTTCGTTCTGGATGTCAGTAAATTCGCTCGGCATCTCACGGAATCGGATACGTGCTTTTGCGCCTGCTTCGTCCATGGCATCAATGGCTTTGTCGGGGAGGACGCGACCGTTGATGTAGCGTGCCGTCAGAGACACACAAGCCTGCAGGGCTTCGTCGGTGTATGTCGTGTTGTGGTGTTGTTCGTAGCGTGAGCGGAGTTGTTTCAGGATGGCGAGTGTTTCCTCTTGAGAAGCGGGGCTGAGGAGGATTTTTTGGAAGCGTCTTTCCAGCGCGGCGTCCTTTTCAATGGATTTTTTGTATTCTGCGGTGGAAGTGGCTCCGATGCACTGCATTTCTCCGCGTGCCAACGCCGGTTTCAGCATGTTGGCGGCATCCAGTGAGCCGGGCGCAGAGCCTGCTCCGATGATGGTGTGGATTTCGTCGATGAAAACAATGATTTCCTTGTGTTTCTTCACTTCCTCCATGAGTTTGCGCACACGTTCCTCGAACTGTCCTCTGAACTGTGTGCCTGCCACGAGGGTAGCCATGTTCAGTGTGACGATGCGTTTGTTTTCCAAAGGCACCGGCACGTTTTTGGTGGCGATGAGTTGTGCGATTCCTTCCACCACGGCGGTTTTTCCGACGCCGGGGTCGCCGATGAGCACGGGGTTATTCTTTTTTCTGCGGCAGAGGATTTGCATCACGCGCAGCATTTCTGTTTGTCTTCCCACGACGGGGTCCAATGCGCCTTGCTCCGCGAGTGAGGTGAGGTCGGTGCAAAATTTGTCGATGATGGGAGTTTGTGATTTTTCAGCGATGCGTGTGGTGGTTTTTTCTGCTGAGGAGGAGGATTGTTCGTTTTCACCTCTTGGTGCACCGGGCTCTTCTTCGTCAAAGTCAAAGTTGCCCAACGGTGTGGAGGAGAGGAAACTATGATGTTTTGGCTGAGTCATGTGAGTCTTCTGTGTTGAATATATGTCTGTGAATCTTAGATGTATAACGGCAAAAAGACCGCAAAGGTTTTGAAAGGAAGGATTACGGTTGAGAGGTTGTTTGGGAATGCGGTTGAACCGTTAGTAAGTAAGTTAATAAGTTAATCGCTTGCAAATTTAGCACAACTCTTTGAGTTGGAGAAACATTTGGATGTGAAACTATTCAGATTGCCACGGCTCTTTCATTAAGGACTAAGAGTCTAAGAGTCTAAGAGACTAAGAGTCTAAGAGACTAAGAGAGGAAGAGAGGAAGAGACAAAAAGCATGATTCCCCTTGCGCTATTTATAGAACAGTCTCTTTGTCTCTTTGTCTTTTAATCTCTTTGTCTTTTAATCTCTTTGTCTTTTAATCTCTTTGTCTTTTGGTCTTTTAGTCTCTTAGTCTCTTTGTCTCTTTGTCTTTTAATCTCTTTGTCTTTTAGTCTCTTTGTCTTTTAGTCTCTTTGTCTTTTAGTCTCTTTGTCTTTTAGTCTCTTTGTCTTTTAGTCTTTTAGTCACTTTGTCTTTTAGTCTCTTAGTCTTTTAGTCTTTTCGTCTCTTTGTCTCTTCGTCTTTTAGTCTCTTCGTCTTTTCGTCTCTTAGTCTCTTAGTCTTTTTGTCTCTTCGTCTCTTCGTCTCTTCGTCTCTTCGTCTCTTTGTCTTTTAGTCTCTTCCTCTCTTTGTCTCTTTGTCTTTTAGTCTCTTAGTCTCTCAAAAAACTCCCGGTAACCTTTTGAGGGGAGACCGGGAGGGAAGGATTGTCAAACTTCGCGGCGGATGAGCGAATGGAGTTTCTCGTTGAACGAAACGGAGGAGAAGAGACGCTCAAGCGTGAGGTGCATTCGATAGCGCCAGTAGTGCGTCGAGTTCGACGGGTCGTTGATGAGTTCGGCGGAGGTGTCAGTGCGGCGCGTGTCGTCGCTGATGGCGAACAAATCTTGGAGCGCGATGAGTCGCAGCAACGAGGGAGCACGGAGCGTGTGTGCCAAAATGGCTTCACAGTCGGCAGCACCGAGGTGTTCGGGGAATGCTTCAACAGGACGATGCAAAACATCTGTCCAATAGGCTTTTGCATCTTCCGGACAAGTCTCCCACCAAAGGCGCAACGGAGACATGTCGTGGGTACCGAGGGTGGCGACGCTGAGCCACGGGAAATCGGCGGGCGATGCAAAGCGAACACCGCTTTCTTTCGGACAACGCTCAATTTCCAACGTCAGAATTTGCAGTTGGCGGAGCACACCGCGAACACAGGAGGGCACCATGCCGAGGTCTTCGGCGCAAGGCAGCGGACCGGTGGATTCCAACGGATAGAGAGCGGGAAGTCCATCGGCGGAATGCGAACCGCTGCGGGTGATGACGGGAAGTTTACGCATTGCCTCCTGCTCCCAAAGTTCGTTGTGGCGGCGGTGGAAGAAATCGTCGTGGAGACGATAGAACGCCTCCTTGTCCGATTCACTGAGCGTTTGGAAGAGAGAAGTCTCAAAGCCGAGGATGCGCGGGTGGAAGGTGTCGGGCGTCTCGGGATCAGCAATGAAAAGCACGTGGGTGGCGAGGTCACAGAGGAGACGGGCAAGCACGCCGTCAGCGACGCGTCGCAGGATGTCTTGCTGAGTGCGGAAAGAGGGTTGAAGGGTGAGTCGCCCGCCGGCTGTCTCTTCAAGGAAGTTTTGGCGCAGTTCTGCAGCATTGCGACCGATGGCGTTGCACATGTCCTCCCATTCTTCTGCGCTGACAGAGGGAGCGGAGAGGGCGAGCGGGTCAGCGTGGAAACCGCACTCTTTCAGTTCGTTGCGAGAGAAAGGAAGGGCGGGGCGGAAGCGACCGAGCGTGCCGTCAATCTGGTCGGAAGGTATTTCCCAAATGCGGAAGAAACCGAGCACGTGGTCAATGCGATAGGCATCAAAATGGAGCGACATGTGGTCCATGCGCCGTTTCCACCAGGCATAGTTGTCAGCCGCCATGACATCCCAGCGATAGGTCGGGAAGCCCCAGTTCTGACCGTTGCGAGAGAAGAAATCGGGCGGTGCGCCGGCGGAACCGGTGAAGCGGAAGAGGTGGGGTTCTGTGCGAGCGGGCACACTGTCCGGACTGATGCCAATGGGGATGTCGCCTTTGAGAATGACGCCGAGTTGGCGTGCTTCGTCGTGGGCTTGGGTCAGTTGGGTGTGCAGCAGGAACTGCACGAAACGCCAGAAGACTTTTTCTTTGTCGATGCCCTCCTTTTGTTTTTCTGTGAGTTTCTCGGCGTGTGGCCACTGGCGAAAATCAGCCGTGTGGAACGTGTCGCGCATGGCACAGAATTCCACGTAGGGCTCCAGCCAGTCCGCTTGTGCCGAGACATATTCCTTGAAAGCATTGCTTCGGAGCGTGCGGGTGCCGATTTCGGCAAAGAGGTCGCGGAGGAAGGCGATTTTGAGTTGGAACGTGCCCTCATAGTCCAAAGCATCCTCGAGGTTGAGACGGTGTCCCTCTTCGGCATGGCGTTGGAAAGCCTGGCTGCGACTCCAGGGGCGTGGGTCAAGATAGTTTGGATGAAGGGCAAAGACGGAGATGGCGCTGTAGGGGTAGGAGTCCTGCCAGGAGCCGGTGCGCGTCGTGTCGTTGATGGGGAGAATCTGCACGGCGTGCATGCCGTTTTCCGCCGTCCAGCGGATGAGTGTTTCAAGGTCACCGAAGTCGCCACAGCCCCAACTGCCCTCGCTGCGCAGCGAGAAAACGGGAATGACGCAACCCGTGAGCCGAAGCGGTGGAATTTCAAGACGCGGCTGGTTGTCGGTGTGGACCAAAGAACCGGTGTCACACATCTCGGACAGCGGTACGAGCCGGCGGTCGTTGCCGCTCTCCCAAAGCGGCGGAAGTTGCGGGTCTTCGGAGAGGAGTACATATTTATAATATATACCCTCGGAGAAATCGCGTCTGGAGAGCGGCAGCGCCCACTCAAAAGTGCCGGTTCGCTGCATGGGTCGAGCCTTCGTCACGTCCCACGCTCCCCATTCCGGTGTGTTTCCGACGACAGCCCAGCGTCGTCCCTCTTGCGGCGGCAGGGCGTGGAGCAGGAGCAGACAAGGTTCGGAGAGAATCTTCATGTGGAGTTTCTCGCCGCCTCGGGGCAGCATGATGCAGTCGCGGAAGGCAGAGTGATGATAGAGCGCGGGGAGCCCCTCTTCGGTCCAGCCGTCAGCAAAGGTGACCGCGCTGCGGTGGTTGAAAGTGAAGAAACGCCAGTTGTCCGGCTCGGCACGCAGGATGGTGCCGGTGGCGGCGTCGGAGATGAGATAGGCGTGGCGAATGTGGCGCGCATCGTCGGGGACTTGAAGGCTTGCTTGCCAGATTTCTCCATTCGGAGTCTGCATCACAATTCGTTGCGCAGCCTCTCCATCGAGAGAGCAAACGACCTCGACTTGCTCGCCCCATTGAGTGTGATAGGGTAGGGTGAAAAGAAGGTTTTTCATGGGTGAGTGAAAAGTTTCAGCGGTAAATGTAGGAAAAATGCACAATAACTACTTCAATTTTTTCACTATTTCTTTCATCATGCCTCGCTTTTCAAAAAAAACTGCAGAAAAGTTTGGCGCTCACGTACCGATATCCTTACCTTTGCTTCGTGAAGACAGGAAAATGTCAGACAAAACCTTCGGAGGCGTTCCGATGCGTTGTCGGCACGAAGTTTTCCCGCTTCGCAAAAAGAAAAAAAGGCTGTGCCGGTTAGATTGGGATACTCATCAATAATTACAGAAATACCGAGGCAGCTGGTTTGCTCAATGGCGGGCCGTCGTGCCCACTCTCCGCAAGGCGTGTGAGCAGAGTCGGATTACAGCGACAAGCCAGTCCTCAAATCCTTTTTCCTCGGAGTTTCATCACATCACCGGTACAGCCGCTTTTTGTATCTATACCTATTATTATATATGCAATACGGTTACATCAAAGTGGCAGCAGGTGTCCCCGCCGTGCATCTCGCAGACCCCGCCGCCAACACTGAAGCCATCCAAAACATGATGGTGCGCGCCGAAGGACAAGGCGTGGAAGTGCTCTGTCTCCCGGAACTCTGTCTGACAGGCTACACCTGTCAGGACCTTTTCGCTCAACAACTGCTCCTTGAAGAGGCTGAGTCCGCACTCCTGAGACTCATCGAGTTCAGTCGTAACCTCTCCCTCGTCACCCTCGTTGGTGTCCCCGTGGCGTGTGACGGCATGTTGTTCAACTGCGCCGCCGTCATCCAAAGAGGAAAACTCTTCGGCTTTGTGCCGAAAACCTATCTCCCGAACTATAAAGAATTCTACGAAGGGCGCTGGTTCACTTCTGCCTCCGTGCTCCCGCCCGAGGGAAAGCCGCTTCGCTTCCTCGGACAGCAGGTCAGCCTCTCCACAAGGCTCGTCTTCAGCACGACACACTGCCGCTTTGCCATTGAACTCTGCGAAGACCTTTGGGCACCGACACCGCCCAGCAACGAAGCCGTGCTCGCCGGCGCTGACATCGTCTTCAACCTCAGCGCCAGCAACGAACTCGTTGGTAAATCGCGCTACCTGGAATCACTCATCTGCAACCAAAGCGCACGCCTCATGGCGGGATATGTCTATGCCGGTGCGGGCTATGGCGAGAGCACCCAAGACCTCGTCTTCAGCGGAAGAGCCTTCATCGCCGAAAATGGGAAAATGCTGGGCTCCGGACAACGTTTCACCATGGAGGAACAACTCCTGACGGGAGAAATCGACGTGGAATTGCTCCGTGCAGAACGACGCGTGAACACCACTTTCGCAGCAGCCTGTGCCACCCGACAACTCGACGTGCCGTTCAAAGAAGTGGAACTGGAACCCTACAACAGCCACATCCCCTTCAGCCTGACACGCACCATTGACCCGCGCCCCTTCATTCCGGAAGGACCGGAACTTGACCACCGCTGTGAGGAGATTCTTTTCATTCAGAGCGAAGGACTCGCCCGAAGAATTGAACACACCAAAGCCAAAACCATCACCCTCGGCATCAGCGGAGGACTTGACTCCACACTCGCGCTCTTGGTTGCCGTCCACGCTTTCGACCGCCTCGAGCGTGACCGAAGAGGAATTGTCGGCATCACCATGCCCGGCTTCGGAACCACCGACAGAACCTACACCAACGCCGTGAACCTCATGAAAGGACTCGGAGTGACGCAACGCGAAATCAGCATCGCCGATGCCGTGAACCTTCACTTCCGAGACTTGGGACATGACCCGAAAAACCATGACCTCACCTACGAAAACTCACAGGCTCGAGAGCGCACCCAGATTCTCATGGACGCCGCGGGACAAATGGGAGGCTTCGTGGTCGGAACAGGAGACCTCAGCGAACTTGCACTCGGCTGGGCAACGTTCAACGGCGACCACATGAGCATGTATGGCGTCAATGCCTCCGTGCCCAAAACTCTGGTCAAACACCTCGTCACCTGGGCTGCCCACCACATCATTGAGGACAAAAACGTGCGTGACACGCTCCTCGACATCGTCTCCACACCCATCAGCCCCGAGCTCCTGCCAGCAGCGGAAGACGGAAACATCGGACAAATCACCGAAGACCTCGTTGGACCCTACGAACTCCACGATTTCTTCCTCTATTATACGCTGCGCTACGGCTTCCGACCGCGCAAGATTTATGAACTCGCCGTGCGTGCTTTCTCCGAAACATCAGGAACAAACTACACGCAGGACGTGATTCTCAAATGGTTACGCGTTTTCTGCCGCCGCTTCTTCAGCCAGCAGTTCAAACGCTCCTGTCTGCCCGACGGTCCGAAGGTCGGCTCCTGCTCTCTGAGTCCGCGCGGTGATTGGCGAATGCCGTCCGACGCGTGCTCCGCCGCCTGGCTCGCTGACCTCGAACAACTTGATGCCGAGGGCATTGAAGAAGGGTAGGGGGGAGTCCCCGCAGATGTGAGACTGTGCAAAAAAGAAGTTTCAGTTGTTCCTCAACGATATTCCTCTTTCGTGATGCGCGTTTCAAAAAGCACGTTGCCGGATAGTTGAGAACGATAGACATAGTGAAAGACAACGCCCTCATCCTTCAACGCCTTGTAGTTCACATCTTCGCGCAACTCCTTGACCAGCAAGAGTCGCATGTCGGTTTCCCTCCGGTTCAAAATGGCTTCCGATTCAGCGGAAATGGAATACCACAACGTGTAGGTTCTTGAACTTATCTCGTAGGTCGTACTGTCCAAACGACATCCCGGCTGTGGTTCAAAAGGACATTTTTCACGGGTGAATTCTCCCGCCTCACGAGCAAGCCGTTTGTCAAAACTCTCTTGGCAGGAAACGAACAGAAAAAGAAAAGCAGCGATTGAAAAAATGCGAATCATGGATGTGGACTTATGGTTCAGAAGTTTGAACTTATGGTTCAAGATGATGCTGCAAAGTTAGAAAACATACCAATAATTATTGTCATGCTCTCCAACGAAATGCAAGAAAGAGTGGAAAGAGCCGTTTCCCTCTTCAAATCCGGATACAACTGCTCACAAAGTGTGGTCGCAGCCTTTGCTGACCTCTATGGCGTGGAAGAACAGCAAGCCTTGAGAATGTCCGCCTCCTTTGGCGGCGGCATCGGAAGAATGCGTCAAACCTGTGGCGCAGCCTGCGGAATGTTCATGCTGGCAGGGCTGGACTGCGGAACCACCGACCCCAAAGACCGAGAAGCAAAATCCCACAACTACGCCGTCGTACAGGAACTCGCCCGACAGTTCAAAGAAACCACCGGCAGTCTCATCTGCGGCGAACTCCTCGGACTCATCCAACCGGAAGGCTCACCGCAAGCAGAAGCACGTACTCCGGAATACTATCAAAAGCGCCCTTGCTCCTTCATGGTCGAAACCGCCGCTAAACTCTTTGCGGAATACGTTGAAAACAAAAAACAGTAAATCTCCTCAGAACGTTTCATCCATGAGAATCCTTCTGCTCGGCGAATTCAGCAACGTGCACGCCACTCTCGCACTCGGGCTTCGCAAGCTCGGGCATGAGGTGGTGGTGGCATCTGATGGCGACGAGTGGAAAAACTATCCTCGCGACATCGATCTGCATCGCCCCTCGCTCAAGAAATGGGATTCGCTGCGCTATTTTCTACGCTTGAACCGACAATTCAAGGATTTCAAAGGCTTTGACATCGTTCAACTGATAAATCCCATCTTTGTTCCTCTGAAAGCCGAGAGAAATCAGTCCTTCTTTCAATTCTTGAGGAAGCACAATCGCAAAATCGTGCTCGGTGCCTTCGGCATGGACTCCTATTATATTAAGGGATGTCTGGACGGAAAAACCTTCCGCTATAGTGACTTCGCCATAGGAAAGAATCAACGCTACAGTGTTGAAAACCAACGGTTCATCCAAGATTGGATTCTGGGAGAGAAATTCAAACTTCACGAGTTTGTGGTGCAAAACTCCGATGCCGTGGTGGCAGGGCTGATGGAATATTACGCCGCCTATCAGGCTCATTTCCGACAAAAAGAACGCCTGCATTTCATTCCTTTTCCCATTCAGATTTCAGAAGAAACGAGAAAGGAAACACAGCGTGGCAAAAAACTTCGCTTCTTCGTGGGCATCCAGCGTTCCAGAGCCGTCTATAAAGGCGTGGATGTCTTGCTGCCTGTGTTGAAGGAAGTCCAAAAAACTCATCCCGACTTGTGCGAAATTGACTGCGTGGAAAATCTTCCTTTTGAGGAATACAAACGCCGCTTGAGCGGAGCGGACGTCATTGTGGACCAACTTTATTCCTACACGCCGGCGATGAACGCGCTGGAAGCCATGAGCCAAGGCATTGTGCCCATCAGCGGCGGCGAACCTGAAAGTTATGAACTTTTGAATGAAAACCAACTTCGTCCAATCATCAATGCCATTCCCGGAAAGGAAAACGAACTGTTCCAAACGCTTTGCCACTTAGTCACGCATGCCGATGAGGAACTTCCCAAACTGAAACAGCAATGCAGAGACTACATTCGCAAACATCACGACTATGAGAAAATTGCTTCCGCCTATGAACAACTCTATCTTTCTCTGCTCTCCGAATAATCGACACTCTTCTCTCCGAAACCATAAAATCTCTCTTCCGAAATCGCGAAGCATTTAATTCTCTCTCCCGAAATCGCGAAGCATTTAGACCAATAACGCTTATAACGCTTTAAATCAACAAAAAAGCAGGTTTTGCTCTACTAAGACATGAATCGCTGTTATGTTTAATTAGGAGCGTGGGAACGCTGCCCCATTTGAAGCAAAGGCGCGTCAAGCGCTTTCAACTAATCAAAACTTAGGCGCTTCAACTTAAGGGGGGTCTATAAATTACAGGATAAGGAACGTTCAAAAGAAAGTGCTTACGTTTTGAGTTCTTCCTCTTAACGTTTCCTTTCAACTCTTCCTCTCAGTTCTTCCTCTCAGTTCTTCCTCTCAGTTCTTCCTCTCAACTCATAAACTCTCAATCTCTCTCAAATCCTCGCTCGCTTCATGATAGAACAAGAAACCATTCGACGCGTTCTTGATGCCGCAGACATTGTCGATGTCGTCAAAGAGTTTGTCACACTTCGCAAAGCCGGTGTGAACTACAAAGGTCTGTGTCCGTTCCACCAGGAAAAGACGCCGAGTTTTGTCGTTTCGCCTTCCAAGCAACTCTGCAAGTGTTTCTCCTGTGGAAAAGGCGGAAACGTCGTGCACTTCCTCATGGAGGTTGAACAGATGACCTATCCCGAAGCCATCAAATGGCTGGGCGCAAAATACGGCATTGAGATTCGCGAGAAACAGAAAACAGATGAGGAACGAAAGCTGGAGAGTGTGCGAGAGGACATGTTTTCCTTGAACGCCTGGGCTGCAAAATATTTTCAGCGAATTCTCAAAACGGACGTGGACGGTGTGACACTGGGCATGGGCTATTTTCGCTCGAGAGGTTTCCGAGACGACATCATTGACAAGTTTGCGCTCGGTTTCTGTCCCACGCAGCGCACCGCCATGGCACAAGCGGCAAAGGCGGCAGGATTCAGTGATAAGAATCTGAAATTGACGGGGTTGTGCTACGAGACAGACCGAAACGAACTGATTGACCGCTTCCACGGTCGTGTGATTTTCCCCGTTCACACCGTCAGCGGCAAGGTCGTTGCCTTCGGTGGCAGAATCCTTGGCACGGACAAAAAGTTGGCAAAGTATGTCAATTCGCCCGAAAGCCCAATCTACACCAAAAGTCGGGAACTCTATGGGCTTTTTCAAGCCAAGTCCGCCATTGTGCGTGCCGGCTGCGCCTATCTGGTGGAAGGTTACACCGACGTCATTTCCATGCACCAGTGCGGCGTGGAGAATGTGGTGGCTTCTTCGGGCACCTCTCTCACCGAAGGACAGATTCGTTTGATTCACCGCTTCACGGACCACATCACCGTACTCTACGATGGCGATGCTGCCGGCATCAAGGCGAGTCTGCGAGGCATTGACATGCTTCTTTCCGAAGGACTTCACATCAAGGTCTTGCTGCTCCCCGACGGAGAAGACCCCGACAGTTTTGCCAGAAGTCACACGGCGGAACAGTTCCGCGCCTTCATTGAGAGCAATCAAAAAGACTTCATCCGTTTCAAAACAGAACTTTTGCTTTCTTCCACTCCCGACAATGACCCGCAAAGTCGGGCTGCCCTTGTCACCGATGTGGTTCACAGCATCTCCGTCATTCCGGAAGAAATCGAGCGTCAGATCTATGTCACGGAATGCTCACGCCTCTTGGGAGTTTCCGAATCGTTGATTCAACGAGAAATCAGCAAGATGCGCCGTGAAAAATATCAAAAAAGAGAAAACGAACAAGCCGCAGTGCAGCCCGTCGCGGAGCAAGGCGGAAACACCTCCACTCCCTCTGTGGACGCTCAAAGTGCTGCCACAGTCTCCGCTTCAGCGACTGTTGTCACCGACTCCCCCATCTCCCCCACTCCGTTGATGCCCACGCCCGGTTTGAGCGGTCGGGTGCTGATTCAACGAAAGAATCTGGTGGAAAATGCGGAAAACATGCTGATGTCCATGATTGTGCGCTTCGGCGAACTCACGCTTGGCAACAGTGCGGAAGCCACGGAACAAACTGCGCTCACGGAAGTGGCTGAGGAGGAAGAATATCTGCATGCCACGGTGACAGAGTTCATTCAGAGCGACCTTGCCCAGGATGAACTCACACTCCGCTCGCCCGTTTCCAGAAGAATATTGGAAGAAGCTATCTCACACGTCGGTGACCCAAACTGGAAGGCACTCCCCTACTTCACTCTGCACGAAGACTTAGAAATCAGTAAGTTCGCCACTTTTGTTAGCGAAAAAGAAAGCCCCCTGAGCACCCACCACAAGGAACAGTACGTGGAGGAGAAGTATCGTCTCTATGAGGTCATTCCCCGCTTGTTGCTGGACTACAAATACGCCATCCTGCGTGAGCAAATCAATGATGTCATGATGCAGCTGCGCAATCCCGAAGTTCAGAAGAACGCTGAGCAAAGTCGCCACTTCATGCAGCAGTACATGCAGCTCATGAGCATGGAGCGTCAATTTGCCGAACTGCTCGGCGAGCGGGTGGTCATCAAAGCCAAATTGTAGAAAAAGAAGAGGAAAGGCAGTCATTGGGTGGTGTTTTGACGGTGATTTTACGGTGTTTTGACTGTGTTTTGACGGTCGCGGCGCTTACGCTCCGCGCACGGTGGGAAGTGTGTTCATCAATTCTTCACGAAACTTTTACCGACTTAGTGAGTGCTTTTTTAGGCTACATGGATAGAATTGCCTAATTTTGTCACGAATTTTAAGAATTAACGCACGAATCATTGAGTCTTATTGACGAACGGCGTTCTTTTGTGATGTCATCACCCTGCGCCCACGTCATATCACCTAAGTCTGCGCCAGCTCACAGACATAGAGGCGTCGAAAGTCCCCCAATCCTGTGAAATGCCCCTCGGTTCTGCAATGTAACTGCAGACCGCATCCGAGTATGTGCCGCAGCAGTCTCACGAAGAAACTATTCTAATACACAATTAAATAACAACAATTATGAAAAAAACTTTATCACAACGTTTCTTTCTGCCTCTCTGCCTGCTGACCCTGTTCGGCATTCTGGGAGGAAGCCATGCTTGGGCTGAGGAACTCACTATTGATTTTGAGAGTGCCTCCACGTCCTATACTGATTGGACTTTTACAAACATGACATCCCAACAGACTGGTGCAATCACTGCTAAAGGTGGAACATATTATGGAACAACCGGAGGTAAAACTACTGCCAGCATCACTACAAAAACCGCGATTCCCTATCCGACCTCTATCAGTTTTTACGTATCAAAACAGTCAGGCAATACAAAGTCCTCCAGTTGGAAAATTCAGGTGTCTTCTAATAATTCGACTTGGACAGATGTCAAAACTCAATCTGCCACTTCCATGAGTCAAGGTTCATGGGTGGAGGTTACGCAAGATTTGAGTTCTTACGACCATGTATATGTACGTATATATTATACAGGTTCTACTGCTGTTCGTAACATTGATGACGTGACGCTCACTTACAGTACATCTGTCGCACCTACTCTTAGTGTTTCCAAAACAGAAATATCATTTAGCGATGTTGAGAAGTTGACCTCAGAGAATTCTGCCTTCACATTTAGTGCTAAAGGACTTTCTGAAGCAGCGACTTTTGTACTCTCCGGCACAAATGCCGACATGTTTAGCGTAAGTCCTTCCAGCATTACTCCGACTGACGGCTCTATTTCTGACACCGAAGTGACGGTGACTTACACTCCCACGGAGGCAGGTAGCCACGAAGCAACCCTCACCGTTTCTTCCAAAGACGCTACAAAACAAGACATTGCGCTCCGCGGTACTGCCATTGCTCCCCTTCCGCACTACACCGTGAACTGGATGGTCAACGGCAACTCCTACTCTGAAGGAACTCCCTCCACCGACGTGGCAGAAGGTGAATCCGTCGAAACGCTTCCCACCACCCCTGCCGCCATCGGCGACAAAGTGTTCATGGGTTGGACCAATGCCACCATTGACGGTACGCAAGATGTCGCACCCGCCGTGCTCTTCACCTCTGCTGCAGGCGCTCCCACGGTGACATCCAATACCACCTACTTCGCGGTCTTTGCCGATGAAACTCTTGTTTCATCCTCTTGGAATCGCATCAAGAATTTGGCAGACATCACCGATGGTTCATACGTGATAAAGAATGGCGCTTACGTCCTTCCAAGTACGACCACAGGTTCCTCGACTGCCCCTGCCAAAGTTGGCGCCCCTGTGATTACGGATGATGTCATCACGGGAACTGTGGAGGAATCCATGATTTGGAACTTTACTTCAACCGGCACAGCCAATCAATTCTACGTTCAGAATGAAGAGGGTTCTTATTTATACGCAATAAGCGATAACAATGGAGTTCGCGTTGCTTCTACTTCCGATAAATGGACTTTTGCTGTAAACACCACAGACTATTTCTCCATGAAAGAAGCGAATAATAATCGTTATTGTGCATCTTATGCGTCTGGTACGAACTGGCGCAGCTATACAAGTGCAACTCATACCAACTATGCCAATGGCGGTAAACTTGAACTTTATAAGTTTGTAACTGTACGCACCTACTCCGCTTACGCCACCAACTTCGCCACCCTTTCCGACCGCAATCTTGCCTTCAGCGAAACTGCCGTGGATTACTTTGAAGCTCCTTTCACCGCTCCCACCCTTTCCGGTCACACCGAAGGCGTGACATATGCAAGCTCCGACACGGAAGTCGCAACCGTGAATGCAACCACCGGTGAAATCACCATCGGCACCAAGTATGGCACGACCACCATCACCGCCTCCGCTGAGCAGTCCGGCTCCTACTATGCCGATGAGGCTTCCTACACCATCAGTGTTTGGCCGAATTCCATCTCCGGACTGAAAACCCTCATCACCAGCGAATCCGAAATTGATTTCAAGGTTAGATTGAACAACGCCGTCATCACTTATGCCGACGCGAACAATGCCTATCTGCAGGATGCTGATGCCGCTATTCTGATTTATGTTAAGGGACACCGCTTGACGGAAGGCAAGAGCTACACCGGTGTGGTTTCCGGAAAAGCAAAACTCTACAACGGGCTGCGTGAAATCACCTCCATCGACTGGGGCACCATCATTCCCGAATCTGCTACTGTTCCCGCTGCAGAGATTGTCACCTTGGCTGATTTGAATGCGGATTACGACAAATACGAAAGTATGTTCGTCTTGGTGCAAAATGCCATTGTCTCTTCTGCCCTCTCCTCCAGAAATGCCACTATCTCTCAAGACAGTGAGGAATATGCAGTCTATGACAAGAAAGACGGTTTGAGCGCAACTGCCTTGAGCACGACCAATGCCATTGTAAACCTCTATGGCTTCCCCGGCAAATTTAATACAACACTTCAGTTGAATGTATTCAACGATATTGACGTCGAAGAAACCGGCTACAACCTCGCTGTTTCTGATGCCGGCTATGCCACCTACTTCAATTCCGCTAAGGCTTTCACCATGCCTGCCGGTGCTACCGGATATGTTTGGAATGCAGGTAACATTGCAGATGTATACGCTCCCGCACAAGTTGTTCCCGCCAACGAACCGCTCGTGATTAAGGCTCCTGCCGGAAACAATGCCTTGTTGTTCACCTCTTCCACAGAGGACTCTTACAAGGACCTTGACAAGAACGAACTTGAAGGAACTGACGTAGAAACTCCCATCACGGACGATGACGCCTACTACTTCTACGGTCTCTCCCTCAACGCAAACAGCGAACTCGCTTCTGTCGGCTTCTATTGGATGAACCCCACCGGCGCTGCCTTCACCAACGGTGCACACAAAGCCTACCTCAAACTCGCCAAGAGCACACACGCAGGCTCGCAAGCCGTGAACGGATTCCCCTTCAACGGCACCACCACCGGAATCGAACAAATCGAAGCAGGTGCTGACGCTAAAAACGCCATCTACGACCTCAGTGGACGCAGAGTGAACAAGGCTGCCAAGGGCATCTACATTCTCAATGGCAAGAAAGTGCTTGTAAAATAATTATTAAACATTCGGAACTATGAAAAAGAAATATATTGCACCTCAATTCACTTCCCTTGAGATATTCTCCGAACACTCCATGATGCTCACCGCATCCAACGTCCAGGGTGACGGCATCCAACTCTCCAACAGAAGAGATGAGTTCGTGGACGGCTCAGAAGAAAACTGGAACGAATTCCCCTGGGAAGAATAATCTCCTCCCACATCCACTTGATAAAAGGCTGCGCTCGGCGCAGCCTTTTGTCGTTGGGGATGAACCATTCCCCTCATCTTGCTGTCCGTGACCGGTCAATCGGTGACCGATGAGCCAAGAACAGTGACGGCTGAGCCAAGAACAGTGACGGCTGAGCCAAGAACGGTGACGGCTGACTCCCTGCCGTTTGGTTTTGAACTCACGCGCAACATCTATATACGTATAAAAAAGGAAAAACAAAAAAACTATACAAACTATACACAAAACCCTACACAAACCCTACATTCCTCTGATTTTCCGTGCGTTACGGAATGTATAGTTTGTGCTCCAAACTATACACAAACTATACACAAACTATACATTGAACCTTGCATTGAGAGTCAAAGAGTCAAAGAGACTAAGAGACAAAGAGACTAAGGGCGAAAGACGAAAGGACCGCCTTTTTGAAACATTAATG